>DATBFY010000792.1:0-9397 GCA_036558265.1 Tepidisphaeraceae bacterium | reverse complement strand
ATGGGCGGGTGAAATCTTCCATCGGCCTCGCCGCTGAAACAAGGCACTGCCTCTCCCAACGACCGATGTGCCAGAGCTGAACGGATAATCGGATCGCGGGGATGTGATTAGCCATTCGGTAGGGCGGATGTCGGTTGATTGGAAGGGAGGAGACCGATATAAGGATAAAAAGATCCTATTATCCACAATGAGGTGAAGCGATGAGTGAAGCGATCGACCAGGCCGTCAAGCGTGGGCCTAAGCGGTGGGAAGTGGTGCTGCTGGCCGGTACGGCCGGTCTTGGGGCTTTGCTGCTGATGCTGACGCCGACGATCTACGCGAAGATCCAGAGCTACGACCAGCGTCAATTGGCGGCGGCGCAGCTCGAGCATGCGAAGGCGGTGCTCAAGCCGGGTAACGCGGGGAAGGTCGATCCGCTGGCGGCGGCGCGCGGGAAGACGCTGTTTGCCCAGGGGTGCAACGCCTGTCACGGCGACGACGCCAAGGGCAAGCCGGGGTTGGGGAAGGACCTGGTGCACAGCGGCTTCGTCCACGGTCAGGCGGACGCGCAACTGGTGAACTTCCTCAAGCGCGGGCGGGACATCAGCGACCCTCTCAACACGACGAAAGTCCCGATGCCGCCCAAGGGTGGGAACCCGGCGTTGACGGACAAGCAATTGACTGACCTGGCCGCGTACATCCGCGGAATCCAGGAGTAGACGACGACCGACACATTGCGAAAGGTCAGGTATCCCGTGAACGTGCAACGAATGATTCGACGTGTCGCCGCGATGGCGACGATTCCGATGATGGCCGGTGTGGCGACCCTCGCCGGTTGTGACAAGAGCGGTCCTGATGCCGCCAAGGCCGACACCTCATCGGCGGGCGGCATGCCGGCGGTGCAGCAGGTGATGCAGGAGCGCGGCCTGACGCCGGACGACCTGGTGGCGGCGGCGAAGACGTATACGCCCAGCGGCAAGCTGGACGACGTGATCATGTTCGCGTCGGGCGGGCACTCGGGGCAGATCTTCGTGATCGGCGTTCCGTCGATGCGGATCCTGCGGTCGATCGCGGTGTTCACCCCCGAGCCGTGGCAGGGGTGGGGCTATGGCGCCGGCAACGAGATCCTCAAGCAGGGCAGCGTGGGGGGTAAGACGCTGACCTGGGGCGATACGCACCACCCCAACCTGTCGGAGACCAACGGCGATTACGACGGGCAGTTCTTGTTCGTCAACGACAAGGCGAACTCGCGCGTGGCGGTGGTGGACCTGCGCGATTTCGAGACCAAGCAGATCATCAAGAACCCGATCTCGCTGAGCGATCACGGCGGGGCGGTGGTGACGCCCAATACCGAATACGTGATCGAGGGCGGACAGTACGCGACGCCACTGGGGGCGGCCTATGCGCCGATCGAGGACTATCAGAAGTCGTATCGGGGGATGCTGACGGCGTGGAAGTTCGATCGGGAGAAGGGGCGGCTGGACCCATCGCAGTCGTTCGCGCTGGAGCTGCCGCCGTACTGGCAGGACCTGTCGTCCTCGGGCAAGAAGGTCAGCGACGGGTGGTTGTTCGTGAACTCGATCAATACGGAGCTGGCGACGGGCGGTGTGGAGAAGGGCAAGCCGCCCTTTGAGGCGGGGGCGAGCCAGCGCGACATGGACTACCTGCACGTGATCAACTTCAAGAAGGTGCAGGAGATCTTCAAGGCCGGCAAGTTCGAGCGGGTGAACGGCTTCCCGGTGATCAAGCTGCAGACGCTGGTGGATGAGGGCGTGCTGTACTTCGTCCCTGAGCCCAAGAGCCCGCACGGCGTGGACGTCACGCCGGGCGGCGAGTACATGATCGTCTCCGGCAAGCTCGACCCGCACGTCACGATCTACAGCTTCGACAAGGTGCAGCGGGCGATCGCGGAGAAGAAGGTCACGGCGAAGGATCCGTACGGCGTGCCGGTGCTGGATTTCGACGCGTGCAAGGAGGCGCAGGTCGAGCTGGGCCTGGGGCCGCTGCACACGCAGTTCGACGACAAGGGTTACGCGTACACGTCGCTGTTCCTCGAGCCTGCGGTGGCGCGGTGGTCGCTAGGCGGGCAGTATGCCGGCAAGCACTCCGAGCCGGGGTGGACGCTGGTGACCAAGACGCCGGTGCAATACAACATCGGTCACCTGGCGGTGGTGGGCGGGGACACGACCAACCCGGTGGGCAAGTACCTGGTGGCGATGAACAAGTGGTCGATCGATCGCTTCTTCCCGACGGGGCCCTTGCTCCCGCAGAACTTCCAGTTGCTCGACATCAACAACACCGGCGACAAGATGCCCGTCCTGTACGACCTGCCGATCGGGGTGGGCGAGCCGCACTACGCCCAGATGATCCCGGCCAATCGCCTCAAGCCGTGGAAGACCTATCCGGAGGTCGGCTGGAGCCCGGAGACGCAGTCGATGGATCCGGACGCGCCCAAGGCCGGCAAGGAACGGATCGAGCGGAAGGACGGCGCGGTTCACGTGTACATGACGGCCATCCGAAGTCACTTCACACCCGAGCACATCGAGGTGAACCAGGGCGAGAAGGTCGTCTGGCACATCACGAACCTGGAGCGTGCGCAGGACGCGACGCACGGGTTCTGCGTGCCGGCCTACAACGTGAACCTGAGCCTGGAGCCGGGCGAGTACGAGCGGTTCGAGTTCGTAGCGGATCGGCCGGGCACCTACCCGTTCTACTGCACGGAGTTCTGCTCGGCGCTGCACCTGGAGATGATGGGCTATCTGCACATCAAGCCGACGGGTGCGACGGCGGATGCGAAGTGATCGTGGGACACCCACACCGGGGTCGCGGCGGTGGCAAGCCGCCGCGACCTCTTCGAGAGAGACGGGAATGTCTGCCCCACGGAGATGAAAGAGAGGCGTCCCATGTCCGCCGTCGCAGCTCGATTTCTGAGTTCGGTCCTTGGCCCGCGGGTGCCGGAGGGGGAGCTGGTGAGTCATGCCGGACGGTACGCGGCGCCGAACTTCGTGCTGCTGTTGGCGCGGGTGGCGCTGCTGGCGTCGTTGTTTTTGCCGTACTGGCGGATGACGCTGCGGGCGCCGCAGTATCCGCAGGGCCTGAACGTGCAGGCGTACCTCAATCGACTGGAGGGGGACGTGGCCGAGATCGACCAGCTCAATCACTACATCGGGATGCGGCCACTGGGCGAGGCGGCGCAGTTCGAGCGGACGCTGGCGATCGCGGCGACGATCGCGCTGATCCTGCTCATCGAGGGGGCGATCTTCATCCATAACCGGTGGGCGGCGCTGCTGGCGTTGCCGGCGGTGCTGTTCCCCGTGTTCTTCCTGGTGGACCTGCACTACTGGATGAGCCGCTTCGGCCATGAGCTGAACCCGCACGCGCCGCTCTCCACGTCGATCAAGCCGTTCACGCCGCCGATCCTGGGGACGGGGAAGGTCGGTCAATTTGCGACGGTGGCGTCGGCGGGGCCGGGGCTGGTGCTGGCGACGGCAGCAGCGCTGCTGGTGCTGGTGGGGTTGTACCTGCACCGTCGGGCGTACAAGCCGTTGGTGGATGCGCGGGGGTAGAGGGAACGACGAGCGGCCCTGCGGGCGTCTGCCAAGCAAGTGTCGAGGTTTACATGATCCGCATCTTCACCATCCTGTTGCTGGCCGGCTGTGGCGCGGTCGTGTTGGCTGCGCATACCACCGCGGGAATGCCAACCCTTCAATCCCGCATCGCCACCGCCGCGCCGGGCGACACGGTCCACGTCGGCCCCGGGCGGTATGCCGGGCCGATCGTCATCGATAAGCCGCTGATCCTGATCGCCGATGGCCCGGGGGTGATCATCGAGGGGACCGGGGATGGCGATGTCGTGAAGATCCTGGCGGCCGGGACGACGCTGCGGGGTTTCGTCATTCGTCGGACGGGGATCAATCTGGACCAGGAGAACGCGGGGATCGTCCTGGCGGCGGCGGGTGCCGTGATCGAGGACAACCTGGTCGAGGATGCGCTTTTCGGCATCACGCTGCGAAACGCGTCCGATGCGGTGATCCGCCACAACGAGGTGGCCGGCAAGCTGGATCTGGCGATCGCACGACGGGGTGACGGGATCAAGCTGTGGAACAGCGACCGCGCCGTGATCGAGCGCAATCACGTGCGCGACTGCCGTGACCTGGTGATGTGGTACTCAAAGGACCTGGTCGTCCGCCGCAACAAGGTCGAACGCTGCCGATACGGCATCCACTTCATGTACGCCGGGCAGGCGACCGTTGAGGCTAACGACCTGCGCGACAACTCGGTGGGCATCTTCCTGATGTACGGGCAGGGGCTGAAGCTCAACCGCAACGTGGTGGCGCACAACCGCGGGCCCAGCGGGTTTGGACTGGGGCTGAAGGACGTGGATGGGGTGGAGGTACACGACAACGTCTTCGCCGACAACCGGGTGGCGCTGCACGTGGACAATTCGCCGTCGCGCGACGACCTGACGCACACGTACCGGCGGAACGTCTTTGCATACAACGACGTGGCGCTGGGGCTGATGCCGTCGGTGCGGAACAACCGCTTCGTCGAAAACTCGTTCTTCGACAACGTCGAGCAGGTGGCGGTCTTCGGCGGGGGGAACCTGCGCGGGAACGCGTTCACGGTGGAGGGTGTGGGGAATTACTGGAGCGATTACCGGGGATATGACGCGAACGGCGACGGCGTGGGGGACGTGACGCACAAGTCGCAAAGCCTGTTTGAGAACCTGATGGATCGCGAGCCGCGGCTGCGCTTGTTCCTGTTCAGCCCCGCGCAGCAGGCAGTGGAACTGGCGTCGCGCGCCTTTCCGGTGGTCAAGCCGCAGGTGCGGGCGATCGACACGGCGCCGCTGATGCGGCCGGTGCATGCCCAGGCGACCGCGCTGATGGCCGCGCCGTCCGGATGGTCGGCGGGTGGGCTGTGCGCGGCGCTGGGCCTCCTGGCTGCAGGCGCCTGCGTCGTGTCCCTCGCCCAACGAGAGCTAAGGTGAAACCCATGAACGCGATGATCCAGATCGACCAGGTGCGCAAGCGATTCGGGCGGGCGCGGGTGCTCGACGGGGTGAGCTTCGACGTGCTCGCGGGGCAGTCGATCGCGCTGTGGGGCTCGAACGGGGCGGGCAAGACGACGCTGATCCGCTGCCTGCTGGGGCTGATTGATTTCGAGGGCTCGATCCGGGTCGCGGGTCTGGACGTGCGGCGCGAGGGGAAGCGCGTGCGGCGGCTCTTGGGTTACGTGCCGCAGGAGCTGGCGTTTTACGATGACTTTCGCGTGATCGAGGCGGCCCGGTACATCGCGCGGATCCGCGGCGCCGACGCCGGCGACTGCGAGCCGGGGTTGCAATCGCTGGGCTTGCTCGATCATGCCCGCAAGCGCGTGCGCGAGCTATCGGGCGGGATGAAGCAGCGGCTGGCCCTGGCGGTGGCGCTCCTGAACGACCCGCCGGTGCTGGTGCTGGACGAGCCGACGTCGAACCTGGACTCAGCGGGTCGAGGCTCCCTGATGGAGCTGCTGGTGGGTCTAAAGGCGGCCGGCAAGACGATCCTCTTCATCTCGCACCGGCCTGAAGAGGTGCGCGGGCTCGCGGATCGCGTGCTGACGCTGGAGTCCGGCCGGGTTGTGACGGACGTGGCGACGACCCGGCTGCACCTGGCGGGCGATGCCCTGGCAGCCGATCGTCTTGATCAATTCGATGAAGTATTTTCAACCGACGCGCTTGAGGATCGCCTGGAGCAAGTGGCGATCGTGAGCGGTCACGGGATCCGGAGGTTCGCATGATCGCCCCGGCCACGAGAGAGTTTCGATTCGCCGACGGCGCGGCGGCGCGCCGGCATGCCGTTTTCGTCAGCACGAGCCCGCGCGAGCCGTGGATCAGCCCGCGCACGGTGCTGTCGCTGGCGCGCAAGGAGCTGCGCGACTCGCTGCGCAACCGCTGGTTCGTGACCTATACGGCGGCGTTCGCGGTGCTGGCGATCGGCCTGGCGTACCTGTCGCGCGTGGGGACGGCCATGTCCGGGTTCGCGGGATTCGGCGCGACGGCGGCGAGCCTGGTGAACCTGGTGCTGCTGATCGTGCCGTTGATGGCGCTGACGATCGGCGCCGCCTCGATCGCCCCGGAGCGCGAGCGCGGCACGCTCGCGTACCTGCTGGCGCAGCCGATCGGGCGGACGGAGCTGTTCCTCGCCAAGTTCGTCGGGCTCGCCGGCGCGCTCGTCGGGTCACTGGCAGTCGGCTTCGGCTTGAGCGCCTTGACGCTGGCGCGCGGGGCGGACCCGCGGCAGGTGCGGCTGTTCCTCACGCTCGTCGTCCTCGCGATGCTGCTCGCGCTGGCGATGCTCTCGGTCGGGATGCTCATCTCGGTGCTGGCGCGGCGCTCGGCGGCGGCTACGGGTGCCGCCATCATGGCGTGGCTCGTGATCGTCTTCGTCGGCGACCTGGGACTGATGGGATCGGCGGTGCTCTTCCGCCTGCGCGCCAGCAGCCTGCTGCTGGCGTCGCTCGCCAACCCGGCGCAATGCTTCAAGATCGCCGTGATCGGCTCGTACGATCCGACGCTTGACCTCCTGGGCCCGGCGGGCCTCTACGCGAGCAACACGTTCGGCGCGACGGGGCTGCCGGTGGTGCTGATCGGGTGTCTCGCCGCGTGGGTCGTGCTGCCGCTCGTGCTCGCCGCCGCCTGCTTTGGCCGGAGGCCGCTATGAACCGCGCGACTCGAGTTATCACGTTGATTTCGGCGGTATTGCTGATCTCGGGCTGTGATCGTCGTGAGGAGCTGGGTCCGCCGGAAATACGGTTCGGCCAGGACACCTGCCACGCGTGCGGGATGATCCTGGAGGACGAGCGTTACGCGGCGGCGGTGGTGTTCGAGCGCGACGGAGCGGTCGAGCGGCTGGTCTTTGACGACGTTGGCGAGATGCTCAAGTTCAAGCCGCCCGACAGCGCGGCGCAGGTTCACTGGTACGCGAGGGATGCCGCGATGCGGCAGTGGATCGACGCGACCTCCGCCACCTACGTCAAGTCCGACGACCTGGCCACACCGATGGGAACGGGCATCGCCGCCTACGCCTCCGCCCAGGCCGCGCGATCCGCCGCCGCCGATATCTCGCATGGGCAGGGCGGCACGTTCAGCCGCGATCAACTTTTGGGACGGCTCAAGGATTGAGGTAGCCCTTATCCACCGCATCGTCGATCAGCGTGCGGATTAAGGTCCAAAGCTGCGGCGCGCCGGCGTCGATGTGCCGGTTGCGCTCGATGACCTGGGCGCGGGTGACACCGTGCTCGCGCCAGGCTTTGCCCTGCGTGTGATGGTTCAGGAGGACCGGCTGGACGCGGTCGAGGGCGGCGGCGAAGCGGGCCTCGGCGGTCTGGCGGGACTCAAATTCTTCCCACAGGGCGCGCAAATCGTCGGCCTGGTCGGCAGGGAGCAGGGAAAACACGCGCCGGGCGGCGGTGGCCTCGCGATCGCTCTGGGTGAGGCAGGCGGCGGCGTCGTAGCAGTACGTATCGCCCGCGTCGATCTCAACCAGGTCATGCGCCAGCAGCATCTTCATGACGCGCGCCAGGTCCAGCTCCGGCGGGCCATATTCGGCCAGCACCGCCGCCATGATCGCCAGGTGCCAGGAGTGCTCCGCGTCGTTCTCCCGGCGCGAGCCGTCGGCGATCAGCGTGCGGCGGAAAACCTGCTTGAGCTTGTCGATCTCGAGGAGGAAGGCGAGTTGCTTTTGCAGGCGGTCGGAGGCGACGTCGTCCATGATCGCATGGTAGGCGAGGGCGGCGCGAAAAAGAACCCCGGCAAGTGCCGGGGCTGTGTGGCAAAGCTGTTGGCGCGCCGTGCGGGTCTCGCGGTTACTGTTGTCCATTTCCCGCGGGTGCCGGCGACGCGGAATTCTTCTTGTCCTTCTTCTTTTTCTTCTCCTTATCCTTCTTCTTCTGGTCCTTGGTGTCCTCCGCGACGACGACCTTCTCCGCCGTGCCGGTCATCGGCGTGATCACGACCTGCATGCCGGGCTTGATGTCCTTGAAGGCCGCGGGCTTGTCATGAACCTGGAACTGCGTGCGGGCGTCGGTCGCCACGCTGACCTCCGACGACGCCTTGCCGTGCGTCTGGATGACCAGCTTGGTGTCGTCGATCTTGAGCACCGTGCCGATCAACTCGTTGGCGTCCTTCTTGGGCTTGTCGGTCTTGGGGGGCTCGGCGCCCTTGGGCTTGGCGTAGGACAAGGTCGCAGTGAGGGCGACGGACAGGATCAGAATCAGGGCGTTGCGCAGGGAGTTCATGGGGTGTCCTTGGTTGCGTCCAATTGTACAACGCGCCGCGCAGATTTTCGTTGGCCCGATGCGCTGCCGACACCAGCCACCAGAGGGGATCAGGGGTTCGCGGATATCCAACTAATGCGGATACAGGAGGAGCATGCGACTATCGTTCAAATGGTCCGAGGCGAACTTACGCCGGAGATCATCGTAATCGGGCTCACCATAGGCAATGGATGCCCGCCGGAGCAGCGCCGGCAGCTCGTTCGATTTACGCTTGGCCTGGCTGATCTGTTCGTGGGGCCAGTGCTTGTCGGGATCGACGTAGGGGGCGAGGTAGTCCAGCGCCTTTCGCAGGCGGGGCGCCTGTTTCGGTGGATAATTCCAAAGATCCACCCCGACATGTTTCCCCAGATTCGCCAGGTTGAAGAAGGCCGTCAGGTTGTACAGGCTGTAACTCAGCGAGTTCGTGCGCGCCAGCTCGCGCGGCATCGAGCCGTCATCGCGGATCTGGGCGACGATTCGCTTGGATTTGGCGGATTCGACCATCTGGCGCGCCAGGTCCGTCTTGCGGGCCAGGAGCGCGTACGCCGTCACTTGGGCGTCGTACCAGACGCCGTGGTTGTTCGTCGCGGCGGCTTCATCTTTGCCATTTTTGCTCGTTAACATCCAATCGAGGTACGCGTCGAACCAAGCCACCATCGCCTTCTGATCGTCGGCGGTCCAGGCCTTGGACTGCCCGAGCAGTCCGATCGAATCGACGAGGTAAATCAGGCTGACCGTATCGATAATGCCGATGCCGCGCCCCGCCGAGCGACCGGGAATGGCCTGGGCGAAATTAAGATTCGGGTTCATCCGCGTCCCCGCGTCGATGAACCAGACGCGCAGGAGTTTGGCGGCGTGGGTGGCGTATTGTTCGTTGCCCGTGAAGTAGAACGCGAGCGCGAGGGTCTGCACGTTGCCGGACATCTGGCCCAGCGCCTTGGCATCCGTGTCGGCGTTGCCGCGCTGCGGGTTGACCTGGCCGTCCTTGCGGATGTAGGGCAGGCCGTCGGGCTTGGCGGGGTCGGGCCAGAAGTAGGGCGCGATCGACATGTAATCGTGTTTGTCGCCCGAAGGTGGGACGAGGCGTTTCTCCATCACGGAATGCGGCGTTGATCGAAGCGCG
>DATBFY010000791.1:0-3588 GCA_036558265.1 Tepidisphaeraceae bacterium | reverse complement strand
GGCGAATTTTTCCATGGCGATAGACATTGCAACTCTCCTTCAGAACATGACTTAGCGAATAATGACTTCGCTAACGAAGGGCAGTTATCGCAACGGCCGTGCCAGTTATAAATCAGGTACCAAAGACCCTGAGGACGCCCCCGTTTTTCAAAGTATTTTCAAGGGGAGAAGCAAACTCGACGGGGCTTGGCAAGCTGGGGGGTACGACAGGATGTCAGAAAGACCGGCCCATCTGACATTCTGTCTACATTTAGGCATTTGTTAATACATCACCCGGCGTCGAATTGTCGCGCCCGCCGTCCAGCTCGTATTGGCGAAGCTTCCGCTGCAGCGTGCGGACCGAGATCCCCAAGCGCGCCGCCGCGTGAGTGCGATTGCCACCGCATTCCTGGAGGGTCTTGGTGATAGCCAGCCGCTCAAGCTGCTCCATCGTCAGCCCCGACGGAATCGCCCCGCTGGCGGCCTGGGGAAGAGCCTCCTGGGTGATGCGCTCGGGCAGGTCGTTTTCGGTCAATACCTCGCCCTCAGCGAGCACCATCATCGATTCGAGCGTGTTGCGCAGCTCGCGAACGTTACCGGGCCAGCGGTACGCCATGAAGCGTCGCATGACCTCGGGGCTGATGCGCTTGCGCGCGGTGTGCTTCTGGTCGCAGATCTCCTTGAGGAAGTGCTCGCAGAGGATCGGAATGTCGTCGGCGCGCTCGCGCAAGGGGGGAAGCGATACCGTGATGACGTTCAGGCGGTAATAGAGGTCTTCCCGGAACGTCCCCTCCTTGACCATCCGGATGATGTCGCGGCTGGTCGCCGCCAGGACTCGCACGTTGACCTTGCGATCCTCGTGCCCGCCCACGGGGGTGACCTGGAAGGTCTCCAGGACGCGCAGGAGCTTGGCCTGCAGGCCCAACTCGAAGTCGCCGATCTCGTCGATGAAAAGGGTTCCACCGTCGGCCTGCTCGAAACGACCCATGCGACGGTCGGTGGCGCCGGTGAACGCGCCCCGGACGTGTCCGAAAAGCTCGGATTCGACCAGGGTGGCGGGGACGGCGGCGCAGTTGACGGCCACGAAGGGCCCCTTCTTGCGGCTCGAATTGTGGTGCAGCGCCTGGGCGACCAGTTCCTTGCCGGTTCCCGACTCGCCCAGGATCAAGACCGTGGAATCGACCGGCGCGGCCCGCTGGATCTTGGCGTAAACGTCCCGCATTTGCCGCGACTGGCCGACGATCTGGTCGAGGCCGAACTTCTGGTCCAGGCGCCGCCGCAGGTCGTCGATTTCCTTTTCCTTGCGGGTGGAATCGATCGCCCGCTTGATCGTGATGCTCAATTCTTCGAGGTTGACGGGCTTGTTGATGTAGTCATAGGCGCCGGCCTTCATCGCTTGAACTGCGGCGGCGGCGTTGGGCTCGCCGGTGAGGACGATGAAGTGGGTGTCGGGCTTGCGCTGTTTCCAGAGGTTCAGGAGGTCGATGCCGGAGACGTCGCCCATGTGGAGGTCGGAGAGGACCACGTCGATGTGTTCGTCGACGTAAGAGAAAGCCTTGTCGGCGTCCTCGGCGCCAAAAACGGTGAAACCTTCGCCTTTAAGCCTGGAGACCAGGGCCTTTCGTTCGAGCTCGTCATCCTCGACGACCAGGAGGTGCCCCGAGTGGTTCATGGTACGCCTCGTGTGGGCTGAGGGGTTGATACTGAGGTTGAGTGCGCTTGGGAGTGCGCCAGAATGTTTCTCTCCACGACCGATTGTCATACCCCACATCTTTCGAACGGGGAACGGAGAAAATCAAGGGGGTGGGACGGCAAACGGCAAAGGTGGCGCGATCAGATTGGCGGATGACGGGGATTTGCCGTGAGCGCGTCACGGGCGCGGCTTATTCGCGCGCCGGGGGCGGTGGGAGAAAAGGACCCCGGCGGTGGCGGCGATGAGCAGCGTGCCGGGTTCGGGGTTGTGCGGGGTCAGGGTGACGATGGCGTACTGGCCGTCGCGCTCGGCTTCCAGGAGGATCTGGCCGGAGTCGTTGATGGCGCCGGCCTGCATGGCGCCCAGTCGCCAACCCTGGGATCGCTCGTCGAGCAGTTGCTGGAGGTCGATTATCGCGCCGTCCGGCGTCCAGATGACGGCGGTGAACTCGATGGAGGTGCCGCCGGGGTGGTGGACGGACCAGCCGGTGATCGTGCCGTCGTCGTTGATGCCGGTGGCGATCGAGTCGTCGCCGGGGTGGAGGGCGCCCAGGTTGGTCATTCCGTTGTCAGGCGTCCAGAGGAAAGCGCGGGAGAAGGAATCGGGATTGCCGTCCTGGTCGTAGTCGCTGCCATCACCGGCGACATGTCCCACTCCGACGATTTGCCCTTTGTTGTTGGCGGCGAAGGCCGCGGATTCGAAGCGCCCACCGGGCAGGTCGCCCAGGCCCTGGACGCCGGCGTCGGTCCAGCGGACGGCCTCCTGGCCGTTGACGCCGTAACTGTATCCGACGATCAGTCCGTCGGGCGTGATCGCGCGGGCGTCGCCCTGGATCTGCCCGCCGGGCAGGTCGGGCAGGGTTTGCAGGCCGCCGGTTTGCGTCCAGCGGAAGGCGTAGCGATCGCGCTGCGGGTTGTCCTTTTCCGTCCAGCCGACGACGACGCGGTCGTCGTTTACGGCTTGGGCCCAGGTCTGACGGCCGATCGTGCCCAGGTCGATCAGTCCGTCGCGCCGCGTCCAGAGGGAGGAGAGGAAACGGATGTCGGGCTCCTGCTGCCGGATGACGGTCACGTCGCCGTGGTTATTGATGCCGGTGGCGTAGGACGGGCCGGGCGCAAGGGTGACGAAGCCGTCCTTCGGGTCCCAAAGACGGGCGATGCCGACGAACGGGGTGGTGGCGGAGAGGCCGGTGAGCGCGAGTTGGCCTTTGTCGTTGATGTCGCGGCCGAAGAAGCCGACGTTGGTGTACTCGACGACGTCGACGCGGTAATGGAGCTTCTTTTGCGGGGCTGCGGCGGGGTCGTCGGCCCGAGCGCGCGCGGAGACGAGGAGGGATAAAACGGCGGGGACGACGGCGAGGATGCGGCGCCCGGCGTGCACGTTGGCCCTTTCGATCGATTTGAGAAGTTCACGATATCGAGGAGTTGAGATGGGAGCAAGGAAGATCTGACGAGCCGCCCTCTCGCGCGAGTGCCGGGAGAGTGAGCAGTGCAGCAAGCCCAGGGATGTTAATCCCTGGGCTTGTCGGGGAAGGCATTGCGCGGGCGGCGCGGGCCGGACGCGGGTTACTGGAACACGTGGTCGCGGCCGGGGCCGCCGTCGAGGTGGTCGGTGCCGGCGTTGCCGATGAGGATGTCGCGGCCGGCGCCGCCGAGCAGGGTATCGTCACCGGCGCCGCCGATGAGGATGTCACGGCCGTTGCCGCCGTCGGCGGTGAAGGCGATGGCGCCCGCGGCCAGGCCGGAGGCGTTTACGAAGTCGTTTCCGTTCAGCGTGTTAACGGCGAGCTGGTCGGTGGGCTCGGCGCCGCGGATGTTGACGGTGGCGGCCAGGCCGGTCACCGAGACGCCGCCGGGGGCGCCGGTGACGGTG
The DNA here is from genome assembly GCA_036558265.1 of Tepidisphaeraceae bacterium. Taxonomy (GTDB): domain Bacteria; phylum Planctomycetota; class Phycisphaerae; order Tepidisphaerales; family Tepidisphaeraceae; genus RYN-433. The sequence continues at coordinate 44 of DATBFY010000791.1, read as the reverse complement.
ACGTGGTCGCGGTGGCGGGTACCTTCGACGGTCACGGTGTCGGT
>DATBFY010000790.1:0-11493 GCA_036558265.1 Tepidisphaeraceae bacterium | reverse complement strand
TTGGCTGGCTGGACCTGGGCTGCCTGGAGTGCCAGCTAGGTGTTGAGTCCCTCGACGCCGTTGGCCTTCATCCAGGCTTCGAGGTCGGCGCGCATGCGGGCGAGCGTCTGGGCATGCGCGGGGTCGGCGGCGAGGTTTCTGGTTTCGTTCGGATCTGATTTCAGGTCGTAAAGCTCCTCGGCCGGACGCTTGAAATAGGCGCGGACGATTTCGGCCGCGGCTGGATCGTTCCTGGCCTTGGCGACCCACGTGTTGAAGTATTTCTCCTCTTTCGGGTTCGCCTGGGCCTTATCGACGTGGGAGTGGTATTCGGCGTCGGGGTCGAGGTTGCGGAGGTATTTCCACTCGCGCGTGCGGACCGCGCGCTGGGGGTACTGGTTCATCTTGCCGTCGCCGCTGTGGGTGAGGAAGACGCGGTCACGGTGCTGGTCGGACTTGCCGAGGAGCACCGGCAGGAACGATCGGCCGCTGATCTGGTCGGGCCCCGTGCCGGTTGGCGGTGGGGTGTCGCCGACGGCGTCCAGCAGCGTGGGCATGAGGTCCACCCAGGAGACCATCGCGGCAGTCGTCGAACCCGGTTTCACCTTTCCCGGCCAGACGACGTAGATCGGCGTCCGCACGCCCGCGTCGTAGCAGTTCCACTTCCCGCCGGGGAACTGCGCGCCGTGGTCGCTGGAGAAGACGAAGATCGTGTTGTCGCCCAACACCTTTCGGGCCGCGTCGTAGACGAGGCCGAGGTCGCGGTCGGCGTTGGCGACGGCGGCGTGGTAGCGCGTGACGGCCGCCCGCGTTTGCGGGGTATCGACGAGCCGGGGACCGAGGGTGACGGCGGCGGGGTCGCCCCAGCCGTCGTTGGGCCAGGGGACGTGCGGCCAGTTGGTGCCGACGATGAGGCAGAGCGGCTTGTCGGATTTGCGCTCGCCGAGCCATTGGACCGCGGCCTCGATGCAATCGTCCTGGTGGTAGTTGAAGTGGCTGAAGTGATCGAAGCCGTACTGCCGCACCTGGGCGTAGTGGGCGACCTTGCCGATGGCCGCGGTCTCGTAGCCGAGGGCCTGGAAATAGGCCGGCCATTTCCGCACGTCGCGGCGCGGGGCGGTCTGGTTGAGCATGGCGCCGTTGCGCATGGGGTACAGGCCCGTGAGCAGCGCGCCGCGGCTTGGGGCGCAGCTCGGGGAGGCGACGAAGGCGTCGGTGAAGGTCATGCCGGCCTTGGCGACGCGCGCCATGTTGGGCGTGGGCGGGGCCGATCCACCGACCGGGGGGCAGTCGGCCCAGCTCAGGTCGTCGGCGATGAACAGGACGACGTTGGGTCGATCGGCGGCGAATGCGGTGCCGGCGAGGAGTCCGGACATCGTTGCAATAAGGAGGCAGTAGCAAGGTCGCATTCAGGACTCCGGATACAGAAAGAACACAAGCGCGCCGGTGGGTTGGACGCTGCCCCGGTACGATATTCGAACGCACGGCCTGGCGACAACGTTACTCGATCCGGCGCATCGCGTCAGGCAACCGGTGGTCCTCCGGGGAAGTTTGTTGCCGGCATCCGCCGCGTCGATCACCGCCGCTTCGTCACGGTGAGCTTTGCCCTCGCCGCCGCCGCCTTGGGCTTCGCGACGGGTGTGAGGGAGAACACCGGCCTGGCCGGCCTGGCCGGCTTGGGCTCGACGGGCGTTGCCATCGGGACCGGCGCGGCGACCGGGGCCGGCAGAGTTGTGTTGTAGCGTTGGGCGAGAATGACCAGGTCGTTGAAATCGACGTTGGCGTCGCCGGTGAAGTCGCCGTCGGTCCAGAGCTTGCCGCCGATGGTGTTGTAGTTCTGGGCGAGGAGGACCAGGTCGTTGAAGTTCACGGAGCGATCGTGGTTGGCGTCGCCAGCGAGCGAGAAGAAATCGAGGGTTGCGTCGGCGGAGAGGAAGCTGCCCTTCGACAGGGTTGCACGATAGTCGCCGTCGCCCAAGCCGGTTGGGAGGGTGTAGCGGACGGTTCGCGTTGGGGGGTCATAGGCGGCGGCGGTCGGCGTCAGCGTCGTGCCCGTGGGCAACGACGTCACCGAGATGAGGTTCAGCCACGACTGCGTGCCGACGTCGCGATCGAACGTGAAGGTCAACGTGTTCGGTGCAGTCGCGTAGTCGTGGACGGCGGCGGTCACGGAGGCCGGGGGTGTGTTGTTGGCGGTGAACCGCAGGATCGTCAGGGAGTAGGCGGGTAACGTGTATGCGAAGCCGTCGGCGAAGCCATCGAGCGTGTCGGTGGCGGGGACGATCCTGGCAGGGTCATTGATCGAGTTGGTCGCGGTGGCGGACCCGCCGGTCAAGGTCGTGACCGTAGCCGTCGGCCAGATGTTGCTTACGCCTGCGAGGTCGATCGCGGACGTGTTGCTCGTGCCAGCGACGTTGACGACGGCCAGGTAGTAAGTGTCGCCCGTCCGGGTGACCAGGGTTCGCAGGCCGCTCGCGCCGCCCGCGAGGCTGCTGTCGATCACGGTCTGGCCGTGGTTGTTGGCGAGCATGACCTGCGCGTAGTAGCTTGGCGAGCCGTAGCTGCGCGTGTTGTCGTAGCCGATGAGGTCGGGCGTCCACTGGATGCCGTTCACATTGGCCCAGAGGGGCGCGTACGACTCCATCGCGACCAGGTCGGAGTTCTTCATCATGCCGAGCAACCACGTCGCGTCGCCAAGGGCCGCGTTGAGGTCGTTGGTCGGCGCGCCTTCCATCGACGCCCATTCGCCGACGAAGACCTTGGCGCCGGCGCGGGAACGATTGTCGAAGAAGCTGGCGCTGCTCTGCATCGACGCCGGCGAGCGGTAGTAGTGTTCGTCGAGGAAGTCGTAAGGCCGGCCGCCGGTGGCAGTGTGGGTGGCGATGATCTTGAGCGCGGGGAAGGCCGCGTGGATCGCGTCGTAGAAGAGCGGGTAGCGGGTGCCGTAAGTGCTGGAGAAGAAGTCTTCGTTGCCGACCTCGACCTCGCGCAGGTCGTACGGCGCGGCGTGACCGTTGGCCGCCCGCATCGCGCCCCACGCGGTGGTGACCGGGTCCAGCACGTAATGCAGCTCGTTGACCGCGTCGGTCACGTCGGCGCTGAGGGTCGCGCCGGTGTCGGACGCGCCGTTGAGCGTGTAGCCGGCGTACACGGCGAGGATCGGTCGCGCGCCGACCAGTTCGGCCATCTGCAGGTATTCATCGAGTCCCATGCCGTCGGAGGACCAGTACCCCCACGCCGAGTTGAAGTGTCCGGGGCGGTCCTCAAGTCGGCCGATGGTTTTGGACCACTGGAAGCGATCGGCGAACGTGTTGCCCTCGAGGTAGTTGCCGCCGGGGACGCGGAAGATCGCCGGCTTGATCGCGGCCAGCTTCTCCATCAGGTCAGGGCGCAGGTGGGCGGGCGAGTTCTTGTAGGACGGTGGGAACAGGTGCGCCGCGCCGAGCCAGATCGTGGCGCCGTTCGCCGAGGCGCTCTGGGTGGAGATCACCAGGCGGTTGTCGGAGGATGTCGGGGCGGTGGAGGCGGTCGTGAAGGTGACGGTGTACTTCGCCCAAGAGGTGGCTACGGAGGAAACCGTGGCGCTGCCGTAAACAAGGCCGCTGTTGGACTCGAGCGACACCGTCAGCGGGCCGGTGAAGCCGGCGCTGGCCTTGGCGTAGAACTGGGCGCTGTACGCCGTGGACGGCGCGACGGCGACGCCAAAGAAGCCGCTGTTGGCGATGCCGACGCGGGCGGAGGCGGATACGCCGCCGTTGATGGTCAGCTTGCCCGACTTCGTCAGCGCGGCGGTCGGGCCGGTGCTCGCGTCGGACGTCAGCGTGGCGTTGACGCCGTTCGCGGTGACGGCCTGCCAGGCTTTGAGCGGGTTGGTCGAATCGTTGAAGCCGCTGTTGCGGACCTCATCGTTGTAAACGCCCCCCTCACCGCCGTAATTGATGTCCTCCATGAACAGCCCGAAGAAATCGGGGGAGATGTCCGCCCCGGTGCTCTGCGTCGCGACGTCGATGCGGCTCTGGTTCGCGGCGCCTTCATACGGAAGCAAGGCCGCGGCCTGTTCGCTGAGTGCTGCGTCGTAGAAGTGGACGTTGTCGACCTGACCGTGAACTTCATCGACGCGCGCACCGTTGAATTTGGCGCCGCCGATCACCGTTGTCCCCGTCGCGCGCCAGGGCGCCGGCGCGGCCATGGTCGATTGCAACTCGCCGTTCACGTAGAGCTGGATGCGGCCGCGGGCGACGTCGTTGACGCCGAGGAGATGATACCACGTACCGACCGCGGGGGAGGCAATTGCGTCGGCGTGGTAAGCCGACGGCGCGGCGGTGTCGGACGCAAGACGGGTGAAGGCAAACCTGCCGGTGTCGCCGCGGTATTGAAGATAAAACCCGGAGGCGTTCGCGCCGTCGATGGAAACGAAGGTCTGAAAGCCGTCGAGCGAGGCAAGGTTTGCCCACGTCGACACCGAAAACGGCAGCGACGTATCGATAACCGGCAACGGGGTCGTCGCGATACCCGCCACGGCCCCGTCGAGCGCCAGGGCATGCGCCCCAATGTGCCCGCCCACCCACTGCGCGCCGCTGCCCAGCATGAGGGTATTCCCGCGACCCGTGGCGTCGGCCGACGTGGATCCCGCGCCCTCGTCGAGTGGGTAGGCGGCCTCTTGATCCATCATCTCGATCTCGTCCGCCGTCAGCGCGCTGGAATACAGCGCGACCTCGTCGATCGAGCCACTGACGTAATCGACCTTCCGCCCGCCGAAGAGCCCCTGGCCGATGAACGTGTCGCCGGTGGCCTTCCAACCCCCGCTGTACGCGGCGCTGCCGGCCAACTGGCCGTTGACGTAGAGGCTCAGCGTCCCCGCGGCGGCGTCGGCGACTCCGACCAGGTGATACCAGGAATCGACCACCGGCGCGGCCGGCGCGGCGGCGTAGGTGGCGGGGGCGCTGGTCGCATCCGAGCCCAGCCGGGTGAACGCGAAGGTGCCCGTGTCGGCGCGCAGTTGTAGGTAGAAGCCGCTGACGTTGGTTCCCGCGATGCTGACGAAGGTCTGATACCCGGTGAGATTTGAGAGCTTGACCCATGCGGAGGCGGTGAAGCTAAGAGAGGTGTCAACGACCGGCCCGTTGACGGTGGCCAACGCGGTCGAGTTGCCGTTCAGGTTGATCGCCCCGCGACCGACGTTACCCGCGGCCCAGGTCGCGCCCGTGTCGAGGGTCGCGGTGTTGCCTTGGCCTGAGAAATCGGCGGCGGTGACGCCGGCGCCCTCGTCGAAATGCCATTGGCCGGCCGGGGCGGGTAATGCAGCAGAGGACAGGAGTATTCGTCGCTCAATCCCCTCGACGGCGTAATGCCTCCGCACCTTCTTCACAGAGATCCCTCCGGCCGACAGACGATCGCGGCGAGTGGCGCCGGACACCTCCGCTGAAAGCTTAAGGTAGCTGCCCGCCCTCCCACGGTGTCCAAGTTCCTGCTACCCCAAGGCGTGGACCGCTGCCGCTACATAAGCTGAACGAATCTGCGGTTATCGAGGGCATCGTGCAATGTACATCGCTCCGCTGGCAATGCGAGCGCAAAAATGTCGCACTGGATTGCGGGGGTGTGGACCAATGGATTGAGATAGACAAGGCGTCGAGTGGGCAGCAGGCCGGGAGCCACGGTGAAACGGGTCTTGAACGGAGGGCGTTTGTGCGCGCGGCGCGCTGATCCAACGCTTGATGAACTCCTCGTCGCCGGCAGGCCGACAACAACAACCTCGTCGGGGCACTGGCGGCCTTGGGCGTCGACGCGCTCGAAAGTGTCCGGCAGCGACTCGGGAAGTGCGAGGCAGGGAAGTCCCGGCTGGCGGCATAAATCGACGCATCGGCCGAGCAGGAGGCGTCCCTCGGGCACATCACCGCTGGAGGCCGAGGCGTTCCTCGACGCACGACGGCGCGTCCGGGACCTGTTCCCCAAGGTCAGCGTGAGCGCCCAGCGGGAGATCATCCAGAACTTCGTCAAGTCGCTGACGTGGATCCCGGCCGACAGGACCGGCACGACCGGCACCTACCGGCTCGTGTTCTTTGCTCAGGCGGAGGCGGTGAGGACGGCCCCGACAGCCCACGGGGGCATGATCAAAAAAGCAGAAACGCACGGTGGTAAGACCCGTGCGTAACCTGTATGAATCAGCTCCCCGATCGAAACCCTGTTCATAACCGTTCTCTCTCTCCCGCGGGGCAGTTAACTGACGGCAAAACGAGTTCGAAACTGTCCGCTTCCTTCGGAAACTGGCGAGGTTTCGAAGTTTCTCGATCCGTGTATGGTGCCATGAACGCCCGGACGCATCATTCCCTACTCCTCGTCAACGCCAGAGTCTTCGCGGCGCCGGCGTTGGCGCACCGCCTACTGCGCAGGAATGGTGATCAACGGCAGCCTCTCATTACCGCCGCCTTCCGACAACGTGAAGAAGAACACCACGACCGTGAGCGCCCGCTTGGTTTGCAGGTCGTCGTTGTCAACCCAGAACCAGTAATCGCGATAGCGCACCGCGGCGAACGTCCCCGTCGGCTTATCCTTGCCACTGTGGATCTGCACGCCCTGGTGACGGATCTCTCCCGAGGGAGCCTGCTCGCCCGACGGCCAGGCGCTGCGTTCCTTCAGGTGCGTTTCGGGCACGTCGACGTAACTGGCGAACGCCTGCATGATCTGCAGCATCGAGCGGCTGTTGACGGCCAGTTCGTCGTCCGACGTGCCGCGCATGGGCGAATAGGTCAGCACGAACCGCTGGCGATCCGCGGGCAGCCTGAGGAGCCGGCGGATCTCCAGGGCCTTCTGGGCGATCTCGGGCAGCACGTCGTCACGCTGGAAGAAGACCACGCCCGTCGAGCCTTTGAGCTTGTCCTCCTCGACGCGCATCCCGAACGCCCCGGCCCGCTGGACGTCCCGCAGCAATTCCAGTGCGCGCGTGAACTCCGGCTCGGCCGGCCGCACCACGCCGCCGGCCGCCGAGCGGTTCCGCACCCCGTTGAGCGACTCCACGGCCATCCCCAGGATGAAATCCGCCGCGTAACCCGATTGGAGCAGGAAGAAGATGTTCTTCGGATCGATCGGCGTGATCAGCGAGCGCAGGAACTTCTCGCCGGTCATCGGCACGTACGTGATCGTCGGCCGGTCGGTGTAAATTGCCTGTCCCCCCACCATCGCGTAGTTGCCCTGGACAGCGCGCTCGGACGACACGGTGCCGTTCACGTTGACGCCCGTCTGTACGGAGTAGCCGCTCACCACGGATGCCACGTCCACGAACACGGGCAGGTCCATGTAACGGAGCTTGACGATGTTGAGCAGCGTCTGCTGTTTCCAGGAGTCGGCGATCGCCGCGCCGTAGTCGAATCGATCCAGGGCGACCGTACCCGGACCGATGCGCGTGCAGCCGACCGATGCCGCCGACACGCCGACCAGCAGCCATGCGAGCAGAACCTTTGTGTGGGAGGCTGGCATGTGCGGGCTCAGGCGTGTCGTCTCCCTCGTCCGCGCCCGGGTCCCGGCGGACATCGATGATCGTAGCATGCTCGACGGTGGAGGCGGTATTGGACCATGGTCCAATCGAAAACGGATGCCGATACTCCGGGCCGATGGGTTGGCGATTAAGGGGTCGTGTGCAACTGCGCGTCCTTCTGAGGCGACGGTGAGCGTTACCGTACGACTTTGGTCCAATACCATTTACCGGGACCAATCGCGATAATTTTTTGATACCGTGCCTTCTTCGTGCTAACACGGGCAGTTTCGGAGGACCGGGGTGCCACATGACCCGCGAGCAACAACGGTTGGACGAATCCAGGGTCGAGCAGATTACATGGAAGAAGTGGGGGCCGTACTTATCGGATACGCCACCGACGAAGAGCGCTCCCTTCAACGATTTCGACGACGTGCTGGAGATGCTTCCAGGAGGACCCGCACTGGCGCGACCTGAGCAGATACTCCAGTTCGGCAAGATCGCGGCGATGGTGGACGTGCACAAGCCCCGCACCGTCGCGGCGGGGGCCGGCCTGGCGGGCGTCAAATAGGATGTCGCACCGGACCCATGAGCGACCTCGATTTGCCCTGCATCTTCGAACCGGCCGACGTTCCCAACGCCCTGGCGCAGATCGCCCGCCTTGGGGAGGTACTCAAGGCGGAGTTCGACCTCGTCGCTGCCCGGATGAGCTGGCTGGTGATCGCCGAGTCGTTCATCTTCTCGGCGTTCGCGACCGCAGCCGCGGCCTACCGGCCTGACCACCCGCTCGCCCGCGTCCTCCGCTATCTCGCCTGGGTCTTGCCATTCGTCGGCATGTCCCTGGCAGCGTGCGTCTACGTCGCCATCTTCGCGGGCTTAAGCGCCGTGCGCACGCTGAAGTGCCAGCGTGACCAGATGATGGCAGGGCTGACGCCCCGACTGCGGATCGACCTGATTTCGGTGAGCAACTGGCAGGAGCGGTGGGGGAACGTGCCGGCCCTGGTCATCCCCCCGCTCCTGTTTCTCATCTGGGCGGGGGCACTGACGGTCTGGGTGTGGTGAACGGCCGACGGAGCGTCCCGCGGAGCATGACGATGCCAGTTCTCGCCGCTGCTGGAACGTACCTTTTCCCTCGACCTCATACGCCGCTCTGCGGCAAGAGCCCAGTTCTTTGGCAGAAAGGATGACCATGAAAACGTCACCAGACGCCCAATTGAAGTCACAGCCGCAACAGGCGGATCAACGAGGCCGCTCAACTCCTGAGCGATCGGCGACCCTTCGAGAAATCCCGGCGCGACGCCCGTCCGGCGCGGGCCAGCCCGATCCGATCGGCGCGACCGTGACCGCAGACGGTGTGAATTTCAGCGTCTTCTCCCGCACCGCCTCGGCCGTGGAACTGCTGCTGTTCGACCGGGTCGATGATGCCAAGCCGGCTCGCCTGATCCCCATCGATCCGGTCACCCAGCGCACCTACCAGTACTGGCACACGTTCGTCCCCGGCATCAAGGCGGGCCAGATCTACGGCTATCGCGTCACCGGGCCAGCCGAGCCGGCCAGCGGGCTGCGGTTCGATCGTGAGAAGGTCCTGCTCGATCCGTACGGCCGGGGCGTGATGGTCCCCAAGCGCTACGGCCGCGAGGCGGCGCGTCGGGCGGGCGACAACGCTGCCGAGGCCATGAAGAGCGTCGTCGTCGATCCCGACGCGTACGACTGGGAGGGCGACACGCCTCTGCGCCTGCCCGCGGCCCGCTCCATCATTTACGAGATGCACGTCCGCGGGTTTACGCGGCATCCCAGCTCCGGCCTCGGCGAACGCACCCGCGGAACCTACGCCGGTTTGATCGAGAAGATCCCGTATCTCCAGCAGCTCGGCATCAACGCCGTCGAACTGCTCCCGGTGTTCGCGTACGACGCGCAGGATTGCCCGCCGGGGGTGGTGAATTACTGGGGCTATCAGCCCGTCTCGTTCTTCGCGCCGCACCCGGCGTACAGCTCGCGGCAGGACCCGCTCGGGCCGGTCGCGGAGTTCCGCGACATGGTCAAGGCGCTTCATCGCGCGGGCATCGAAGTCATCCTCGACGTCGTCTTCAACCACACGTCCGAAGGCAAGCACGACGGGCCGACGTTCTGCTTCCGCGGCTTCGACAACCCGACCTACTACATCCTCGACGAGTGCGACCGCTCGCGCAACGCCGATTACACCGGCTGCGGGAACACGCTCAACGCGAACAACCCGATCGTCCGCCGGATGATCGTCGACTCCATCCGCTACTGGGTGATGCACATGCACGTCGACGGCTTCCGCTTCGACCTCGCCTCGATCCTCTCGCGCGATCCGTCCGGCAACGTGATGCCCTGCCCGCCGGTGCTGTGGGACCTGGAGTCCGATCCGCTGCTGGCGGGAACGAAGTTCATCGCCGAGGCGTGGGACGCGGCCGGGCTGTACCAGGTCGGCACCTTCGTCGGCGACAGTTGGAAGGAGTGGAACGGCCGCTTCCGCGACGACGCCCGCTGCTTCTTCCGCGGCGACAACGGCGCACTGCGCCGGTTCGCCGATCGGCTACTCGGAAGTCCCGAGGTCTTCGGCCACGAGCAACGCGAGCCCGAGCAGAGCATCAACTTCGTCACCTGCCACGACGGCTTCTCGCTCAACGATCTCGTCTCGTACAACGAGAAGCACAACTGGGCCAACGGCGACCAGAATCGCGACGGCAACAACGACAACATGAGCTGGAACCACGGGCACGAAGGGCCGACCAACGATCCGGCGATTGAGGCGCTGCGCAACCGCCAGGTCAAGAATCTCCTTGCCGTCACGCTGCTCTCGATCGGCACGCCGATGCTCCTGATGGGCGACGAGATGCGCCGCACGCAGAATGGCAACAACAATGATTATTGCCATGATGATGAGAACAACTGGCTCGACTGGGGGCTGCTCAGGAAACACGCCGACGTCCATCGCTTCGTGACCCTGCTCAACGCCCGACGCTCCGTGCGCGCCACCGAGCATGAGAAGAGCCGCCTGACGCTGACCCAGCTCATCGAACGTGCGCGCAAATCGTGGCACGGGGTGAAGCTCGATCGCCCGGACTGGGGCGACGCCTCGCACGCAATCGCATTCAATGCGGACATGCCGGCGAACAAAATGTCGATCTACCTGATGTTGAATGCATGGTCGCAGCCACTGGAATTTGAGCTTCCGCCAAGCGGTGACGCGGGCTTGCGCTGGCGCCGCTGGATCGACACGGCACTGGATTCGCCGCAGGACATCGTGCCCTGGGAAACCGCGCCCGAGATCGAAGGCAACACGTACCGCGCGGCCGCAAGATCCGTTGTGATGCTGTTCGTCACGCTGGATCCGGAGCGACAGAGGTGACGACTGCTTCGCGCGCGATTGGAATAACTGCGTTGGATTGGCGGAGCTGTGGCATCCCGGAGACGGTACGCTCCCCCGTGAAAGTCGATGGTTTGTCGAGCTCGGCGAACAACGCGCGCCAGATCCGCGACGCATTGATGGCGATGCCTGCCGACAACGGTGCGCCCGGATCGTGTTGATCGGATACTCCAAGGGCGCGCCCGACATCCTCGAGGCGATCGTCACCTATCCGGAGATCCGCAGCCCTGTGGCCGCCGTGGTCAGCGCGGCGGGGGCCGTCGGTGGCTCGCCCCTCGCGAACGACGCCGAGCAGTACCAGGCGGACCTGCTGCGCCACTTTCCCGGCGCGAAATGCAAGTCCGGTAATAAGGGAGGGGTCGAGAACCTGCGTCCGTCGGTGCGCAAGGCGTGGCTGGCGGCAAACCCACTGCCGCCCGGTCTGCGGTACTACTCACTGGTCACGTTCCCGCAGCCGCAGCGGATCTCGCAGGTGCTGCAATCGAGCTACCGCAAGCTGTCTGCCATCGACGGCCGCAACGACAGCCAGGTCATCTTCTACGATGAGGTGATCCCGGGAAGCACGCTGATGGGCTACCTGAATGCCGACCACTGGGCCGTCGCGGTGCCGATCGCCCGTTCGCACAATACGATTGGGGACCTGTTCGTCACG
>DATBFY010000789.1:0-16468 GCA_036558265.1 Tepidisphaeraceae bacterium | reverse complement strand
GATGACGGCCGTGTGCTTGAGGCAGAGCGCGGCGGCGCAGGCGAGGGCGGCCGCAAGCAGTCGTGCGCGCGTCGGTCGCTCGACGCAGCGCCAGCCGGTGTAACACGCGAGGACGATGCCCGTGGTCGCCAGCACGTCGAGCGCGGCCAGGTGGAGATGGGCGGCGATCGTGGGTTCGACGAGCAGCAGGCCCACAGCAAGCCACCCGGCGGCGGGTCCGTAGAGCGCGCGGCACCAGGCGAATGAGACCGCGACCAAAACGAGAAAGAGCAGGCTCTTCCAGATGGCGATCAGCAGCAGCGCCGTTTCCGGCGTGTAATGGGCTTGCGAGTAAAGGGCGGTCCCCTCGTCCGACCCGTGAGTCGTGCCGCCCTTGAGCCACAGGGGCAGTGCCGCGATAGCCTGGCCCAATGGCGGATCGTTGAGCTCGCGGTGAACCAGTCCCGGGTCGCGGTGGAGGAATTCCAGGCCGCGGACCAGGTGGTAATCGTCATCAGCCGACTCGCTGTGCGCGCGCTGGATGAGGATCGATCGGGGCAGGACGACCGCGGCGGCGAGGCAGACGGCCAGCAGGAGATGAAGGGCGGGTCGGCGGATCGGCGGCGCGGCGGCGGTCATGGGCGGGCCGTTACTGTCGGCGGGTCATCATGCGGCGCAGCTCGCGGTCCTGTTCCTTCTTGCGGATCGCGTCGCGCTTGTCGTGCTGCTGCTTGCCCCGGGCGACGCCGATCTCGACCTTGACCCGCCCGCCCTTGAAGTACATCGCCAGGGGGATCAGCGTGACGCCCTTGTTCATCGTGGCCTGTTCGAGTTTCTTGATCTCGCGGCGGTGGGCCAGCAATTTGCGCTCGCGCAGCGGGTCGTGGTTGAACTTGGTGGCCGGGCCGTACGGGTCGATGTGACAGCCGTGGAGGATCAGCTCGCCGCGCTCGACGCGGGCGAAGGCTTCCTGGAGCTGGCCCTTGCCCGCGCGCAGGCTCTTGACCTCGCTGCCCATCAGGCTGATGCCGCACTCGAGCTTGGCCTCAATGAAGTACTCGTGCAGCGCGCGGCGGTTGGCGATGCGCGGGGAGTTGGAGGAGTGATCACCTTTGCCCTTGGCCATCGGGCGTGATCTTACGCGGCGTGAAACGAAGGGGGAAGCATGCGCGCGGGGCTTTACGGATCGGCGGATGGGGCTTAGGTTGCCGGGGATATGCGAGATCCACGTCATGCGAAGCTGGCGGAGTTGCTGGTGCGTCACTCGTCCCGCGTCGAGCGCGGCGACCGGGTGCTGATCGAGGCGTTCGACATCCCGCACGAGTTCACGGCCGAGTTGATCCGCGCCGTCGCCGAGGCGGGCGGGTTGCCGGTCGTATCCACCTATCAACAACCGGTGCAGCGGGCGATGCTGATGCACGCGTCCGAGGAACAGCTCAAGACCTGGGCCGAGGTGGACCTGGCACGGATGCAGCGGATGGCGTGCTACATCGGGGTGCGCGGGTCGCACAACATCGCCGAGATGTCGGACGTCCCGCGCGACAAGATGGACCTGTACGAGAAACGGTACATGCACCCGGTACACCTGGAGCAGCGGGTCAAGAAAACGCGGTGGGTCGTGCTGCGCTGGCCGCTGGCATCGATGGCCCAGGCGGCGAACATGTCCACCGAGGCATTTGAGGATTTCTACTTCCGGGTCTGCGCGGGCGTCGATTACGCGAAGATGCGCCAGGCGATGCGCCCGCTGGAGGAGTTGATCGACCGCACCGACGCCGTACACATCACCGGGCCGGGGACGGACCTGCGCTTCTCGATCAAGGGAATCGGCAGCAAGGGCTGCTGGGGGGAGCGGAACATCCCCGACGGCGAATGCTTCACCTGCCCGGTCAAGGAGTCGGTGCAGGGGTACGTGCAGTACAACTGCGAGACGCTCTACCGGGGGACGATCTTCAACAACATCCGCCTGGCGTTCAAGAATGGAAAGATCGTCGAGGCGACGGCGGACTCGGCGGCAAACACGACCAAGCTCAACGAGATCCTCGACAGCGACGCGGGGGCCCGGTACATCGGCGAGTTCTCGCTGGCGTTCAACCCCTACATCCAGAACCCGATGAAGGACATCCTCTTTGACGAGAAGATCGCCGGGTCGTTCCACTTCACGCCGGGGCAGGCCTACGAGCGCCCCGGCAACGGGAACCAGAGCCAGATCCACTGGGACATGGTGTGCATCCAGCGGCCGGAGTATGGCGGAGGCGACGTGCGGTTCGATGGGGTGGTGATCCGCAGCGATGGGCTCTTCGTCGCGCAGGAACTGACGGGGCTGAACCCGGACCGCCTGGCGACGTAGCGCTGGGCGCATCGCGCGGGCAGGAAAAGTGACGCGAATGCGATCTTTTTGGCGTGGTGCCGGCGCTTGCGATCCGAGGCCGGAATTCTCATTCGGCAAACTAGATCAGTTCCCTTGGGTCTCGGTCATTCCAACGTCGAACGCCTTGGACGACGGTGCCAAGGCGTGCCAAGCTGTCACTCGTGCGCGGTGTGCCAGACCGCACCGAACGGTTGGCCCACCTGCGAACCGCGGTGAGGTGTGACGTCGCGAATTGGCCTCAATCAGTTGCGGACGCGCGATTTAAGAGCAACGTACTGTCCTGGATGGTGGTCGCGCCGAAAAAATTCTGGGAGTGGCATCCGCGTTGCACTATGTCCGGCGTACGAGACGGAACGCGAAAATCGAAAGAAGCCCCCCGCCGAGTCCGTGTGCAGCGTGCTTCGATCGGATTGAACCGGCGGGGTTCATGAATCACTCTCCCTTCCCCTCCTCACGCCGGGTTAGCCCCCCCGGCGTTTTTTTATGCGCGCATTGGGGCGGCGGGCTCGACATCACACCGGCGCGCGGCCCTACGGGCGGCCGCTAAACGCGCGCATCCCGATCGTGATTCAGGACAACTGATTCTCGATGTGCTGGAGTTGCTCGGCGACCTCGTTGTCGTGCTTGATGTCGTGGTCCACCGTGCGGACGGCGTGCAGGACGGTCGTGTGGTCGCGGCCGCCGAAGTAGCCGCCGATCTCCTCCAGCGAGTAACGCGTGTTCTTTCGCGCCAGGTACATGCAGACCTGGCGGGGGAAGGCGATCGACTTGTGGCGCTTCTTGGACTGCAGGTCGCTGGTGCGAACGTTGTAGTAGCCGGTCACCGCGTCGATGATCTGCTGGATGCTGATGCGCTTCTGCTCGGGGGTGCCGGTCTCCCCGAGGGCGGCGCGGGCGAGCTCCATGTCGATCTTGCCCTCCTGCAACATGGCCATGCCCTGGATGCGAGTGATCGCGCCCTCGAGCTCGCGGGTGTTGTTCTCGACCTTGGAGGCCACGTAGCAGACCACGTCGTCGGGCAGCGCAAGGCCGCGCAGGCGTGCCTTCTTCTGCAGGATCGCGACGCGCGTCTCGTAACAGGGTTTCTCGATCCGGGCGACCAGGCCCCAGTTGAACCGGCTGACCAGCCGCTCCTCCAGCTCGGGAATGTCGCTGGGCGGGGCGTCGGCGGAGAGGATGATCTGCCTGTTGCCCTGGTAGAGCGTGTTGAAGGTATGGAAGAACTCCTCCTGGGTGCGATCGTGTCCGCGCAGGAAGTGAATGTCGTCGATGACCAGCACGTCCACGTGGCGGTAGCGGAAGCGGAACTGGCTCATGTCACCGTGCTGAACCGCCTGGATGAACTGGTTGATGAACGAGTCGCAGGAGAGGTAGAGGATGCGGCTGTCCGGGGCGCGCTCGAGGACGTGCTGGCAGACGGCCTGGAGAAGGTGGGTCTTGCCCAGGCCGACGCCACCGTGGATGAAGAGCGGGTTGTATGCCTTGCCGAGGTTACCGGCGACGGCGACGCTGGCGGCGTGGGGCAGACGGTTGCACGGGCCGACGACGAAATTCTCGAACGTGTAGTCGGGGCTGAGGATCAGAGGTTGATCCTGGTCGTTGAAGACGCCGCCGGTCGGCAGGTTCTCGCAGTGAAAGGTGACGGCGATGAGTCGGTTGAAGACGACCTGAGCCGCCTGCGTGAAGGGCTGCTGGCACTGGCTTTGGCAGAAGGTGAGCTGCGCCGCGGTGGCGACGCTGACCTGGATGACGCCGTGGTTGAGCTGCCGCGGGGCGAGCTGGTCGAACCACGAGCGGTTGAGGCTGGGATGCTGGGTGCGGACGATCTGGAGGATCTTCTGCCAGGCCGTAGGGTCGAATACGAGAGTGGCTTCCTGCGCGCGGCGCGGCAAAACGGCGGCCTCGCGCGGGGGAGGCGTGTGGGTCGTTAACATGGCGATTTGTTTCTTCCGAGACCAAGCCCAGGGAACGATTGCCGGCTAAATCAGGTCAGCGGCGGCGATCAAACATGACACGGCGATTCAGGCGAACAAGGCGCGCGGCATGATCGCGCGAGCGAGCGAACGCGTTCACTCCGACATGCATGCTTCCCGTCGAAATTCCGATGTGTCCTTCGCACGATCAACAGTAGTGCTTCGACACGTTGTCGCCAAACACTTCACTCTTTGACGACAACGAGCCTCCTGCACCCGCTTTTGGTTTCCAAGAGTCATTTCGAGGCGGCATCTTACACAGTTCGTCAGTCGGTTGAAGCCGGTACTTTTCATTTTTCTCCGAGGGTTTTCTGCCCACGCCTCGGACGCTCCAACAGACGGTATCGTTCTACTCCTGTTTGCCCGATCGCTTGGGTATCGGCAGGTCGAGCTCGATCAAAACTTTTTTTAGATCGTCCCACACCTCGCGGCGCGTCTGCTCGGTGTAGTTGCGCAGCACGTACGCCGGGTGCCACGTGGGCATCACCTTTATCCCCCGCCACGCGTGCCACTTGCCGCGCATGCGCGTCATCGACTCCTTCGACTTGAGCAGATAACGCGTCGACGGCAGGCCCAGCGTGACGATCGCGCGCGGGCGGATGATCTCCATCTGGCGCAGGAGATAGGGCGTGCAGGCGGCGGTTTCCTCTTCGGAGGGCGGGCGGTCCTTGCCGATGTCGGTCATGAACGCGCGACATTTCACGATGTTGCAGATGTAGACGTCCTCACGTCTTAAACCCATCGCGCGGATCATTTCGTCGAGCTTCTGACCGGCGCGGCCGACGAATGGCCGGCCGCTGGCGTCCTCGTCCTTCCCCGGACCCTCGCCGATGAAGCAAATTGACGCATCGGGGTCTCCCTCGCCGAACACGGTATTGGCGCGCGAGCGGCTAAGCCCGCACTTGACGCACCCCGAAACCTGATCGCGATCCAAGTCCGCGAGCAGTCGGATCTTGTCGGCGCGCGGCGGGATCGGACCTTCGAAGGGCGATTCGAGGACCGGCAGCGCCGCCGCACCTGCCGCGGGCGGCGGGGTCTCGATGCGGAACAAGTTGGACGATCGAGCCCTCTCGGACGGCGGTGGGGCAGGCGCGACGGGCGGCGGCGCCGGCACGGTGCGCCGTTGTGATGGCGTGGACGTCGCGCTGGGGGAAGGCGTCGTTTTTGACAAGGCTTCCTGCGGATTCTGGTCAAATCGGACCCGCGGGACCGCGGGTACGCCCAGCGCCTGTTCGCTCTTGAGCCAAAGCATCAACCGGTGCTTGATCGGATCCGAGGCGTCCATGGCGCGCGATCCTAGATCGTTCGGGCCCGGCTGACAATTGCTGGCCAAACCCGTCGCGTTCCCGGCGCGAAATTTCCGGTGATCCGCCGAACAATCCGCTTGACGCCCGCGTAGGATTCGTCGTAAATAGCGTCTCGTTCGCGAAAGCCACCCCGGCCCGCAATGGCGGGTGTCGTCAAGGAAGCACGACACACCGTAGCTGGCCGAGGTGGCTTTCTCGTTTCGTCAATCCCGCTTCTCCAACTGACAAGGAGTCGCAATCATGGCAGACCTCAACACCACGCCGCTCAAGGCCAATCAGCACGCCGACAAGTCGAAATACCTGGGCAGGACGATTGAACACATCGACGTCACCAAGACGCCCGGCGTCGTCCCCGTCGTCGAGGCAATGCAGCACATGGCCTATTCGAGCCGCGACCTGCACCGCGCCGCCGACATTTACGACCGCATGCTGCGCGACAAGGAGTGCGGCGTGATCCTGACGCTCGCAGGGTCGCTCATCAGCGCGGGCCTGAAAAAGGTTTTCGTGGACATGATCCGCAACAACATGGTGGACGCGATCGTCTCGACGGGCGCGAACATGGTCGATCAGGACTTCTTCGAGGCGCTAAGCTTCAAGCATTACATGGCTGCGGACGAGCTCAAGACAGGCCTGTACGACAACGAGCTGCGCGAGCACGCGATCGACCGGATCTACGACACGCTGATCTCCGAAGACGAC
This sequence comes from Tepidisphaeraceae bacterium, assembly GCA_036558265.1. Taxonomy (GTDB): domain Bacteria; phylum Planctomycetota; class Phycisphaerae; order Tepidisphaerales; family Tepidisphaeraceae; genus RYN-433. Next base: position 10,142 of record DATBFY010000789.1, on the reverse strand, counting down.
CTCCGCGTCTGCGACGAGGTCACGGGAAAGATCTTCGAGGAACTCGAGCCCAAGGCCTACAGCTCGCGCGAGCTGCTCCGTGAGTTCGGCGCGTACCTGGAGAAGAACGGCGAGCCCAGGTGCGCCGATTCGATCATCTACGAAGCGTACAAGAAGGACGTGCCGATCTTCTGTCCGGCGTTCAGCGACTGCTCGGCGGGCTTTGGCCTGGTGGCGCTCCAGGCGGCGCGGGGTGACGCCCCCAGGGCGACGTGGGACGGTGGCAAGGATTTTTACGAGCTCACTCAGCTCAAGATCAAGAACAAGCAGACGGGCCTGTTCATGATCGGCGGCGGCGTGCCGAAGAACTTCACGCAGGACATCGTGGTCGCTGCCGAGGTGCTCGGACACGATGCGCCGATGCACAAGTATGCGATCCAGGTCACCGTCGCCGACGTGCGCGACGGCGCGCTGTCCAGCAGCACGCTCAAGGAGGCCAGCTCGTGGGGCAAGGTGGACACGGTCTACGAGCAGATGGTCTTCAGCGAGGCGACGCTTGCCGTGCCGCTGATCGTCGGCTATGCTTACCACCGAGGTGGATGGAAGGCCCGACAGGCCAAAAGGTGGACCCAGACGCTGGAACCCGCGGGAGTCGCCTGACGAGAAATCCGGACGCAACGATCCTCAAGACCTGAGTGCCCCCCCACTCAGGCACCGAGCCGCGTGCCCCCCCACGCGGCTCAACTTTTGCGCATCCGTCGCAGTGTCAGATCTCGGGGCGCGGGCGCTTGGGTCGCACCGTTCATGCCATCGCGAGTTGGTGTTCGAGCTGACTGGCGCGCAACTGCGCCAGCGCGTACACGGCCGCCTCGCGCTCGCACGCGCCGACCACCGTGCCATGGCGTTCGTCGGCGGCGTGGGCGGGGTCGAGCGCCTCGCCCGCCGGCGCCCAGGTCGCCCGGCAACAGCAATATTCGGCATTGTGCTTGATCGCCAGTTCCAGGCCCGCCCGCGCGAAATCGTCTCGCACCGACGCGACCGACGGAAACCGCCGGCCATCGGGCAGCGTCTCCACGTCCGATCCACCCCCGCCGCCGGATGGGAGCCAACCCCCGTCGTACAGCCGATCGACCGCGTAGGCCAGGTTCATGTGGCGTCTCCTTCACATCCGCGACACGCGCGCCGCGCTCCGAGGCGGCGCGCCGGGAACCCCTCGTATGGGCCCGAAATTGTACAGACTCGGCCGGCGCGTTCCAGCCTTATATCGTCCGTCGATCCTGAAAAGTGCATTCTTTTGCAGGCGGCCTATCGGGCGTTCAGGGACACCCGCCCTCAGGCGGCCGGCGCATCGCGGGCGCCGCGCAGGTGGGTCAATAATCGCCGCATGTTCAGCGGCTTGGGGAAGAACGGGACGGCCCGCACGCCCCTCTGCCGCCGCACCTGATCGGGGTCGTTGGCGCTCATCAAGGTACAGGCGAGCGCCGGCTGTTCCTCCTGGAGTCGGCCGAGCAGTTCCAGGCCGTTCATGCCCGGCAAATCGATGTCGATCAGCACGCGCGCGGGCCGCGCCGCCGCTGAGTCGTGGAGCAACTTGAGCGCATCCTCGGCCGACGCCACCGCACGCACGGTGTAGCCGTTGATGGCGAAGAGCGATTGCAGCGCCCGCCGCGCCAGGGGGTCGTCTTCCACGATCAAAATTGTGCTGCTCCGCAGCATGTCGAACTCCTTCGCGTGCGTGATCAGGCATTTCGGCAACTCAAATGCCAGAAGCCCTGAGCGGGAGTCAAAAACCGTGAAAAAGATTCCTTGGATCACCTTCCCCGAAGCCGGCACGCTCAATTCCAGGTTGTTGAATGTGATCGTTCTTACCCCGACGCGCAGTCCGAAGAATCTGCGGACTGCGCCCCGCCCCCCTGTCGCACCGCGCGGTGCGTACAAACGAGCGCAGGCGCGATTTACGCCGACGAGGCTGTGGACAAGGGCCTGATTCCGTCGATCATGGAACGCCGCGACACTCCGCCGCCGGAGAGGACATGCAGAACTACCGACCCACCCGACCCCAGCACCGCGCCCGCGCCCACGAAGAGGCTCACACCGAGGAAGATGCGCACGACCCCGGTGAGGCCCACGCCAACCCGCTCGTCTGCCGCGGCGACGCCAAGCTCGTCACCACGCAGGCGGGCCTGGCGGACCTGATCCAGCGCCTCCGCGCCACCGGCTCGTTCGCCTACGACAGCGAGTTCATCGGCGAGCTGACCTACCTCCCCAAGCTCTGCCTCATCCAGGTCGCCACGACTCAGGAGATCAGCCTGATCGACCCCATCGCCCGGATCGACCTCGCGCCCTTCTGGGAACTGGTCGCCGACGCGTCGGTCGAGAAGATCACCCACGCCGGCCAGCAGGACCTCGAGCCGGTGATCCGCCACCTCAACCGCCCGGCGCAGAACGTCTTCGACACCCAGATTTCCGCCGGCTTCGTCGGGATGGCCTACCCCGTCTCCCTCTCCAAGCTCGTGAAGGAGATCGTCGGCGCGCGCCTGGGCAAGGGACTGACGTTCAGCCACTGGGATCAGCGACCCCTCTCCGCCCAGCAACTCAAGTACGCCGCCAACGACGTCCGCTACCTGCCGGCGATCCGCGCCGAGCTGGGCCATCGCCTGGAGAAACTCGCCCACACCGCCTGGGCCGCCGAGGAGTGCGCCGCCCAGTGCGACGTCGGCCTCTACCGCTTCGACCCCGATACCGCCTACCTCAAGGTGCGCGGCGCCGGCTCGCTCGCGCCGCAGGGTCTGGCGGTGCTCAAGCAACTGGCCATCTGGCGCGACACCGCCGCCAAGCAGCACGACGTCCCGCCCCGCGCGTTCCTCAAGGACGAGATCCTGATCGACATGAGCCGCGACCCGATCAAGGGCGTCGACCGTCTCGCTCGCGTGCGCGGCCTGCCCCGCCCGGTCGAGCAGGCGCAGGGCGCCCAGATCGTCGAGGCGACCAAGCGCGGCCTGGCCACCCCCGTCGATCAACTCCCCGAGGCCCGAACCGTCGAGGAGACCCCCACCGACAAGCAACGCGCCGACGCCCTCTGGGCCGTCGCCCAGTGCCTGTGCATCGGCCAGCGCATCGATCCGGACCTCGTGAGCAGCCGCCAGGAGATCGGACGCCTCTACCGCCAGATCCTCGCCGGCAAGCAACCGGCCGACCTGCGCCTCCTCGCCGGCTGGCGCCGCGACGCCGTCGCCAACACCCTCATGGAGATGATCCACGGCCGCGCCTGCATCGAAATGTCCTGGCGCGAGGGAACTCTGGAGGCGCGAGGCTGCGAGCAGTAACGTGAAACGTGAAGACGTGAAGACGTGAAACAAGTCCCCGCGCCAAGGCGCGCCCTCGCAAGGGAACTTGCTTCACGTTTCACGTCTTCACGGTTCGGTCGTCTCGCTTCTGACCTTACACAAACGCCGAATCCACCTGCGACACGTCCGCCAGGAACTGCGCCGCCGTCACGTCCGTGTTGAAGCCCCAGGGGTTGCGGAGAACCAGGTGACGGACGTTGTTCCCGTCGATGTAGGTCGAGTCCACCTCGTAGCAGTGGCTCTTCACGAGCGTTGACGTCGAGCCGTACGTGCAGGCCACGACCGACTTGCCCAGCGCCAGCTCGTTGGTGACGTAGTTCCAAAGCTGGTCGGGCTGATTGCTGAAGGTATAAGCGAACGTTGATTGCGTGGACGAGCAGATTCCCAGCGCCGAATACGCCTGGTCAGGCCACCCGCCCACGATCGACTGGTAATCCGAATCGTTGTGCCGATAGTACGCCCACGCCTTCTCCATGATCGCCCCCCAAAGGCAGTTGCCGCTGCCCAGGCCGCCGTAGATCAGGTTGTTCGACCCGTCCCGCGGCAGGTCGCCGTCCACGCGCACGAAGACCGGGCTGCCGTTGTTCCAGAACTGCACGGCGTAGGTCCCGTCGCCCAGGTCCACCACGCTCTGGCGGATCTTGTCCGGGTTGATCTTCGCGATCGACGAGATCGTCGCCATGAAATAGCAGTCCCCCAGCTTCTGCTGGAAGATGTCATCTTTGCTCGGCCCGCCCGTGTTGAAGAGCGGATTGTTCGCGAACGACGCGTAGTTCATCCCGCCCACCGGATCGGGGAAGTTCTGCCCGTCCAGGTCGCGCGTGATCGGAACCGTCGGCCCGTTCGAGAAGTGATAATCCGCGAATGAATAAACCTGGTGGATATGCCCGGACACGCTCTCGTTCCAGTCCCACTGGCTGAACGTGTCCTGCGCATCCGCCCAGAAGCTGTCGAAGCCCGCGCCGCCCGACAATGAGTCGGCCTGTCCGCCGCCGATCGACACCAGCGTGTCATCGCCCACGCCGCCCGACATCGAGTCGTCCCCGTCGCCGCCGAAGATCGAGTCGTTGCCCAGCGACCCCTCCATCGTGTCGTTGCCGTCCATGCCGCGAATCACGTCATCGCCCGCCCCGCCGAAGAGCACGTTGTCCGCCGACGACCCGGTGATCGTGTCGTTCCCCCACCCGCCCAGCACGTTCTCGACGTCCGGCAGCACCAGGTCGTTCTCGCCCCCCTCGCCGTCGTTGGCGCTCCAGTCGAGGCTGACGGTGACGGGCGTGAACGCGTCCTCGTAGCTGACGGTGTCGGTGCCGGTGCCGCCGATCATCGTGTCGCTGCCCGCCCCGCCGTTGAACGTATCATCCCCATCGTTGCCCATGAGCAGATCGTTGCCGTTTCCGCCATTGAGCGAATCGTTTCCGAGCCCGCCGTCGAGCGTGTCGTTGCCCCAGTTGCCTCCCCAGAGCGTGTCGTTGTTCGCCGACCCGGTGATCGAGTCGTTCCCGTATCCGCCCGACACGACCTCGATATCAGTGTGAACGTTGTCCTGCTCGTTCGCCTGCCCGTCGTTGCGGACATCGTCCAGCGTGATGTTCAGGTTCTGCCACCGCTGCGTGTAGTCCACGTGGTCCCACCCGTTCCCGCCGCGGATGTCCTCCGATGCCGACGCGCTGCCGGTCAGCGTGTCCATGCCGTCGTCGCCGTACAGGTAACCGCGCACGGTCACGTTGTCGGCCACGGTGATCCGATCGTTCCCCGCCCTGCCGTGCGCGGTAATCGACGTGCAGAACCAGTCCGCCATGGACGCCTGCAGGTATCCGTTGACGTACGCCTGGATCGTGCCGTTGACGTCCTGGACGAAGATCTGGTCGTCGCCGGGCGTGCCCTCCACGGAGAGCAGGCTGAGCGCATAAAACGACGAACCGCTCGTGTCCATCGACGGCATCGGCGACACGACGGGCCCTCCACCGCCGATGCTCGTCATCGACATCATCCGCCGCTGTTCCAGCGGCTCGAGCATTTTCGCCGCGGCGCGATCGACGGCGGCCTTGGATCTGGACGTAAACGGTTGACGGGGAGAACGGTCTTTCCGAGCGAACATGAATGCCTCCATGGCCGGGTGATTCCAACCGGAGAGGCGACCGGTCAGTCCTACGGCTATATTGTGGAGAATTGCCGAACCGGCCGTGGGGACGCCCCCCGCAAACGCGGCGTTACCCCCGACCCCCGAACGGGGCAGCGCGCGTTCCGAACGACCGCGGAACTTGTTCCGCGGGTAGCGCCCCCTGAATTTCAATTCGCTTGGACAACACGGAGCGCCACAACGGACGAAAGACGACGCGGGCGCCGAAGGTCGAAAAATAAATCAGTAATTACTAACTAACTTATGACCCGCTTCGGTAAGCTCTCGGACATGACCCGATCCACACTCATCGGCGTGCTGGGCCTGACGCTGCTCTCCTGCATGACCGGCTGTACCGCCGAGGCATGGCGGGACGCGGGGGAAACCGAAGTCTCCGCACCGCGCTTGCTCCGCGTCACCCGCGCGAGCGGCGCGGGCGGTGGCGGCGCAACGGCGCACGCCCTCCTCGCCTACCATACGCCCGAATCCAGCCAGTCGCTCTTCGCCCTGCCCCTCTCGACCGACGGCCGCCCCCTTCCCGAAGCGCTCGTCTACCACGGTCACCAGCGCACGCCGGCGCAGGTCCTGACCGACCTGACCGAGCAGCAGCGGCGCGACATCGTCGAAACGCGGCTGGACCCCGCCGGCGCCGATCGCGCGGCAACGGCGCCGTCGCAGCCGGGCGCCGCAACCGATTGGCACTGGTCCAAGACGTATTATCCCGACCGCCGCTGCCAGGTTGCCCTGGTCGCCCTCTCGCGCAGGGCAATGCCGGGCAACATGTCCAGGTCAACGGACGACTGCGGCTGCAAGGACGACGGACGGGACGTCGTGTTTCCCGACGACGCGATCGTCCTGCTGCTGCCGATGTCGCAGCCCAGGCCCGCAGCAGACCTGGGACGCGCACGGGCAGCGGCATTGGCGGTCACGCCGTTGACCGTCGCCGCGGACCTGGTGATCTATCCCACGGTCGGTCTCTTCGTCATGGCGATCTACGCGCTGGGCGGACCGAGGTGCTGAGGGACGCACCTGCGCCGGCATGCCCACTTCAGTGGTGCATGAATGTCCCCGTCTCGCCGCACCGCGCTAGTCGTCGCTTGCGGTTTCGCGAATCACGCAAAGCGCGGTCACTCTAAAACTTCGCATCACCGCCCCATTCCCACCTCCGGCATCATCAAGATCGGCCCCTCGTTCTGGATCAGATCTAGCCGCAGCAGCGCCTGCCTGATCACCATCACCCGCTGCGGGTCCAGATGCTGAAGATACGGCATCGCCAGTTGAAGCACCGAGCCTCGCACGCCCGCCACGTTGCCCGGATCCTTCTCCCCGCCCCCCGATTGTTCCATCAGTTGCTCGATGAAATTCTTGGCCTCCGGCACCGGCCGCGTGTCATATTCGCCCTCCTTCAGCTTCGCCTCCCCGGCCACGAACGCGATCGCGTCGCCGAGCGTGCCGATGCGATCGACCAGCCCAAGTTCCAGCGCCTGCTGGCCCGTATACACCCGACCGCCCGCGATCTCCTCAAGCGGCTTCTTCAGCCGCTCGCCCCGCGCATCGGTCACGTGCTTCCGGAACGTCGCGTAGATCTCGTCCATCCACGCCTGCACGACCTCGCGCTCGTCTTTGCTGAAGGGCTTATCCGTGTTGAGCAACCCCGCATGCCGCCCGCGACCGTAAGGTTTGAACGTGATCCCGACCTTGTTCCACATCGGCGTGGTCACCAGCTTCCCCGCCACCACGCCGATCGACGCCGTGATCGTGGACCGGTCGGCGAAGATCGTGTCCGACGCGCACGAGACGTAATAACCGCCGCTCCCCGCGACGTTCCCCATGCTCACCACGAACGGTTTCTTCGCCTTCACGCGCCGCGTGGCGTCCAGGATGATCTCGCTCGCCACCGCCGACCCGCCCGGCGAGTTCACGCGCAGCACCACCGCCTTCACCTGGTCGTCCGCCGCCGCCCGATCCAGCGCCTTGCGGATGGCCGACGAGCGCGCCTGCTGGCCGCCCATCATCCCGAACATCGACGGTACCTGCTCGCCCAGGAGGATCGGCCCCTCGACGTAAACGATGCCTACCGCGGGTCGATCGGATTTGGGCTTCTTCGTACCGCCGAACAGGTCCGCCATCAGCTTGAACACCGCGAACGGGTTGTTGAAGTCGATCGTCGGCTGCTTGGGCTGCCCATACCGGCGGTCGAACTCAACGTTGTTCCCATGCTTCTTCTTCAGGAAGGCATTGAAGTCCTGGCGATGCTCGATCGCGTCGATCAGGCCCGCAGCCTTGGCCTTCCCCGCGCTATACGGTCCCCCGTCGATCCACGTCCGCGCCTGCTCCACGGAAACCTTGCGCCCCCGCGCGATCAGCTTCAGATCGGTCTGATACATCGAGTCCAGGAGCCAGTTGATCATCTCATCCGCCTGCTTCGACGGCTGGTCCCGCACGAAGATCTCCGCCGCCGACTTGTACTCGCCGCAGGTGAGGAAGTCCGGCTGCACGCCGATCTTGTCGAGCAAGCCCCGCAGGTACGGCTGCTCGGCGTACAACCCGGTCACCCAGACGTCCGCTGTCGGAACCGCCGAAACCCGGCTCGCCCCCGCGAACAGCACGTACTCCGGCATCCGCAGCGAATCCGAATGAACGTAAACCTCCTTCCCCGCCGCGCGCAGCGCACCCATCGCCTGCCGCATCTCCTCCACCTGCGCCGAACCGTACATCCCCCCCTCGTCCAGCACGACCACCGCCTTCACTTCACCATCCTTGGCGGCCTGGGTCATGCGCTTCGTCAGCTCGCCAAGCGAGACGCCGGGCGGCTCGAACAACGGGAACGATTCGTCCACCGGCGATTCCGTGATCTCCCCCTTGAGCGCAAACACGGGAATCGTCGCCTTCTTCGGCTGAGGCTCATCCGCACCGCGGACCCACCCCGGCCACAAAACGAGCGCGACGATGACAACCAACCTCAGAAAAGCAGATCGTCGAGGCATGGAAACCTCCTCAAGTTGGAATTGGCCTTGCGACATGGGGATTCGCTGCGCGATCTCAAAAGGGCTGCCGCTGCTTTCGCAACGTCGTCATCCTGAGGTACTCCGAAGGATCTGGCATCGCATGGAGGCGCGCATCGATGACCATCCGGGTAACGACGTTTTAAAGAGGAACCGCTCGAATGTTTTGATGGCAGTTAGCGGTCGCAACCACGCGCATCCGCGCGCCATTCCCCGAACACTCTCCCCCCACCCTCCCCCATCACATTATAAAACCGCCCCGGTCCTGTAGGCCCCCGACACCCACGGCGTCTCCGCACGCGTCCACCGCCGATACGCCGCGAGCGACATCACCACCCCCGCGACCGCCAGACCCACGGCAATGAGCAGGACACCCGCCGGTCCACCACCACGCCGTTCGACACCCGACATCACGATCACCACCCCGCACGAACCCACGGCGATCAGCACCAGCACGCACGCCATCCAGCTCGACAGCCGCAGCACCCACCCGATCGCGCCGAACGTGAACACCTGGTACGCCCCCGCCGTCACCAGCACCCGCGCCACGAAAGACACCGCCGACCCGGCCCCTTCCGGCGGCCGCCCCGAGACCAGCGCCGCCGTCATCACCGCCGGCGCCACACCGCACGCCCAGATCGAAAGCTGGTTCGCGAACATCCCCAGCCCCAGCTCGCGCACGAACTGGCGGCGCGAACGCGGCAGCATCAGGTCGCCGTTGAACAACGCCCCCCGGTTTTCGATCGCCGTCACCGCCACCAGCATCGGCGCGATCGCGCTGACGATCAGGCAGGTGACCGCCGGCGTCATCGCGTCCAGCGCCGATCCCTCGTACACGCGCCAGGTCACCATCCAGAGCGTCAGCAGCCCGCCCGCGAGCAGGCCCGTCCGGCAAGCGCCGATGCCCCCGCAGGCCGCCTCGCGCCCAAGCCGCCGGCGCGTACGTGCACCGCTCGCGCCCGGCCTCGCCAGCGCCGGGATCATGCCGTCCGGCTCCATGTTCGACCCCGGTGCCTTCTCCCGGAACAGCCGGCGGACGACATACTCGGCGATCGGATCCGCTCCACCGGTCCGCTCCCGCCGCCGCCCCAGCACGATCCACAACCCGACGAACATCCCCACCGCCACCGCGCCCACGGCCCATTCCAGCGCCGCGAATCGACCCCAGAGCATCCGCATCAGCGAATCGTGGAAACGCCCGATCCACAACACCGTCCACGCGAACAGGCTCAACGCCGACACGACCGGTGCAACCTGCGTCCACGCGAGCTGCGCCGCCAGCAACGCGACCAGCGGCAACGCGTGAAGCCGCCGCAGGCCGATGCCACCGGGGATCGCCGACGGAGCCGGATACGTCCAAAGCAGCGCGGGAAGCAGCACCGCCGCGATGCTCAGCACGATCGCCACCGTCAGCGCGCTCGATCGCAGCCCCGGCGTCACCTGCCCGCGGGCCGGCGCCAATAGTTGCACCATATGACCCGTGATCGACGCCGCCAAAAACGCGCTGGCCACCGCGCACAGGAACGCGGGGAAGAATAACATGTCCACGTAGTCCGCCGCGAACTTCTCGCTCAGCAGCACGCAGCACGCCATGTTGACCGCGGGCAGCCACCAGACCGCCGGACGCTCCACGTATGTCCTCAGGACCGCCCCGCACAACCGCGCGCGCCCCGGCAGGTTCTCCTCACG
>DATBFY010000788.1:0-13019 GCA_036558265.1 Tepidisphaeraceae bacterium | reverse complement strand
CATGAGCCTCGAAGACCTGATGAACGTCGAGATCACCAGCGTCGCCAGGCAGAAGCAGAAGGCCTCCGCCGCCCCCGCCGCCGTTACCGTCATCAACCAGGACGACATCCGCCGCTCGGGTCTGAGCAGCATTCCGGAATTGCTTCGCCTCGCGCCGGGCCTCGACGTCGCCCAGGTCAACGCCAACACCTGGGCCATCAGTTCCCGCGGCTTTAACGACATCTTTGCCAACAAGCTGCTGGTCCTGATGGACGGGCGGACCGTGTATACGCCGGCGTTCTCCGGCGTCTACTGGGACAGCGTCGATTACGTCCTGCAGGACCTGGAGCGCATCGAGGTCGTCCGGGGCCCCGGGGCGACGCTCTGGGGTGCCAACGCGGTGAACGGGGTCGTCAACGTCCTGTCCAAGTCCGCCCGGGACACGCAGGGCTGGCTCACCGACACCCGCTACGCCAACCAGGAGCAGACGGGCGCGATCCGCTACGGCGGCGCGATCGACGACCGAACCTGGTACCGCGTCTACGGCAAATACCGGAACGTGGACGACTTCGACTTCGCCGATGGTGACGACGCGCACGACGGCTGGGAGGCGTTGCGAGGCGGGTTCCGCATCGACCGCTACGCGAGCGACCGGGACACGCTGACTTTCCAGGGAGACGCGTTCACCGAGCGCACGGGCATGACGGCGGTGCAATCCGTCTTCACGCCGCCCACGTTCTCCCGCAGCATCGACGATACGAACAACCAGGGCGGCGGAAACCTGCTGGCCCGGTGGACCCACGTGATCTCGTCCACGTCGGATTTCTCGGTGCAGCTCTACTACGACAACGTCCGGCGCGAGGACTTTTACGGCAATTACAAGCTCGACACGTTCGACGCCGATTTTCAGCACCGCTTCGCGCTCACGCCGCGACAGCAGCTCATCTGGGGCGCGGGCTTTCGCTTCCAGGCCGACCGATTCACCGGGAAGAACGGGCTGGTCGTCACGCCCGATTCCCGCGACGCGTACCTCGTCAGCGCGTTCGTTCAGGACGACCTGACGCTGGTCAAGGATCGACTGCACCTGTTTCTGGGCTCGAAGTTCGAGCAGAACAGCTACACCGGCTTCGAGTGGCAGCCGTCCGCGCGGTTGCTCTGGACGCCCAATGACCGCAACTCGATCTGGGGGTCGGTCTCCCGCGCGGTGCGCACGCCGTCGCGCGTTGACGAAGACGCCCGCATCCCGCTCTTTCGCGCGATCGACCCGAACAGCGGCCTGCCGGTCGAGTTGGACATCACCGGCAACAACCAGCTCTATTCCGAGCAACTGATGGCGTATGAGCTGGGGTATCGGACGCAGCTCACGCGGGCGGTTTCGCTGGACGCGGCGGTGTTCTTCAACCATTACGACAACCTGACGTCGCTCGCGACCGGCGCCCCGACGCTGGTCACCTCCGGCGCAACACCACTGGTTTTGACCGATGCCACCTGGACCAACAAGCGCCGCGCCGACGCCTACGGCATTGAACTGGCCGCCAACTGGAACGTCACCGACAACTGGCGCCTGATGGCGGCCTACACCTGGCTGAACCTCCTCGTGCACTCCAGCTCGTCGGACAACAGCCCGGTGCCCGAGACCGCGACCGAAGACAACGTTCCCCATAACCAGGTCCAGCTCCGCTCGTACCTGGACATCACGCGGAACCTGGAGTTCAACGCCGCCGCCTATTACGTCGAGAACCTCTCGGGCCCCGACATCCAGAGTTACGTACGGGTGGACCTGGGGCTCACGTGGCGGGCGAAGAAGGACGTCGAGCTGACGCTGGGCGTGCAGAACCTGTTTGACGACCGCCACCCGGAGTTCGGCGGACAGTTCGGCGTTGAGAGCACCGAGGTTCCGCGGACGATCTACGGTCAACTGGTGGTGAAATTCTAGGATGCCCCGGCGCGCAACAACCCGGTGCGGTGATGCCGTCGCCCGGCGCGGCAGGGCGGTGCGCGCCCTGGCGTGGTTGCTGGTCGCCGCGTGGCTCGCGGGCGGCGCCCCGCTGTGTGGGCCGGCGCTGGCCGACCAGGCGCCGCCGTCGCGCGAGTACCAGCTCAAGGCGGCGTACCTGTGCAACTTCCTTCAGTTCATCGCGTGGCCGCCCCAGGCGTTCGCGACCTCGGACTCCCCGATCGTCATCACGGTGCAGGGGGAGAACCCGTTCGGCACGGCGATCGAGCAGTGCGCCCGGGGCAAGAACGTGCGCGGGCGCCCGATCGTCGTCCGCTACGCGCCCCAGGCCGCGGCCGTCGGCCTGACCCACGTGCTGTTCGTCGCCGGGCCGGGCGCGCAGCCCCCGCAGGAGGGGGTGGGCGGCGGGCACGTGCTGAGCGTCGCCGACGCGGAGCACTTCACCGCCGCGGGCGGCTGCGTCCGCTTCTTTGCCGAGCAGAACAAGATCCGCTTCGAGATCAACACGTCGGCCGCTCATCGCGCTGGCCTGAAGATCCAGGCGAAGTTGCTGCAACTGGCGAGGATCCACAAGGAAGACTAACCCATGCGACCCCTGCGCGACCTCTCGCTCACCCGCAAGCTCACGCTGATCAACCTGCTGGCGACCGCCCTGGCGCTGGTATTGGCGTGCGCGTTGTTCATGGCGGTGGACGTGATGACCTACCGCGACGGCATGGTGGACGACGCCTCGGTCTGCGCGGACCTGGTCGGTCAGAACAGCACCGCCGCCATCTCTTTCAACGAGCCCGGCAGCGCCGCCGAGATCCTCGGCTCGCTCCGCGCTGACCCGCATGTGCGCGCGGCGCGGCTCTACACTTCCGACGGCAAGCCCTTCGTCACCTACCGCTCGCCCCATTGCAGCCTGCCGATCCCCGACGCCGTTCCCGCCTTTGCTCACCGCTTCAGCTCCGAGCGCCTGGAACTGCTCCGCCCAATCCAGCTCAACGGGCAGCCCGTCTGCACCGTCTATCTCTGCACGGACCTGGAGGCGTTTTACAGCCGCATCCGCTGGTACGCCGGCATTCTCGCGATGGTCTTCCTCGTCGCGCTGGCGGCGGCGCTGGCGGTGGGAAAGGTGCTCCAGCGGCACATCACCGGACCCGTCCTGCACCTGGCGCGCACCGCCCGCGCCGTCTCCGCCGACAAGAACTACACCCTGCGCGCCAAGAAGCGCGGCGACGACGAGCTCGGACAACTCACCGACGACTTCAACGGCATGCTGGAGCAGATCCGCGTCCGCGACGCCGAGCTCCAGGCCAACCGCGATCATCTGGAGGAGCAGGTCGCCGTGCGCACCGAAGAGCTGCTGGAGCTCAACGCCCAGCTCACGGGCGCGCGCGACGCCGCCGAGGCTGCCAATCACGCCAAGAGCTCGTTCCTGGCGAACATGAGCCACGAGATCCGCACCCCCATGACCGCGATCCTGGGCTATGCCGATCTGCTTTTGGAACCCGGACAGGGCGCCAGCGACCGCCTCAACTACGTGCAGACGATCCGCCGCAACAGCCACCACCTCCTGGCGATCATCAACGACGTGCTGGACATCTCGAAGATCGAGGCGGGCAAGATGACCGTCGAGCGGGTCGCCTGCTGCCCGGCGCAGGTCGTGGCGGACGTGGCGTCGCTCATGCGGGTGAAGGCCTCGGAGAAAGACCTCTCCTTCGAGGTCGCGTTCGACGGCCCGATCCCCGCGACGATCCGCTCGGATCCGACGCGGCTGCGACAGATCCTGCTCAACCTGGTGGGCAACGCGGTCAAGTTCACGCAGCGCGGCGGCATCACCGTGCGGGTGCGGCTCGATCCCGACCACGACCAGCGCCTGCGCTTGGCCGTCGAGGACACCGGCGTCGGCATCGCGCCCGAGCAGCAGGGCAAGCTTTTCCAACCATTCAGCCAGGCGGACGCCTCGACCACGCGCAAGTTCGGTGGGACCGGCCTCGGGCTGACGATCTCCAGGCACCTGGCGGAGATGCTGGGCGGTCACATCACGCTCGACAGTCGGCCCGGGCGGGGCAGCACGTTCGAGCTGAGCGTCGACACGGGCCCGCTCGAGGGCGTGACCCTGTACGAGGGCCTGCAGGAGTCGGCCTTTCCTCCGTGCGCCCAGGCGCCGTCGCAGTCGCAGACCCCGGCCGTGCCGGCGGCGCGCCGACTCAGCGGGCACATCCTGCTGGCGGAGGACGGCATCGACAACCAGAACCTGATCTCGCACCACCTCCGCCGCGCCGGGGCGCAGGTCACGATCGCCGACAACGGGGCGCGGGCGGTCGAGATTGCGGTGGAGGCGGCGCGCGCGGGCGTCCCGTTCGGCCTGATCTTCATGGACATGCAGATGCCCGAGCTCGACGGTTACGGCGCGACGGCGAAGCTGCGGTCGCGCGGTTATGGCGGGCCGATCGTGGCGCTGACGGCCCACGCGATGGCCTCGGACCGCCAGAAGTGCCTCCTCGCCGGGTGCACCGATTACCTGACCAAGCCGGTCGACCGCGACCTGCTGATCGCGATGGCGGAGCAGTACCTGTCCGACCATGGCACAAAACCTTCGGAGGCGGCGGCTCCCGCGTCCGCTACCGATGCAGGCGGGGACGCCGGTACCACGGTGATCAGGAGTCAGTATGCGGACGATCCGGCGATGACGGGGCTGGTGGCGGACTTCGTGGCGGCGCTTCCCGAGCGGGTGCTGCAGATGGAGGCGCTGGTTCGCGAGCCGGAGCTCAAGCAGTTGCGGCAGGCGATCCATCAACTCAAGGGTGCCGGCGGGGGCTACGGGTATCCGGACATCACGCGCCTGGCCGCCGACGCCGAACGGGCGATCGATGCCGGGGCGGCGCTGCACGCGGTCGGGCGCGAGGTCGACGAGCTGATCGAGCTGATCCGACGGGTCGAAGGGTACGCGGGAGCGGCGGCGGCCGCGGCAGCGACATCGGCATCGGCGACTGAAGCGATCACGGCGGGAGGGCGGCGCGCATGAGTCGGCAGAAGGTCCTGGTCATCGACGATTCGGTGCTCATCCACAACCTGGTGCGGGCGCGCCTGGAGGACGAGCCGGTAGAGATGCATTTCGCCGACGGGGCGGCCGCGGGGCTGCGCCTCGCCGCGGCGCTGTCACCGGACCTGATCCTGCTCGACGTGGAGATGCCCGACGCCAACGGGTTCGACACCTGCCGGCGGCTGAAGTCCGATCCGGCGACCGCCTCCACCCCGGTCATCTTCCTGACCGGCGTGTCGAGCCCCGAGCAGAAGGTCCAGGGGCTGGAACTGGGGGCGGTCGATTACGTGACCAAACCGTTCGACCCGGCGGAGCTGCGCGCCCGCGTCCGCGCCGCCCTCCGCACCAAGTACCTGATGGACCTGCTCGCCAAGCGCGCCCTGATCGACGGGCTCACCGGCCTGTGGAACCGCACCTGCTTTGAGGAGCGGCTGGTGAGCGAGCTGTCCCTGGCGCGTCGGAGCGGGGATCGGCCCCTCGCATGCGCGCTCATCGACCTCGACCACTTCAAGCGGATTAACGACACGCACGGCCACCCGTTCGGGGACGAGGTGCTGCGCACGGTGGGGCAGCTGCTGCAGGACTGCTGCCGGATCGAGGACGTGGCCTGCCGCTACGGCGGGGAGGAGTTCGTGCTGCTGCTGCCCAACACCAACGCCGAGCGGGCGATGGAGATGGTGGAGCGCGTGCGCAACGCCGTGGCGGTGCACCCGTTCACGTGCCGGCGGGCGGGCGTGAGCGTCACGTGCAGCGCGGGGGTGGCGGACAACCGCAAGGGTCGTGGCGGGGCGGCGATGCTCGACCTGGCGGACAAGGCGCTCTACCTGGCGAAAGAGCAGGGGCGCAACTGCGCGGTGAATGCGCATCAGACGTCGCGCCCGGCGGCGGCCTGAGCGGGGGAGCGGGCGCAGAACAGAAGGGAACGCTTCGGGTGCCTTGCGGTGAATTGGGCGGAACTCGCGCTCTTTCCTCGCGTCCAATGGGAGCGGACAATCACTCAGAAGTCACAAACCCTCGGAGGACATCCCCGATGCGCAAGCTGTTAACCACCGCCGTCGTCGCCGCCGCTGTTGCCAGTGTTTCGTTTACAGCCCGAGCGCAGCTCGCGGGGGACGCCAAGGCCGGCCAGGGTGCTGCCGCGGCGGCGGCGGCCAAGGCGCAGGCGGACGTGCCCGTGAAGGTGGTGGTGCTGTTCTCGTCGGGCGTGGGGTACTTCGAGCATGCGGGGACGGTCAAGGGAAACACCTCCACCGAGCTGCGGTTCAAGACCAACCAGATCAACGACATCCTCAAGTCGCTCGTCCTTCAGGACATGGGCGGCGGCAAGGTGACGACCGTCGTCTATCCCTCGCAGGACCCCATCGACAAGACGCTCAAGTCCTTCCAGATCGACATCACCGGCGACCCGTCCCTGGCCGAGCTGCTCGCCCAGCTTCGCGGCGCCAAGGTGCAGGTGACGGCGGCCGGTGAAAACCTCAACGGAACGATCCTCGGCCTGGAAAAAAAGCCCAAGGCCGTTGGCGAGAAGGGGAGCATCGACGTCTGGGTGCTGAACCTGATCTCCGGCGGAACGATCCGCTCGATCGAGCTCTCTGACGCCCGCAAGATCGAGCTGGAAGACCCGCAGCTCCAGGAAGAGCTGGCCAAGGCGCTGGCGGCCCTGGCGCAGGCGCGCGACCAGGACAAGAAGCCGGTCACAATCAACTTCAGCGGCGAGGGGGAGCGGCAGGTTCGCGTCGGCTACGTTGTCGAGACGCCGATCTGGAAGACATCCTACCGCCTGGTCTTGCCCGGCGACGCGGCGGACAAGGCGAAGGACAAGCCCCGCCTGCTGGGCTGGGCGATTGTCGAGAATCAGACGGATAACGACTGGAACGGCGTGCAGCTCTCGCTGGTCTCGGGGCGGCCGATCTCGTTCATCCAGGACCTGTACCGGCCGCTGTACGTACCCAGGCCCGTCGTTCAGCCGGAGCTTTACGCGAGCCTGCGCCCGCAGACCTACAAAACCGGCATAGAGAAGGAGGCGCTCGCCGAGGCCAATGCGGCGGACAAGCCGATGGCCAAGTCGCGCTCTGAGCTGTCTCGGCGGCTGGCAGGCGCCGCGCCCGCTCCGGCGTCCGGGGCCGGGCGAGGGTTTGGTGTGGGGGGCGGCGCCGGTGGCTTTGGCGGAGAAGCGCTCCAGCAGCAGGCGCAGCAGGTCCCGCTGATGGACGCCACCGCCTCCGTCGCCTCCCTCGCGTCGGCCAACAAGGTCGGCGAGCTGTTCCAGTACACCGTCGGCAACGTCAGCCTCCCGCGGCAGCGCTCAGCCATGATCCCGATTGTGACCGACGACGTGCAGATCGAGAAGCTGTCGATTTACAACCCCACCGTCCTGCCGCGCAATCCGCTTTACGGCGCACGCATCAAGAACACGACCGGCAAGCACCTCCTCCAAGGGCCCATCACGGTCATCGACGGCTCGACCTATGCCGGCGACGCGCGGATCGACAACCTCCCGCCCGGGCAGGAGCGCCTGATCTCCTACGGCGTGGACCTGCAGGTGCTCGTGGACGGGACCAAGGCGCAGGACACGGACGTCATCCAGACCGGCAAGATCGTCAAGGGAGTGCTGGAACTGTCGCGCAAACTGGTGCACACGCATCACTACACGGCCGAGAACAAGTCGACCGACAAGGACAAGACGCTGATCGTCGAGCACCCGTTCCGCGCCGGGTGGCGGCTGATTGAGCCGGAGAAGCCGATCGAGAAGACGGACGCCGTCTACCGTTTCAAGGAGTCGCTGCCCGCGGGAAAGACCGCCAGCCTGAAGGTGGTCGAGGAACTCGTGACCAGCCAGCAGATCGCGCTGCTCAATGCCGACATGAACGCCATGGAGTTCTACGCCAGGACCGACCGCATCCCCAAGGCCGTGCGCGAGGTGCTGGCGAAGGCGATCTCGCTGAAGAACGCGATGACCGACACCCAGCGACAACTCGAGGAGAAACGCCGCCAGATCAACGACATCACCACCGAGCAGACCCGCATCCGCGAGAACCTCAAGACGGTGGATCGTCAGAGCGAGTACTCCGGACGGCTCATGAAGAAGCTCAACGACCAGGAGACGGCGATCGAGAAACTGCAGTCCGAGGTGACGGCGCTGCAATCGAAGCTCGAATCACAGCGAAAGGAATTTGAGGATTACGTGCAGAACGCGAGCGTGGAGGATAAGTGACCCAAAGAACCGCCGCAGTAAGGTGGCCCATCGCTCAGCGTTGGGGGCGCGAATTGAAACCCCTTGGGATTCGATTCGCGCCCCCACCCCACCCGACCCCGACGCCACTACCGTGAACTGCGGGAGACCTACGCTACCGCCCGTGCACCCGACGTCGCCCACCAGGGAAACCCCCGAAATAGGGCCAGAATCCCTGAATTTCCTGCGATCCCGCTTATAGCGCCCGTCTATACCGCCGATACCGACTGTAGGAGGCATAGGGTTCCGCGCGGCAAATGTTCGCGCGCGGTTCCGATAACCCGCTGGAGAGGAGACCATGCGCAAACCCAAGCACCCCCGCCATACCGCGCCGTCGATCAGTCTGGATCTTCTCGAATCGCGCCAATTGCTGTCCGCCGTCTACCCCACCGACGCCGAGCAGTACGTCCTGGAGCTGATCAACCGCGCCCGCGCCAACCCCGCCGCAGAGGCCGCACGCTACGGCATCGACCTCAACGAGGGCCTCAAGCCCGGCACGATCTCGTCCGCCGCCAAGCAACCGCTCGCGATCAACCCCTACCTGACCGACGCCGCCCGCGATCACAGCCAGTGGATGATCGACAGTGACACCTTCAGCCACACCGGCGCGAACAACACCGACCCGCAAGCCCGGATGAAGTCCGCGGGCTACGCCTTTACCGGATCCTGGACCTGGGCCGAGAACATCGCGATCCGCTCCTTCAAGACCAACGCCCCCCACAACGACGTCTACGACGCCGTCGAGAAGGACCTGTTCGTGGACCTGGGCATCGACGATCGCGGCCACCGCGTCAACCTGCTCTCGCCGCGGAACAACGAGGTCGGCGTCGGCCTCGTGAGCGGGCAGTTCACCTACTTCAACGCCGCCGCGCTCACCCAGGACTTCGCCTCGTCCGGCGGCCACGTGTTCCTGACCGGTGTCGCCTTCACCGACGCGGTCACCAAGGACAACTTCTACACCCCCGGCGAAGGCCTGGGCGGCGTCACCGTCACCGCCACCCGACTGTCCGACGGCGCAACCTTCACGACCCAGACCTGGTCCGCAGGCGGTTACTCCCTCAAGCTCGACCCGGGCACCTACCGGGTCACCGCAAGCGGCGGTAAGCTCGCCAGGACGATCGCCTACGATTCGGTCACCATCGGCAGCGAGAACGTCAAGCGCGATTTCACCTCCGCCGCCGCCACCCAGCCCACCCCCAACCCAATCCCGGACCCGACGCCCACACCCACGCCCCCGCCCGCGACCGGCGTCCCCGCGACACCCAGCGGGCTAGTTGCCTCAGCGGCTAGCTCTTCCTCCATCCTCCTCACCTGGTCCGACAACGCCACCAACGAGACCGGTTACCAGATCGAGCGCTCCACCGATGGCAAGACCTTCTATCGCCTCGCGGGTGGCGGCGCGAACATGACCCGCCGCCTCGACACCGGCCTGGCGCCCGGAAAACGCTACTACTACCGCGTCTACGCCACCAACGCCGCCGGACATTCGAGCTACAGCAACGTCGTGAGCACGGTCTCATCGAGCAACGGCGGCGGAGGTGACACGCCCACCCCGACGCCGCCGCCGCCGGTCACGCCGCCCCCACCGCCCGTCGTCGTCGGCGCTCCCGCCACCCCGACCAGCCTGACCATCCGCCTGAGCACAACCGTCGCTCACGCCATCGAACTCGCTTGGACCGACGCGGCTGGCAGCGGCACCAGCTTCCAGATCGAACGCTCGACCGATGGCAAAACCTTCTATCGCCTCGCCGGCACGAAGGACACGTTCAATCGCAACGTCGATCTGACCCCCGGCAAGCGCTACTACTACCGCGTCTACGCCGTCAACGCGGCCGGCAAGTCCACCTACAGCACCGTCGTCAGCATCGTGATCCCGCGTTGACACCACTATCGCGTGGTCCACCCTTTCAAGGGTGGGGGCGCGAATCCTCTCGGCGAGGCCGCTTCAGCGGCCGGGTCCCACGAATCAAAACAGACTCCGCTGCTCGGCCTCGCCAACCCCCTGGCCGCGCAACCACCGCTCGATCACCGCGACCACGTGCATCTGTTCCTCCGGCGTCAGCGCCCGCCCGCGCGGGATCTTATGCCACTTCTCCAGACACCCCCGGCAGCACGTCGCCGTCGCGTGCTGCGCCACGAACACCGGATGATTCCGCATCGGCGTCTGCTTCCCGTCATTCGCGATGAACGCCGGCGCCAGCCGCTCCTGGATAAACCCCCGCGCATGCTCCAGGATCGCCTCCAGCCCCTTCTCCCGCGCGTACGCCAGTTCTTTCAATGACAGCTTGAACCGCCGGCGGAAGTCCGACCTCGCGAGCGCGGCGAACAGTTCGTCCGGATCCCTCACGCCTTCTTCTTCGGATGATAAACACCCTTCTCGCACGCGATCACGAACCGCTCCACGCATGCCTTCAAGTCCTCCCACTTCTCCCGGATCTGGTCCGCCTCGTCGGGCACGATGCCCGGCGGCGTCTCCGCCGACTCGGTGATCGTGTCCAGCAGCTCCGAGAACTCGCGAACCATGTCACGCGTCTCCCCGAAAATCGCCTCGTCAAAGCTCTTGCGCAACTGCGGATCCGGGTTGGCGACGAAGAACCCCCCGGCCTCGTTGCATAGCCAGCGGATCAGGCGGATGTCCTTGGTCAGCGCGTACATCTCCCGCACGCGGTCCAGCGGATTCTTCGCCCCGCTCTGCTCCGGGTCCTCGCTGTCCGCCGGGGGCTCGCACCACTTGTAGATCAGCGCCTGCGACACGCGCAACGCCGCCGCCACCGCCTTCACGCCCGGCTCGTCCACCGCCTTCTGAATCACCTCGTAAGATTTCATGGTGGGCGGATTGTACCGATTCGGTCACGCCGGACGCAAAGTCGACGCACCGCCTGGTTCGAACGCTACGGCACTTGGGATGCGCCAAAGCCAGCAGAATCACGAATTGTTGAACCAGCTCGCCACGGCCTTGTTATGCTGTGGACGTGCGCATCAATGAGAAGCTATCGACCGTTCATCGCCTGCTGCGCGGGGCCGCCATCGCCGCCACCGTCGCCATGCTCCAAGTCCCCGCGCAAGCGACGAGCAATTACGTCTCCCTGGACCTGGGCGCCGGCCTGATGCCGACCGCGATCACTGACAGCGGTATCGTGGCGGGTAATACGGGTGGAAATCAGGCGTTCCTTACCGATGGCCGGTCGCCACAGCGAATCCTTTCCGGCGTGGCTGGATATTCGGATTGGATGTTTCCCGGTGGCGCGGCCCACGACGCGGACGGAGGCGGCGTGTGGCTCGCCGGCCGGTCATACACCGACTCCTGGGAACACGCCGGCTATCGTTGGAACTCCGCGCAGAGCTCAATGACGCAGTTCCGAGCGCCCTCCAAATACGCTGTTGCGAACGGCGTCAATCGCGCCGGCGACGTGGTCGGGAGCTACCAGAACTCCGACGGAACGCTGTCGGCGTTCGTCTACGCGAATTGGGGCGGCGGGACACAACTGCACCTGCTTCCGACTTTCGGGGGAACGCGCACGACGCAGATGATCTACACCGGCGCGAACGCCATCAACGATCATGGCCTGGTTGTCGGATCGCTCCCGGATGGCGACAACAACGATCGGGCGTTCGTTTTCAAAGACGGTGCGATGTCAGACATCGGCCCCGGTCGCGCAATCGCCGTGACGAACGGAGGGCTCGTCCTCGTCGCCGACGGCGGCACCGGAGGAGAAACGGGCGTGCTTTACAATATCGCCGACGGATCGTCGCGCGAACTGGGCGCGTACGGTCAATATCACCTGTACGGTCTTAACCGTTGGGGGCAGATCATCGGCATGCGCTATTCGCTCGGTGGGCCCATCATCCCGTTTATCTGGGAGCGCGGAACGTTTCACGATCTTCGCCCGCTGATTCCCAACGTCCCAGCCAATACAATTTTCTATCCGACGGCGATCAACGACAATGGCCAAATCGCCGGGTGGGGTTCGTATCCGGGGCAGGGCACTTCGGCCTATGCCCTTCTGCTCACGCCGGCCACGGGCACCAGTCCCTTTTACCCGCAGACCGCTCCGCAAGACCCCATAACCGTTACTGCGAGTTTCTCCGCCGCTCCTAGCGGGAAATGGTTCGCGCCGGACGGGCGTGTGCCCGCCGCTTCCCCGGGGCAAATCGCGCCCGAGGCGGCGCAGTCTCCAGACCCGTCACCGGCTTACCAATACAACGCCAGCGGAAAGTCCCGATTCGCTGATATCCAGGACTTCCCCGACGGGTTCGCATCCCCGTTCACGGTTGCCGTGGATGCCATCGTGCTCGGCACGTTCGCCCCGGGTGACCACGTCCACTTCCCCGATTTTGCCGACAAGCTCGGCCAGCGCCTGCAGAACGGGGGCGTCCAATCCTTTACCGTGAACGGCATCCTCCCGCTCGCGGACCTCGCCGAAGTACCGCGCTTCGCGCTTCAGCTTGCGTTCGCCGACGGCCAGGGTGACTTCTCGATCCATTCGCGAAACACCCTCCTCGGGGATGCTGACGGTGATGGGGCTGCCTCGTACGCCGACTTCGTGGTGCTCAAAGAACATCTCGCCGACACGCCGGCAAGTTGGTTCGGCGGCGACTTCGACCTCGACGGAACTGTCGGCGCGTCCGATTTTGACCTATGGCGACGAAACGTGACGGGCCCGCTCAGCCCCGACGAGCTTGCCGACGTGAACCGGTTCGCAGCCCAGTTGCCCGAGCCGGGCACCGCGTGTTGGATATTGTTGCTGGCCGCCCCGTATCTCCGGCGGGAACGACGCCGCGCCGCGCTCACCTTCGCTTGATTCCGCTGCCTTAAGACG
>DATBFY010000787.1:0-3978 GCA_036558265.1 Tepidisphaeraceae bacterium | reverse complement strand
TCGGGCACGACCTACGTGTTCACCGAATACCTCTCCAAGGTGAATCCCGACTTTGCGAGTAAGCCCGGCAAGGGGACGGCCGTGAATTGGCCGGTTGAAGACAAGGTGGGCGCGAAGGGGAACGAGGGCGTGGCGGGCGTGGTATCCAAGACCCCGGGCACGATCGGCTATGTCGAGCTGATCTACGCCCTGCAGAACAAGATCGCATTCGGCGACATGCAGAACGCCGCGGGCAAGACCGTCCACGCGACGATGGAAGGCGTGACCGCCGCCGCCGCGGGGATGACCAACCCGCCCGCGGACCTGCGGATGTCGATCACGAACGCCCAGGGCGATACGGCCTACCCGATCTCGGCGTTCACGTACATCCTGGTTTACAAGGACCAGACCGACGCGACCAAGGGCAAGGCGCTGGTGGACTTCCTCAAGTGGGCGGCAACGGACGGGCAACGGTACGCCCCGGACCTGCACTACGCCCCGCTGCCCGAGAACATCGTCAAGGCCGATCAGGCGAAGATCGACGGGATCGTCGTGAAGTAAGCCGCGCGTGGCTTTCCATCCTTATTCGGGCGTTCGGGGCTTGACGGTCCCGACCGCCCTTGGCGATCGGACGTATCGCGCGAACGCGGACTTGATCCTGAATGAGTACCCTCTTCCCCTCTTCGACTCCCGCGACGCTGCTGGTGGACGCGCCTCCCCTGCGCAGGCCGACGCAGCGCAACCGCGGCGACCGCACGTTTTTCGGCGTGGTGACCGGGGGCGTGCTGCTGGTGCCCATGCTGGTCTTCGTGTTCCTGGCAGTGCTGATGGTGGGTGCCTGGCCGGCGGTGCAGCAGTTCGGGGGACGGTTCATCTGGAGCACGGAATGGGACGCGAACGCGGCGGGTGGCGCGGCGTTCGGCGCCCTGCCGTTCATTTACGGCACGGTCGTGACCGGCGTCTTCGCGCTGGCGCTGGCGGCCCCGGTCGGGATCGGCGTGGCGACGTTCCTCAGCGAGATCGACACGGGTGACTGGAGCTACGCCGTTTGCGCCTTCGTCGCAATTCCGGTGATGGCCTTCATGGCGCCGGTGGTGACGATGACCGACTTCGCCGCAAGCGGCTGGCTCTTGCGGGCCATGCTCGGCTTCCTCGTGGCGGGCGGCGTGGCGCTGAGGTTCCTGCGCGGCCCGGCGAGGCCGTGGTGCGTCGCGGTGCTCGGCCTGCCAGTGATCTTGCTCTCGGCCCGCTTGGTGACCGGCGAGCGTGTCACGCGTTTGCCGTTCAACGTGGTGGCGATCGGGGCGGCGGTCGTGGGTGCGGTCTTCGTGATCCGCAAGGCGCGGTCGGTGATGCCGTTCCTGCTGGAGATCCTGGCGACGATCCCGTCGGTGGTTTACGGCATGTGGGGCCTGTTCATCCTCGCCCCGTGGATCGCCGAGCATGTCCAGCCGTACGCGAAGGAACACTGGCAACCGGTGATCGACTCGATCTTCGGGATGAGCAGCGTGAGGATCCGGGGGAAGTTCGTGCCCAACTTCCCGCTGTTCTGGTACCCGGGCTTCCCGAACGGCCTGGGCCTGGGGACGGCGATCCTGGTGCTCTCGATCATGATCCTGCCGATGATCGTGTCGATCTCGCTGGACTCGCTGCGGGCGGTGCCCAAGAGCTACCGCGAGGCGGCGCTAGGCCTGGGCGCGACGCGGTGGGAGATGATCCGGATGGCGGTGTTGCCACCGGCGCGGTCGGGGTTGTTCGGCGCGTGCATCCTGGCGCTGGGGCGGGCGCTGGGGGAGACGATGGCGGTCACGATGGTGATCGGCAACGACACGCGGATCGGGTACTCGGTCTTCGGCAAGGGGTACAGCATCGCGAGCATCATCGCCAACGAATACGGGGAGGCCGACGGGCTGAAGTTGTCGGCGCTGATGCTGCTCGCGTTCATCCTGTTCGTCATCACGCTGACGGTGAACCTGCTGGCGCGGTTGCTGGTACACCGGCCGGTGACCGACAAACCCAGGAGGTTCCGGCCGGTTCACTGGGCGTTCAAGTACACGGGTTTACTGTTGATCTTCAACGGTGTGGCGCGGATCTGGGCGTCGCTGCGCGACGGCCTGCTGAGAGTGTTGCGCATGAGCAACGCGGCGTGGCGGCGGTTCAAGAACCGGGTGGCGATCGGCACGATGGGGGCGCTGGTGATGATCTGCCTGGTGCCGCTGGGCGCGTTGATGTATGCCCTGCTGCGCGACGGGGGATCCTACGTCAGCGTGGCCTTCCTGACGCACCTGCCCAAGCCGCCGGGCGAGATCGGCGGGGGGATCGGCAACGCGATCCTGGGGTCGTTCCTGCTGCTGGTGTTCTCGGCGGTGTTCGCCGTGCCGCTGGGACTGGCGGCGGGGATCTACCTGACCCAGCGCCCGGCGACGCGCCTGGCGTGGTTCACGCGGTTGCTGCTGGACGTGCTGAGCGGGATCCCGGCGATCATCGTGGGCGTGTTCATCTACGCGGTGGTGGTGCGGGGGTCGGGGTTCTCGATCCGGCTTGGGCTTTCGACGCTCGCGGGGGCGATGGCGCTGGGGATGATCATGCTTCCGATCTTCGCCCGCGCGACCGAGGAGGCGCTCAAGGCGATCCCCAAGACGGTGGATGAGGCCGGGCTGGGCCTGGGACTGCCGCGGCGGACGGTGGTGCTGCGGATCCTGGTTCGCGCGGCGATGCCGGCGATCCTGACCGGGTTGTTCCTGGCGCTGGCGCGGATCGGCGGCGAGGCGGCCCCCCTGCTGTTCACCACGCAGTCGTCGAATTTCTGGCCCGACCATCGGTTGATCGACCTGTTGCAACTGGAACCGCTGCGCAAGCCGGTGGCGTCGCTGCCGTTGATCATCTTCGAGTATTCCAAGTCGCCGTACGAGGACTGGAAGGCCCAGGCGTGGGGGGCGTCGCTGGTGCTGGTCTGCCTGGTGCTGGCGATCCGGCTGTCGACGCGGGCGTATACGGCGTGGCGGTACGGAGGAAAGGAAGCGCACGTATGAAATCCACAAGCCCGGGCCAAACCCTGGATGCCGAGGAGACCGACATGAAAGAGGACGGGCACGCGCCTCCCGCGGTGCACCTGAGCATTCCCGAGCCGCGCAAGGGCATGCCCGCGGCGGCGGCGCCGCAGGCGCCAGCGTCCGCCGCCTCGCCGCCACCCGCGACTGCGAGCGCGGCGGCGGCGGCCAACCCCGGAAGCGTCCGCCCTTCGTTCACGCGTCCCACGGCGGCGATCGGCGCACCGGCCGCCCGCCAGGCAGAGGACGAGGTCGCGCGCATTTCGGTGCGCAACCTCGAGGCGGGTTACGGCGACCACAAGATCCTCAAGTCGATCAACATGGACATCCCGCCGCGCTCGGTCACGGCGATCATGGGGCCGTCGGGGTGCGGCAAGTCCACCTTCATCCGCTGCATCAACCGCCTGCACGAGGAGATCCCCGGCGCCTGGGCGCGCGGGGAGGTGTTGCTGGATGGGCAGAACCTCTTTGAGCCTCGGGTGGACCCGGTCGAGATGAGGCGGCGGATCGGGATGGTGTTCCAGCGCCCCAATCCGTTCCCGACGTTCAGCATCTACGAAAACGTCGCCGCCGGGCTGCGCCTGAACGGGTGGCGCAAGGGCTCGCGGCTGGACGATCGGGTGGAGAAGTCGCTGCGCCGTGCCGCGCTGTGGGACGAGGTGAAGGACCGCCTGCACATGCCGGGCACGGGCCTGTCGGGCGGGCAGCAGCAGCGGCTGTGCATCGCGCGGGCGATCGCGGTGGAGCCCGAGATCCTGCTGGCGGACGAGCCGGCGTCGGCGCTGGATCCGGTCGCGACCGAGCGGGTGGAAGAACTGATCCTGGACCTGAAGAAGGACTACACGATCTTGCTGGTGACGCATAACATTCAGCAGGCGGCGCGCATCGCCGACCGGACGGCCTTCTTCCTCCTGGGCGACCTGGTCGAGTACGGCCCGACCGGCGACAT
>DATBFY010000786.1:0-14345 GCA_036558265.1 Tepidisphaeraceae bacterium | reverse complement strand
CGATCCGCACGCGTGGCGGGGTAGAATCGGTGTTGAGGTGCTCTGCGTCATGGGAAGTTCCGGACCATCCTGAGATCGCGATCGTTGAGTCGCGGGCGACGACGGGTGTCATGTATCGGGAGTCGATCGGCGCGTTTTTGGAACGCGTGTTGACCGGGAGATTGCGCTGTCCGCGGTTTCGAGTGGCGTGAGTTCATGAATGGACGCGGGACCCAGCCGCTGAAGCGGCCTCGCCGGGGCGCGTCGGGGCGGAGAAGATCGCTTGCGCTCCGGGCTTGTTCGATGGAGTACCGTCGAGTCGCGGGTACGCGACCACGGGCGGGACGCCCGTGTCACCGGTTGGGTCTTCATGCCGGCTTGATGGACTCGAAGGCTCTCGCGGCGGCGTTCAAGGTCGAGTCGATGACGTCGGGGGTGTGGGCCAGGGAGACGAAGAAGGTTTCGAACTGGCTGGGGGGGAGGTGGACGCCGTGGTCGAGCATGGCGTGGAAGAAGCGGGCGTAGGCGGCGGTATCCGAGGCCGTGGCGTCGGCGTAGTTGCGCACGGGGGTGCCGGAGAAGAAGAGGCCGACCATGGAGCCGATCTGGTTGACGGTGACGTTGAGCCCGGCCGTGGAGGCGGCCTCGGCGAGGCCGGTGGCGAGGCGCTTGCCGGCGTCTTCGAGTTGCGTGTAGGCGCCGCCTTCCTCGAGGATCTCGAGGGTCGCGAGGCCCGCGGCCATGGCGAGGGGGTTGCCGCTGAGGGTGCCGGCCTGGTAGACGGGGCCGGCGGGGGAGATCTGTTCCATGATGCTGCGGGGGCCGGCGTAGGCGGCGCAGGGGAGGCCGCCGCCGATGACCTTGCCGAGGCAGGTGAGGTCGGGCTTGATGCCCAGGCGCGTCTGGGCGCCGCCCCAGGCGACGCGGAAGCCGGTCATGACCTCGTCGAAGAGCAGCAGGGCGCCGTGCCGGGTGCAGAGCTCGCGCAGGCCCTGGAGGTATCCATCGGCGGGAAGGACCAGGCCCATGTTTCCGGCGACGGGCTCGATGACGAAGCAGGCGATGTCGCGGCCGTGCTGGTCGAAGAGCTTTCGGGCGCCGTCGAGGTCGTTGTAATGGACCAGGAGGGTGTTGGAGGTGGTGGATTGCGGGATGCCGGGCGAGCTGGGAGTGCCCAAGGTCAATGCGCCGCTGCCGGCGGAAACCAGGAGCGAGTCGAGGTGCCCGTGGTAGCAGCCGATGCACTTGACGACCTTGTCGCGGCGGGTGGCGGCGCGGGCGAGGCGGATGGCGGACATGGCGGCCTCGGTGCCGCTATTCACGAACCGGAGCATTTCCATGCCCGGGAGGGCCGAGCAGATCTTCTCGGCGAGCTGGGCTTCGGCCTCGGTGGGGGCGCCGAAGGAGGTGCCGCGGCCGATGGCCTTGGAGAGTGCGGCGACGACGCGCTCGTTGGCATGGCCGACGATCATGGGGCCGTAGGAGCCGATGTAGTCGACGTAGCGGTTGCCGTCCACGTCCTTCAGGTAAGCGCCTTCGGCCTCCTTGATGAAGACGGGGGTTCCGCCGACGGCCTTGAAGGCGCGGACGGGGGAGGAGACGCCGCCGGGCATCAGGCGCTGGGCTTTGGCGAAGGCGGCGGCGGAGTTGGCGCGGTTGGGTTGCGGCATAGTGGGTGGGGGATCTTAACGTGGGTTGAGAGCGCAAAAAAACCGCGGTCAGGGGGAGGGCATCCCGGACCGCGGTCGGAGGGGAGAGTGAGAATCGTGAAGCGCAGACCCGTTTGCGCGGCCTGTGGCTCTGGAAGAGCCGTGCTTCTTATCGTTTTCTATATTACCGGATCGGCAAAAGTCAACCGAAAAATTTAGAAAACCTTGCCGAGGTTATCATTTCCTGAGAGCGGCGGTCGATCCGGCTGACACCCTGATAGACGTTGTCAAGGTGCCGAAGTTCACCGAAATCCTAGGCCTGCCAATCGAGGAAGTCGACTGTCGAAATGGCATTTGCGGTCATGCGAAGCCATCAATGCAAACCTTTAATATAACTGCACTTAGTTCTATACTTCCATGCTCGAATGGTGGCACATTCTTTGCGTAAGAGGGTTGGTTACATGAGAGTCGGTGCGCCCCGCTTTCGCGCGTGGGGCACCTCCAACAGGAGCAAGCAATGGGCAAAATCATAGGAATCGACCTGGGGACGACGAACAGCGTGGTCGCCGTCATGGAAGGCGATACGCCCAAGGTCCTCATCAACGCGCAGGGAAGCCGCCTTACCCCGTCGGTGGTGGCATTCACGGACAAGGGGGAGATCCTGGTCGGGCAGACCGCCCGCCACCAGCAGGTGACCAACCCGAAGAACACGATCTTCTCCATCAAGCGCTTCATGGGCCGGCGTCACAACGAGGTCGCCC
Source organism: Tepidisphaeraceae bacterium (assembly GCA_036558265.1). Taxonomy (GTDB): domain Bacteria; phylum Planctomycetota; class Phycisphaerae; order Tepidisphaerales; family Tepidisphaeraceae; genus RYN-433. Next base: position 11,956 of record DATBFY010000786.1, on the reverse strand, counting down.
AGGAAGAAAAGATGGTCCCGTACGAGATCGTCGGCGGGCCCGAGGACATGGTGAAGGTGAAGGTTCGCGGCAAGGAGTACACGCCCGAGCAGATCTCGGCGATGATCCTGCAGGACCTGAAGAAGACCGCCGAGAGCTACTTCGGCGAGCCGGTGACCGAGGCGGTGATCACGGTGCCGGCGTATTTCAACGACGCGCAGCGGAAGGCGACCAAGGACGCGGGGGAGATCGCGGGCCTGAAGGTCCTGCGCGTGCTGCCCGAGCCGACGGCGGCGGCGCTGGCATACGGCCTGGACAAGAAGAAGAACGAGAAGATCGCGGTGTACGACCTGGGCGGCGGGACGTTCGACATCAGCGTGCTGGACGTGGGGGACGGCGTGTTCGAGGTGCTCTCGATCAACGGCAACACGCACCTGGGCGGTGACGACTTCGACGAGGAGCTGATCAACTACCTGGCGGACGAGTTCAAGCGCAAGGAAGGGATCGACCTGCGCAAGGACCCGATGGCGCTGCAGCGCCTCAAAGAGGCGGCGGAGAAGGCCAAGATCGAGCTGTCGAGCGCGATGGAGACGACGGTGAACCTGCCGTTCATCACCGCGACCGCCGAGGGCCCCAAGCACATGCAGGAGACGATCACCCGCTCGAAGTTCGAGCAGTTGATCGCGCCGCTGGTCGAGAAGACGCGCAAGCCGGTGCTGGACGCGCTCAACGATGCGAAGCTCAAGCCCGAGCAGATCGACGAGGTGGTGCTGGTGGGCGGCTCGACGCGCGTGCCGATGGTGCAGCGCCTGGTGAAGGAACTGTTCAAGGGCAAGGAGCCCAACCGCACGGTCAACCCGGACGAGGTGGTGGCGGTGGGCGCGGCGATCCAGGCGAGCATCGCGACCGGGCAGATGAAGGACATCCTGGTGCTCGACGCGACCCCCCTGTCGCTGGGCGTCGAAACCCTGGGCGGCGTGATGACGCGCCTGATCGAGCGGAACACGACCATCCCGGTGAGCAAGACCGAGGTGTTCAGCACCGCCAGCGACAATCAGGACTCGGTGACGATCAACGTGCTGCAGGGCGAGCGCGAGTTCGCGCGGGACAACCGGCTGCTGGGGCGCTTTGACCTGACCGGCATCCCGCCGGCCCCGCGCGGGGTGCCGCAGATCGAGGTGACGTTCAACATCGACGTGAACGGGATCCTGAACGTGGCCGCCAAGGACCGCGGCACGGGCAAGGAGAACAAGATCACCGTGCAGAACGCGGGCGGGCTGTCGAAGGACGAGATCGAGAAGATGAAGCGCGAGGCCGAGAGCCACGCCGCCGAGGACAAGAAGCGCCGCGAGACGATCGAGCTGAAGAACCAGGGGGACAACCTGGTGTTCCAGACCGAGCGGCAGCTCAAGGAACACGGCGATAAGGTCAGTCCGGACGTTCGCGGGCAGATCGAGAGCGCGCTGAACAACCTGAAGGACGCGCTCAAGAGCGATGACGGCGCGCGGATCCGCCCGTCGATCGAGAACCTGCAGCAGACGGTCTACAAGATGGGCGAGGCCATCTACGGCGGCGCGGCGGGCGCCGGCGCCCCGGGTGGTGGGCCGGCGGGCGGGCCTGGGCCGGGTTCGGATCGCGCGACCGCGGGCGGTGCGGGCGCGGCAGGTGCCCCGGGCGACGGAAAGAAGAAGGACGAGGACGTGATCGATGCGGAGTACGAGGTGAAGGAGTAACTCCCCTTCGGCTCGCACGTTCGGTGACATGATGCGAGAACCCCTCTTCGTTTCGGAGAGGGGTTCTTCTTTGCCCGTTTCAACGTGGGGGTTTTGCTGAGAATTCCGGCGGGATTTCGCTGGTCCGGGCGCGGGATTTGCAAAGCGTCGAGTACCTTTTCAAGGAGACACCTGATGCAAAATCCCCTTCTCTTTGCGGCGTTGTTCGGCGGCCTGAGCATCTTGGCCGGCTGTTCGTCGGATCAGCATCATTCGGATTACTCATCGCAGCGCTATTATCGCGACGATCTTTCGGCCCAGACGGCCGGCTACGACCATCGCCCGTGGCGCGACGACGCCGGTTACCTGCACCATGATGCGGACTGGAAGGCGGACAGCGACCGCGGGCGGCTGAGCAACGATCGGGATGATCGGTTCGACCGGTATTGATTCGCCGTCATAATCAGAGGCCTGCCGTCCACGGAGTTCGTTTGGCGCAATTGGCGCCGAACGAGCTCCGTTCGCGCGCGCCGACAAGTGTCTCGTCCGGGCTCTCCCGCGACATGTGGTGGATTCAATTGGGCAGAAATAAGGGGGATTTGACGTCAACGCGGCCCTTGTCCCTTGCCGATTTAGTCTTCGTTCTCACACAACCCGGCGTTGCCCGGGTGGTAGTTGTCTGCGGGACAGGAGGACTCACGTCCGATGGAACGGATTACAGTGTTGATGGCAACGATTGTATTGGCCCTTGGGGCGAGGGATGGCCGGGCCGATGGAGTGGCGACCCACCGGGCGCCGGCGACCGCGCCCGTCGTCCACGGCCTGCCGTCGGCCAAACACATCTTCGACCCGACCCGCGTCCACGTCATCCACCTCAGCCTCTTGGCCGACGGTTGGCGCATGATGCAGCCCAACTCCGGCTCGCCACCGCGCCCCGCGAAGCCCGCGACGACCCGCCCGGCCACCCAGCCCACCCACGCTGACGTCGAGCGGCATCACCCCTCGCCCCGGGGGCTGGCATACCCCTACGTCCGTGCCGCCGTCGAATTTGACGGCACGCGGCTCGCCGACGCCGGCCTGCGCTTCAAGGGCAACGCCTCTTATGCCGTCTCGGCCTCGGCGATCCGCCGCCCGATGAAGCTGGAGTTCGACCGCTTCGTCGAGGGGGGAAAGCTCGCGGGTTTGACGACGCTCAACCTCAACAACGCCGCGTCGGACCCCTCCATCGCGCGCGAGACTGTCGCCTTTGCCATCTTTCGCGAGATGGGCATGCCCGCCCCGCGCACCGGCTACGCGCTGGTCTACCTGACCGTGCCGGGGCAGTTCGAGCACGAGTACCTGGGGCTTTACACGCTCATCGAAGAGGTCGATCACCATTTCCTCAAGCGAAACTTTGACCGCTCGGACGGACTGGTTCTAAAGCCCGAGGGCATGCGCGGGATGGCTTACCTGGGTGACCAGTGGGCGACCGGCTATGCGCGCTATAACCCGCGGAGCGATGTCGATCCGCAACGCGCCGCGCGAGTGATCGCCCTGGCGAAGCTGATCAACAAGGCCGACGACGCGACCTTCGCCGGCCAGATCGGCTCGTACCTCGACGTGCCCGAGTTCCTGCGCTACGTGGCCGTGAACTCCGCCATCGCCAACCTGGACAGTTTCCTCTCGACCGGGCACAACTACTTCCTCTACTTCGACCCCATCGACAACCGAGGACGCGCGATTCCCTGGGATATGAACCTGTCGTTCGGCGGATATAGCTGGGTCGGGTCGGCCGAGCAGCAACAGCACATGAGCGTCACCCACGCCTACGCCGACCACAACCGCCTGATCGAGCGGTTGCTGGCGGTCGAGGCCTACGAGCGCCGTTACCGGGCGGACCTGAGCGAGCTGGCGGAAGGACCGATGTCCGAAAGCCGCATGCGCGAGCGCCGGTTGGCCCTTGAGCCGGTCTTCGCCGCCGCCGACCGCGCGGCGCAGGAGTCCGGCCGCGTCGGCAGTCCGACGACCCAGCCGTCGATCGGCATGCGGCTGGTCGCGCCGGAGCTGTGGTCCTTCGTCGAGGCGCGCACGCATTCGATCCGCCGTCAATTGGCCGGATCCGAAAAGGGATTCCTGCCCGGTTTTCGCGATCCGAGCCTGGTACCCACGCACATGATCAAGGTCGCGCCGGTCGCGATGGCCGCCATGGCCGCCATGGACCGCGACGGCGACGGGCGCCTGAGCGAGGTGGAGGTCCTGGACGGCATCGATCGGCTCCTCGCCACCGCTCGCGCGGGTTCCGATCGCACGATCGACCAGCCCGCCGCCACCGCCGCGATCGACAAGCTCCTCACCGGCCGCTTCCGCGAGCAGGCGACCGCGACCGCCTGGGCGGCCTGGCTCTTCCACGTCGCCGACGCCAACCACGACGGGCACCTGAGCAGGGATGAGATGATGGCCGCGTTCCGCAGGCACCTGAGCGGTGTGGACCACGACGTGGACGGCCTGATGGACGGTCGCGAGATCGTCGAGAGCTTCGTGGGGATCGGACCGCCGAATTAATTCGTATCACGGGCATCCTGCCCGTGAGCGTTTTCGAATCAGCCCGGGCCCGAAGCCCGTGGTACGAACTCACTTCGTCGGCGCGGTCGTGGCGCGCCCGGGTTCCCGTCGTCCCGTCCCCTTCTGCTTCGTCGCCGAATCCCCCAGGTCCTTCCGCATCTCATCCGCGAGCTGTTCGAGATGCTTCACCACGTCCGCATGTTCCTTCGAGACATCCGTCGTCTCCCCCGGATCTTTCTCCAGGTCGAAGAGCGACAGCTCGATGTGCCCCTTGCCGGCCTTGGTCGGGATGCCGCCGTGGGCGCGGACCTTGGGCGTCTCGCGATAATCGTGCGGGAAGTGCAGCTTCCATTTGCCGCTCCGCACCGCCTCCAGGTGATCCACCCAGTAGATGAAGTACGCCTCGTGCGGGCACTTGGCGCCCGGTTGCGCCGAGATCAGCGGCCAGATGTCCTTCCCGTCGATCTTGCGATCGCTCGGCGGTTCCACGTTTAACAGCTTCGCGAACGTCGGCAGCAGGTCGATCGTCATGGCCGGCTCGTGGCAGACGCTGCCGGCCGGGATGTGCCCGGGCCACCGGGCGATGAACGGCTCGCGGATGCCGCCTTCGAAGCTGGTCGCCTTCGCCTCGCGCAGCCCGCCGGATGAGCCCGCGTGATCGCCGTACGTCGTCCACGGACCGTTGTCGCTGGCGAACATCACCAGCGTGCTCTCCTCCAGGTGATTGCGCCGCAGCGCCTCGCAGATCTGACCGACGCTCCAGTCCAGCTCCATCATCACGTCGCCGTACAGGCCGAATCCCGACTTGCCCTTGAACATCGGCCCCGCCCCCAGCGGCACGTGCGGCATGCTGTGCGGCACGTACAAGAAGAACGGCCGATCCTTGTTCTGGTCGATGAACTTCACCGCGTGCTCGGTGTAGAACCCGGTCAGCGTGTCCATGTCCGGATTGGTCTGGATCACCTTGTCCTGCTCATACAGCGGCAGCGGTGGATAGGCCTTGGGCGTCTCCGGGTGCCGCGGCCACATGTCGTTGGAGTACGGCAACCCCGCGTAGCGGTCGAACCCCTGGTTCCAGGGCATGAACTGCGGCAGGCTCCCCAGGTGCCACTTGCCGAACGCCGCCGTCGCGTACCCCTTGGACTTGAACAGCCTGGGCAGCGTGAACTCGTTCGGGTTCAATCCGATCTTCGCGTTAGGCCCCAGCGCGCCGAAGATCCCCACCCGCACGTTGTAGCATCCGGTCAACAGCGCCGCCCGCGATGCCGAGCACACCGCCTGCGCCACGTAAAAGTCCGTGAACCGAACGCCCTCCTTCGCCAGTCGATCGATATTCGGAGTCTGCGCCCCCTTCGATCCGTAACACGACAGGTCCCCATACCCCATGTCGTCCACGTAGACGAGCACGACGTTGGGCGGACGTTCATTCTGTCCCCGCGCGACCCCTGCGAAAACGGCGAACCAACAAGCGACGCAAACGATCAGTGCGGTCGTGATACGCATACGCCACCTTCTACCGCGCCCACCGCGCCGCGCTGCATGCCCACGGGGCCCCTTCGAAGTGGAACTCCCGCCCGGCCTCCTGCCCCCCAAGGCGGGTGTCGGCCAGGTCACCGGCGTCATCGTCGCCGACGCCGTCCGGCAGGTGGATTACCGCGAGCGCGGGACGGCCTTCGTCGTCTCCGTGCCGCGCGGGATCGTGGAAGACGTGCTGGACAAGTTGCTGGCGGTGCTGGAAGGGGACTGGTCCGGATCACGAGATGCCTGCGCCCTGATTCGGGTGGCAAGTCGCGGGTGGGGTCGCTTTGGCGACCCGGTCATTCTCTCCCGTCACCCACGCTCGTACTCGAAAAAGCGCTTCAACTTCAAGAAGTGCTTCTCATAAAAATGCCAGCTCGCAAGCGCCCCCGCGAACGTGATCCCCATCGCCGAGGCGCACATCAACGGGTTGTACGCGTGCGCGAATACCACCGGGCGCCGCGCCGCCAGCCACTCGTCCAGGCCCAGGTAGACGAAGGGGTGGAAAATATAGAGCGCGTAACTGTACTTCCCCATCGCGCGCAGCGGCCCCCACGAGAGCGCACGTGAGAGCAGCCCCTCCCGTGGCCCCGTCAACAGCACGATCAGCGCGGCCGCATACAGCGCCGCGATCAGCGTGCTCTTGCCGAACTGCACCGTGGCCAGGCCCCGCCCGCTCGTCAGCACGTACATCGGCACTGCGACGACGATCAATGCCGGCGTCGCCCACCGCGCGGATCGGCCAAGCCGCTCGACCGGCGCCCCGTCGCCTGCGGCGTAGACCGCGATCAACGCCCCGAACGCCAACGCGTCCATCCGGCACAGTGTGAAATCGAACGTCGCCGACGTGTGACCCGTCGCGATCAACAGCCCCCGGCTCAGGATCGACCCGGCGACGATTCCCCACAACACGTTCGGCAACCGGCGCGTGCTCACCATCAGCACCACCACAGGCCAGAACAGGTAGAAGTGCTCCTCCACTGCCAGTGACCAGAAGTGGATCGGCGCGATCCACTCGAACGAGCTCTGCTCGAATCCGGCTCCGCCCAAGAGGCCGCGAACGTTCTGCAGGTACGTCCAGTACCACACCGTCGGCCGCAGGCCCGACCACCCGCACCCGACCAGCAACGCGACCACGCAGATCCCCAGCAGCGCCCCGTAATACAGCGGGAAGATCCGCAGCACCCGCCGCATGTAAAACCGCGTCCACGCGTTCGGGCTGCCCCGCGCGCTCAGCAGGATTCCCGTGATCAGGAATCCCGAAAGCACGAAAAAGAGATCTACCCCTGTCCCCCCGAACCGCGTCAGGCCAAACGCCAGCCGCGCCACCGCGCCGCCGCTCCCCGGCGGGCCCAACGCCTGGTAGTAATGAAAGATCATCACGATCAGCGCCGCCACCCCCCGAACCCCATCCAGCGCCGGGATCCGGCTCCAAACCCGAGGACGCGCCTCGACCGCGACCTCCTCCGGCCCCACTAAACAAACGTCGATCGTCGTCGGTGTCATCCGACTTACCCCTCCATCGCGCAGAATACTACTGCGGCGCTGTTGCACGCGTCAATATTCACATGGGCTCCTTCGCAAGCGTTGACGTGGAAGCGCGGAAACGTATACTCTTCGTATACACAAGCCTGGGAGTCCCGCTCATGGCCACGACCGTTCAGAAATGGGGCAACAGCCTCGGCGTCCGCATCCCCAAGGCCGTCGCCGAGCAGGCCCGCCTGACCGAAGGCGCCCAGGTCGAGTTCGACACGACGGGAGGCGTGCTGACGATCCGACCCACGCGCGCCCGCCGCCGAAAATACAAGCTCGCCGACCTCCTCGCGAAGATGAAGCCCCGCCACCGCCACGGCGAGCTGCACATCGACAACCCGCGCGGCGGCGAACTCCTATGAGCTACCGCACCTATCACCCCAAGCGCGGCGACCTCGTCCACCTCAACTTCTCCCCCTCCGCCGGCCACGAGATGGCCGACCGCCACTACGCCCTGGTCCTCAGCCCCGCCTCCTACAACCGCAAATCCGGCATGGCCATCGTCTGCGCGATCACCAGCCGCGCGCGCGGCGGGCCCTTCGAAGTGCAACTGCCGCCCGGCCTCCTGCCCCCCAAGGCCGGCGTGGGCGCGGTCAGCAGCGTCATCGTCGCCGACGCGGTCCGGCAGGTGGATTACCGCGAGCGCGAAACGGCCTTGGTTGCCACGGCCCCGCGCGACGTGGTCGAGGAAGTCCTCGATAAATTGCTCGCGGTGCTGGAGGGGGACTGACGCCCCATGTCACACGACTGTGCCTGCCCGCGCTATTCATCGGACTTGCAAACCGCGGAAGACGTACTCAATCGTTACCGGGTCGGTCTTACCATCGCCGCAACCCTCGGACCCATCGCCGAAACGGATGGCGGGCTGAAACTTCTGCAATGTCGCATCTGCGGACAGTTTTGGCAGGAATCCGCGGACCATTGCCACCGGCGAGCGCTCTACCAAATCCCCCCGACCACACCAGACAACTGGCGGGAACGCCCCTTTCCCGACCAGGTGAAGATCGCCTCGCTCCGCTCGATGCTTCGGGAATTGGGTGACGAACAGGGCCCCGAACAATGCCGTGAGCCCGGCTGCACACGCCTGCGCGTGCGCCTGAGCCTCTTCTGTGCTAAGCACCATTACGTCAGAAATCTCGGCGGCGTATTGCACAACGACGACAACATGCCCGACGAGTTCCACTCTTAAGGAAACACGCACGATCTAAAGACAGCGACCCGCCAGGAATCCCGGCGGGTCGCCTCATGTCCACTCTTCACACATCAGCAAGCCGGGGCAGAGCGCCGGGAGCTACGCGACCAGAGCGCCGCCCCGGATCCTACACACGGAATGAGCCGGAATTGCTCCCAGATCAATACCGATAATGCTCCGCCTTATACGGCCCCTCCACCGGCACACCGATGTACTCCGCCTGCTTCTTGGTCAGCTTCGTCAGCTTCACCCCCAGCTTCTCCAGGTGCAGCCGCGCCACCTTCTCGTCCAAAATCTTCGGCAGCACGTACACCTGCCGCTCGTAGTTCTTCCCGTTCGTCGCCAACTCGATCTGCGCGATCGTCTGGTTCGTGAAGCTCGCGCTCATCACGAAGCTCGGATGCCCCGTCGCGCACCCCAAATTCAGCAGCCGACCCTCCGCCAGCACCAGCACGCTGTGGCCGTCCGCGAACGTCCACATGTCGTACTGCGGCTTGATGTTCGTCCGCTTGATCCCCTTCGACTTCTTCAGCCCGGCCATGTCGATCTCGTTGTCGAAGTGGCCGATGTTCCCCACGATCGCCTTGTCCTTCATCTTCGCCATGTGCTCGGCCGTGATGATCCCGAAGTTGCCCGTCGTCGTGATGAAGATGTCGGCGTAGGGCAGCGTCTCCTCCAGCGTCAGCACCTGGTACCCCTCCATCGCCGCCTGCAATGCGCAGATCGGGTCGATCTCGGTCACGATCACCCGCGCGCCCTGGCCCTTGAGGCTCTGGCAGCAACCCTTGCCCACGTCCCCGTAGCCGCAGACGACCGCCACCTTGCCGCTGATCATCACGTCGGTTGCGCGGAACAGCCCGTCCACCAGCGAGTGCCGGCAGCCATAAAGGTTGTCGAACTTGCTCTTGGTCACGCTGTCGTTCACGTTGATCGCCGGAAAGAGCAGCTTCCCCTGCTTCTGCATCTCGTAAAGACGATGCACGCCCGTGGTCGTCTCCTCCGAGACGCCCTTGCAGTTGGCAGCCGCCTTGGTCCACCGCTGCGGATCCGCCTTGAAGCAGCGCGCGAGCAGCTTGAGCACCTCGGTCCACTCCTCGTTGTCATTCGGGCCGGGCGCCGGCACCTTCCCCGCCTTCTCGAACTCCGCACCCTTGTGGATCAGCAGCGTCACGTCCCCACCGTCATCCACGATCTGGTCCGGCCCCTGGCCGTTGCCGAAGTCGATCGCACGCTCGGTACACCACCAGTACTCCTCCAGCGTCTCGCCCTTCCACGCGAACACCGGCACGCCTGCCGGCTTGTCCACCGTCCCCCTGGGCCCGACCACCACCGCCGCCGCCGCGTGATCCTGCGTGCTGAAGATGTTGCACGAACACCACCGCACGTGCGCGCCCAGCGCCGACAGCGTCTCGATCAACACCGCCGTCTGGATGGTCATGTGCAGCGAACCGACGATCTTCAGCCCCTTGAGCGGCTGCGCCTTGGCGTACTCCGCACGCACGGCCATCAAGCCCGGCATCTCCTGCTCCGCCAGCAGGATTTCCTTGCGCCCCCACTCCGCCAGCGCCAGATCCTTCACCTTGAATTCCAGCCCCGCCTTCGCGGCGGCGCCGTTGCCGTTCGTCTTATTTTTCGGTTTCGAAAGAGTCGCAGTCGCCATTGTCGGTTCTCCTTGAGAAGCAATAAATCGTCTATCCCTTGATCCCGCTCGCCACGAAGAGTGCCGGCCCCCGCGCATTGGCATCCGGCGGCAGAGGGGTAACCGTTACGTTCGTGAAACCCGCCTCAGAAAAGATCCGTTGCACTTCGCCCGGCTCGAATCCAGCCCACTTCTGACCAAGCTGCCGCCGAAAATCGTCGCGGTCGTGCCGCAGCAGGTCAACCACCACCGCCCGACCGCCCCCCTTGATCACCCGCGCCATCTCGCGGACCGCCGCCTGTGGGTCGGCCACGTACGTCAGCGCCAGGATCATGATCGCCGCATCCGCTTCCCCGTCCGCAAGCGGGAGCGCCGTCAGATCTCCCTTGCGGAGGTCGAGATTCGGCAGGCTGGCGCCGCGCCGCTTTGCCGCCTTGAGCATCTCCGTCGAATTGTCCACCCCGATCACCGTTTTTACATTCCCGGCAATCTGGGCCGCCAACTCCCCCGCCCCGCACCCCAGGTCCGCAATCACATGGCTCGGAGGGAGGAGCGGAAGAACCGCTTGCAAATCGAACCGCGAGCCGTACAGATCATTGCGGATTCGATCCCACTCCACCGCCGCCCCCGCGAAGAACGCCTCGCTGTCGTTCTCGCGCTGGGCGAGTCGCCGCTGGAGGCGCAGCTCGTCCTGGGCGAGCGTCGCCCAGCTTTCGGTCTGTTCCCGGGCCAGTAGCCAGAGCTTGCGCGCGGCCGGCGCAAGCTCGTCTAAAATCATTTCATACAAATGGTTAGTGCCTTGGCGACGGCTCTGCACCCAGCCCTGTTCGAGCAGGAGCTTCAGGTGGCGGCTGACGGTCGATTGGGGGGTTTGAAGCACGTCGCACAGATCCGCAACCCCCAACTCGTGACGCTCCAGGATGCGAAGCAGCCGCAGCCGCATGGGGTCGGCCAGGCAGTCCATCCAGGCAAGCAGGGCATCGGGCTGGGAAGCGATTCTGACCATCCGTTAATCCGGATATATTGTTGATCGGCTTTCCTCCCCTGTCAAGCCACCCGTACCCTGCTTGGATTTGTGTATCCGAACTGCCCAGTTGCCGAAGAGGTATAATGAACAGGAGCAGTTATCGGCACCATGACCAAGCACCACGTGAAGTACCTGCTGGTCGGCGGCGGCATCGCCAGCAGCGCGGCGGCGGAGGCGATTCGGGGGAGGGATCGGGAGGGGGAGGTTCTCCTGATCACCCTCGAATCCACCCGTCCCTACCTCCGGCCTCCCCTTTCCAAGGAGGCGCTGCGCAACCACCTGCCGCGGGCGGCGCTGTTCAGCCATGCGCATGGGTGGTACACCGAGCGGCACATCGAGCTGCGCACCAGCCGGCGGGTGACGCACCTGGACACCGCGCGGCATGCGGTCATCCTGGATGATGGGAAAGAGATCTCGTTTGATAATTTGCTGCTGGCGACGGGGGCGAGCCCGAAACACTTGACGATCCCCGGGCACGACCTGCCCAGCCTGCACTACCTGCGGACCTTTGACGACCTGGAGCGGCTCCACCATGCGGTGGAGAAGGCCAAGGCGGAGGGGCATCGGCAGACCCGCGCCGGATCGACGCACCGGGGACGGGTGGCGGTGATCGGGTCGGGGCTGCTCGGGGTGGAGCTGGCGGCTTCGCTGACGCAACTGGGGCTGGAGGTGGACCTGCTGATCAAGGGCGAGCATCCGTGGTCGCGGTTCGCGGGGGAGACGACGGCCAAGTGGGTCAGCCGGTTCCTGGAGCTGCACAACGTCGCGGTACGCCCCAACGGGGCTCCGCTGCGCCTGGAAGGGGACGGACGGGT
>DATBFY010000785.1:0-35531 GCA_036558265.1 Tepidisphaeraceae bacterium | reverse complement strand
CCGGGCGGGTTATCGTGGCAGGGCGCGAGGCGTTGCATCGATTCTGATGGATTTGTCTCGGATGAAAAGGGCTTCCGTCCCCCTTTTTCTGTCCATTAGATGTAATACATTTCCTGGCTTGTACTTGTGGCGCGGTGGACGTGTTCGACCAGCTCTTCCAGGGTCATCGTGTCCAACACCTGGTCGGTGGCCTCGGTGAGTTTTTCGTTGATCAGGCGAACGGCGACCTTGCCGGGAGATTGGTCGGCGGGGCTGCTCGTCCCCTCCTTGATCGTCAACCGGCCTTCGAGGCGTCGGATGAGGTCGCCGACGCCGATGTCTTTGGGGGCCCGGGAGAGCCGGTACCCACCGCCGGAGCCGACCTTGGATTCGAGGAAACCGCCCCGTCGCAGCGCCAGCAGGATCGACTCGAGGAACTTGTTGGGCAGACCTTCCTGCTGGGCCAAGTCGCGCGACTGGACGAAGTTGCGTGGCCACAGCCGGGCAAGCTGGACAACCGCCCGCAGGCCGTATTCGGTGCGCTTGGAGAGACGCAAGGGAGGGCTCCCGACAAATCCTAGCGGAATGCTAAAGGTTGGCGCCGACCGCGTCAACTTACGCCGGGGATTGGAATAGCGGCCGGGTCCTGGCACTATAAGCAGGCATGAGATCCTGGTTCGGATTGATCGTGATGGTGATCGGCGTCGGGATCGGGTCCGCCGCAATCGCGCAGCCCAAGCCTGAAGCGGTTTCGGCGCACCTGAACTTCACCGCCGTTCACCCGGGGCAGCAGGCGGCGGTCGCGATCGTGCTGGACCTTCAACGCGGCTTCCACGCCCAATCGCATACCCCCAAGGACCCGAACCTGATCGCGCTATCCGTACGCACCGATGCCAGGCCGCTGGTCACCCTTGGCCAGCCGATTTACCCGCCGGGTCACGATGAAAACTACCCGGGCCTGGGCGAAGTGAACGTCTACAGCGGCCGGACGATCGTTTACGTGCCGATCGAGATCGCCAACGACGCCAAACCGGGCCCGCTGACGCTCGGCGGGACGATCCGCTACCAGGTGTGCGACGACAAGATGTGCTTCGCGCCCCAGACGACGCCCTGGCGGGTGGAATTTAAGGTAGTGGGGGCAGGCGAGACGACCGAAGCGAACCAGGCGGAGTTGTTCAAGGGCTACACACCCGCCGCCGCCTCCCGCGGGAGCGCCGCCACGCAACCGGCGAACTCGCCGGCGCCTCCGACGGCAGTGGTAGTGGACGGCCAGCCAAGGTGGGGCGTGCCGGCGGCGTTAGGGGCGGCATTCGTGGCGGGGATCCTCTTCAACATCGTCCCCTGCGTGCTGCCGGTGCTGCCGATCAAGGTGCTGGGGTTCGCTGAGGTGGCGCAGCATGACCGGGCGAAGACGGTCGGCCTGGCGAGCGTGTTCGGAGCGGGGATCGTGGCCGTCTTCGCGGCGCTGGCGCTCTTCATCCTGGTGCTCAAGCGGTTCACGTGGGGGCAACAGTTCTCCAACCCGTGGTTCGCCTGGGGCGTAGTGGTGCTGCTGACCGTTCTGGCGTTCTGGATGTTCGGCTGGCTGAACGTGAACCTGCCGGGCGGGGTCTACAGCTTTTCCCCGCGGCACGACACGTACCTGGGGAACTTCGAGTGGGGCGTGTTGACGGCCGTCCTCTCGACTCCCTGCACCGGCCCGCTCTTCCCGCCGTTGATGCTCTGGGCACAGGCGCAACCGGTGGTGCTGGGGGTGTGGGCGGTGACAATGGTGGGAGTAGGGATGGCGTTCCCCTACATCCTGCTGAGTGCGTTTCCGGAGTTGGCCCGGCGCTTCCCGCGCGTGGGACCGTGGGCCGAGTTGTTCAAGCAGATGATGGGCTTTTTGTTGCTCGGGGCGGCAGTGTTTTTCGCGGCGGGGCGTTTCCTTCATGGGGCAGCGCTCTATTGGTCGCTCGTCCCGGTCGCCATCGTGGCGGGCGCGTTCCTGCTGATAAGAACCGTTCAGCATGGCGCGCACGGTCGGGGGATCGCGATCGCGTCCGTGCTGGCGGCGCTGATGATCGCCGGGACGACCGCGATGGCGGCGACGTTCGTCTCGCCGGTCAAGTGGCAGCCGTATGCCGACCAGACCATCGAGCAGGCGCGCAAAGAGGGGAAGATCGTCCTGGTGAAGTTCACGGCCAACTGGTGCCTGAACTGCCAATACATCGAGCGAACGGTCTTCCACGACCGGACGACCGCGGCGGCGCTGGACCGGCACCATGTCGTGGCGTTCAAGGCCGACCTGACCGCTGAGGACGCGCCGGGATGGGAAAGGCTCAAAACGCTTTCGGCGACCGGCGGCATCCCGCTGACGGCGATCTACGTCCCCGGACAGGAAAAGCCGATCGTGATCGACAGTGTGTACACGAGCGGGACATTGATCAGGACGCTGGACGAAGCAGACCGATCAAAACTTGCGACGCTGAGCGGCTCATAGCCGCTCTCCCAACTCATAAGGCCCTATTCAGGGCAGCAACGGCCTGCCGCAACTCCAAGAAAACAGGTAGGTTATAATCGCCCTGTGGGGCAAACCTCGGCTAAACTTTGGTGTCGAACTAATCGTAGAATACATAGTGCCGGACGGCGCCCGCCAGATGCGATTCCGGCCCAACGACGCCTTGGGAAGGTTGGAGCGACCTCGTCCAGCGGCGAGGTTTTTTGCTGCACTTTCCCACGCGCGGAACTCGCAGGAACCTAGCTGCGATTCCGCGACTCGGGCGTGGAAAGGTAGCGCGTTATGTGGATGTCGAATATTCTCATCATGGTGGATCGGGATAATGCGGATCGGAACGGTCTGCACGACATCGCCGCCGCCGTGGTCGATACGGGGGCAAAGGTCATCCTCGTGGACGAGGAGCGGTTTGCCATCGAGGCCGCCGCCCCGGCGGGGATGGTGGCGATCATCTCGGCGATGGAAGGCGTGTCGTACGTGCGGTGCGTGTTCAACTACCTGTGCGAGTTGACACCAGCGGCGTAAAACGATCCCGTTGAATTTCAGTGCACAGTGCGATGCCCAGGGATGACCTCCCTGGGCTTTTTCGTTGGCGTTGGGCGGGCGGTATCATGCCGGGCATGACTCCCCTGCTGCGCGTCATTCCATTGCTGCTGGTCGTCGGCTTTGTCTCCTTTCCGGTCCGAGGCGACGGCGGCGACAACACCCTCTTCGCCCGCGACAACCTGGTTGCCTGGTGCATCGTGCCGTTCGATGCGAAGAAGCGCGGGCCCGAGGAGCGCGCCGCCATGCTCGAGCGGATGGGGATTCATCACTTCGCCTACGACTGGCGGGCAGAGCACCTGCCGACGTTCGACGCGGAGATCGACGCACTGGCAAAACATCACATCGAGCTGACTGCCGTCTGGTTCCCGCCGACGCTCGACGCGGATGCGCGGCGAATCCTGGACGTCTTGAAGAAACGCGGCCTCAAGCCGCAGCTCTGGGTGATCGCGGCGGGGAGCCCGCTCAAGGACGAGAAGGATCAGGACAAGCTCATCGAGGCGGCGGCGAACGCCGTTCGCCCGGTCGCCCAGGAGGCGGCGAAGATCGGCTGCACGGTCGGCCTGTACAACCACGGCGGGTGGTTCGGCGAACCGGAGAACCAGCTTGCGGTCCTGGCGAAGCTCAACCTGCCCAACGTCGGGATGGTCTACAACCTGCACCACGCGCACGATCAGATGGGCCGCTTCAAGACCGTCCTCGACCAGATCAAGCCGCACCTGTTGTGCCTGAACCTCAATGGCATGACCAGGAACGGCGACCAGGTCGGCAAGAAGATCCTGCCGATCGGCCAGGGAGAGCAGGACCTGGAACTGCTGCGGATCATCCGCGACAGCGGCTACCGCGGGCCGATCGGGGTGCTCAATCACACGGATGAAGATGCGGAGGGGAGATTGCTGGACAACATCGAGGGATTGGAGTGGCTCGTGCCGCAACTCGATGGCAAGCCGGCGGGGACGCCGCCCAAGCTCCGGACGTATACGCCTGCGGTGCCGATCAAGGCAGACCTGGGTGCGAAACCGCAGGATTACTGGGCGGTGGAGGATCCGAAGGCGCGCGAAGCGTTGCCGTTGTATCAGACGATCCCCGCCGCCACGCCCGAAGAGTTGACGACGCCCAACGGCTGGCCCGACGCGGGTGAGTATTCCGACTGGTACCGCTCGCACGCCGGCGACGCCTGCACGCGGTATTCGCCGCTGGATCAGATCAACAAGGGGAACGTGAAGTCGCTGAAGATGGCGTGGACCTATCGCTCGGGGGATGGCAAGGGCAACATCCAGTGCAACCCGGTGATCGTCGCGGGTGTGATGTACGTGCCGACCGTCGGCAACAACGTCGTGGCCGTTAACGCGAAGACGGGCGAGGAGATCTGGCGCTTCGCGCCCGGCACGGGTCGGCCGGCGCATCGTGGGCTCACCTTTTACAAGGGCGACGCGGGCGTGTCGGCCCGCGTGTTGTTCGCCGCCGGAAACGCGCTGTGGGCGCTGGACCCGAAGAACGGCAAGCCGATCGATTCGTTTGGCGAGGGTGGGAAGCTCAAGATCATCGACTGCGTCGCCGCCCCGGCCGTCTACAAGAGCGTCCTGGTCTATGCGGGCTGGAACCGCGACGTCTTCGGCGTGGACCTCTTGAGCGGCAGGCCTCTCTGGACGTTCCACACCGTCCCGCAAAAAGGCGAGCCGTTCGCCGACACCTGGGACAGGCCGCAGGAGGGCGCCAACTGCTGGGGCGGGATGGCCCTCGACGCCTCCCGCGGCATCGTCTACGCCACGCTCGGCTCGCCCAAGCCCAATTTCATCGGCGTCGGTCATCACGGCGATAACCTTTTTGGCAATTGCGTGCTGGCGCTGGATGCGATGACGGGGCGGTACCTGTGGCACTTCCAGGAGATCCGCCACGACATCTGGGACCTGGACATCCCCGCCCCGCCGATGCTGGTGACGGTGAATCACGACGGCCGGCGCGTGGATGCGGTCGCCGCCGTGACCAAGATTGGCAACACGCTTCTTCTCGATCGCGTGAGCGGCAAGCCGCTCTTCCCCTTCCGCCTGCGCCGCGCGCCAACCTCGAAACTACCGGGCGAGCAGACGTCAGCGTATCAGCCGGACGTCGAACTGCCCCAGCCCTTCGCGCGGCAGGAGTTTCGGCTCGAGGACGTGAGCGACCTCTCACCCGAGGCCCACGAGTTCGTCATGGACAAGCTCGAAGAGGTGGGCGCGGTCTACGGCCGATTCCTGCCGTTCGAGGAAGCCAAGCCGCTCGCGATGTACGGCTTCCATGGCGGCGCCGAATGGACCGGCGCCTGCTTCGACCCCGCCACGGGCCTGCTCTACGTCAGCTCCAACGAGATCCCGTGGCTGCCATCCGTGCATCGCTACGAACGGCCGCAGGTGGACGAGACCAAGCTGCCGCCGACCCCTGGTCGAACCGTCTACGAGAAGAACTGCATGCCCTGCCACGGTCCGAATCGCGAGGGCCTGGCCGTCAACCCATCCCTCCTGGGTGTGTCGCAGCGCCTCAAAGACGCCGACGTGCTGGCGCTCCTGAAGACCGGCAAGGGAATCATGCCTGCGGCCCCGCAGCTCACCGATGCGGACAAGAAAGTACTGCTCGATTACCTCTTCGACCGCGACCGCCCGAACTTAAAGCCCGCCGCGCGGCCCGAGCGCCCCGGCTATCGCGATGGCGGCTATCCCAAGCTGCTCGACAACCAGAACTACCCCGGCACCAAGCCCCCCTGGGGCCTGCTCAACGCGATCGACCTGAACACGGGCAAGATCGCCTGGCGCGTGCCCCTGGGCGAGGACGAGGCGCTGACGAAAAAGGGCATCCCCAGGACCGGCACGGAGAATTTCGGCGGCCCGCTCGTCACCGCGGGCGGCCTGGTCTTCTGCGCCGGCACGCGCGATCTGAAGATCCGCGCGTTCGACAAGGCCACCGGCGAAGAACTCTGGTCCGCCAGGCTCCCGCACGGCGGCTTCGCGCCACCGGCGACCTACGAAGTGGACGGCAAACAGTACATCGTCATCCCCGCCACCGGCGGCGGCAAGCTGGCCGTCCAGCCCCACCCCGGACCGGCGCAGCCGTGGGGCGATGCCTGCGTGGCATTCACGCTGCCGTAGCACCGTGTGTGCGGGCGTCCCCGCCTGCTCCAATTCCGGCGGTCTGCGCGCACGGCAAACGAAAAGGGGCCGTGCTGGCACCACTCTTGCCCCAAATGCTCCCTGAAACGGATTCACGAAAGGAGCACAACCATGGCCGGAGCACTCAACGGTAAGAAAGTAGCCATCCTGGTCGAAAACGGCTTCGAGCAGTCCGAAATGAGCCAGCCCCGCAAGGCGCTTGAAGAGGCCGGCGCCGCCGCCGACCTGATCTCGCCCCAGCAGGGCAAGGTCAAGGGCTGGCAGCACGCCGACTGGGGCGATGCGTTCGATGTCGACGTGTCGCTCGACCGGGCCAACCCCGACGATTACGACGCCCTGCTTCTTCCGGGCGGTGTGATGAACCCGGACAAACTCCGCATGAACTCCCGCGCTGTGCAGTTCGTCCGCCATTTCGTCGACGAAGGCAAGCCGATCGCGGCGATCTGTCACGGCCCATGGACGCTGATCAACGCGGGCGGCGTGCGCGGGCGTCGGATGACGAGCTGGCCCTCGCTTGAGGCCGACCTGCGTAACGCGGGCGCCCAGTGGGTTGATGAACAGGTCGTCACCGACAACGGCCTGGTCACGAGCCGCAAGCCCGACGACATCCCCGCGTTCAACCGGAAGATGATCGAGGAGTTCGCCGAGGGCGTCCACGCGCGCGGTGGCCACGCCGCGGCGGCATCGTAAGGCTTGGTTGCAAAGTCGGGAGTCTCTGCCCCGTTTGCCAGCCGCTCGCGGGAAGCCGCGTGGATGCGTCTCCCATCCGGGGATTCCCCCTTGTGAGCAATGCGCGGCTCGGTAAATTGCGTCGGTCGTGATCCCCCGGTCGAATCGACGCAGCCCAATTCGAACCGCCGCGGCAAGCTTCGCCGCGGCGGTGGTGTGTTCGTCACTGCTCTTCGCGGCAGCGGCGGCGCCGGCGACACGTCCCTCGCCATCCACCGCGGCGACCCATCCAGCGCCGGCCGCGCCGCGTGTGGATCCTGCCGACGCCTTCTTCACCTCCGGCCCCCTCCCCCACCTCCACATCGAGATCGATCCGCACCTGCTTAAGTCCCTGGACGCCAACCCCAAGACCCCCGTGCGGGCGATGGTCCGCGAGACCGTCGGCAAAGTCGAGCAGATCGTCTACTGTGACGTGGCCGTCCACCTCAAGGGCGGGCCGGGCAGCTTCCGCCAGACGAACGACAAGCCCGCGCTCACGCTCACCTTCGCCCATTTCGTGCCCGGCCAGTCGTTCCACGGCCTGAACAAGATTCACCTGAACAACTCCGTGCAGGACGGCTCGTACATGTGCGAGTACCTGGGCAGCTACGTGTTCCGCGAGTCCGGCTGCCCCGCCCCGCGCGTCTCCAACGCCCGCGTCTGGCTCAACGGCCGCGACCTCGGACCGTTCGTCCTCAAGGAAGGCTTCGACGGCGTCTTCTTCCGCAAGTGGTTCCGCGACAAGTCGGGCAACCTCTACGAGGGCAGCTTCACCGACGTGGACGGCAACCTGCCGATCCACTTCGGCCAGGACCCCCCTGAGCCGCGCGACCCGTTTGACAAGGCGCAGATCAAGGCGCACGAGCGCGCCGTCGCCGAGCAGCGCAAGGCCGGCGAAGCGCGACTCCGCTCGCTCGCCGACGCCGCCCGCGACCCCGATCCGCTCAAGCGCCGCCAGCGCGTTGACGAGGTGCTCGATGCCGACCGCTTCCTGACTTTTCTGGCCTGCGAGTCGATGGTCGCCCACTGGGACGGCTACGGCGGCAATCGCAACAACTACCGCATCTACGACGACCCGCGCGGCGGGCGGCTGGTCTTCCTCCCGCAGGGCATGGACCAGCTCTTCCAGCGGCCCGACTACTCGCTCTTCACCAACGCCTCTCTCATGGGGCAGGTACTGACCACGCAATCACCCGAGGATCGCCAACGGTACATCGAGCGCATCGCCCGCATCCGCCAAACCGTCTTCACCCCCGAGGCGCTTCTGGCGCAGCTCGATCACGTCTCCGGCCGCCTCGCGCCGCTGATGGCCGAGTTCGGCCCCGGCATGCTGCGCCATCACAAGGAGGAAACCGCCGGCCTGCGGCAGCGCCTGCTCGAGCGGATCGCCAACATCGACCGCCAGCTCGCCAATCCGCCAAAACCCCTGCAATTCGACTCCAACGGCCTCGCCCTCTTCTCTCCCGACCAGTGGCAGCCCAAGCAGCAGGAGGGCAACGCCGACGCCGACAAGGTTGGCCCCGATGCCAGGCCGCGCCTCTTCCGCGTCACCTGCAAGCCGCCGGGCGGCGCGGCGTCCTGGCGCACCACCGTCCTGCTCCCCCAGGGCCGCTACACCTTCGAAGGCCGCGTGAAGACGATCGGCGTCAAGCCCCCGCCCCCCGGCCAGAACACCGCCGCGGGCCTGCGCATCAGCGGCGAGAAGCGCACGACGCGAATCTTCGGCGACACCGACTGGCAGACGATCCGCTACGACTTCCAGGTCGATGAGGCGCTGCGCGAGGTCGTCCTCGTCTGCGACTGCGCCGCCGAAAAAGGCCAAACCCTTTTCGACCCCGCCTCGCTAAGGCTGAAGCGGCGCTGAAGCGAGAATCCGCCTCGCGTAGTGCCGACGACCCTACCTACTTCTTCTGCGCCTCGTACCCCGGCGCCGGCTTGCCGTCGTCGGTCAAATGACCGGTCGCCCAGAGCAATCCGCGCGTCACGAAATCCAGGTAACGCGGGTCGCCCACCGTCGTGTTGTTGTGTCCGATCGTCGTGGCGAAGACGCGCGCCTTGCCGTTGTACTCATTGGTCCAGGCCACCACGTTGTCGTCCGTCCGCTCCTTGCCGTCGCGGCTCTTGACCGTCTGCTTCCCGCGCGCCAGCGGCTTGGCCGTGTCCAGCAGCTTCCCGACCGCGTTGTTATAGAGCTCCTCGTTGACCGTGGTCCAGTCGGTCATCCCCTTGGTGATCGGGCTCTGGTTGTCCACGAAGCTCATCGCGATCGGAAGCTGCGCGCCGTGCCCCGTGCTGGGTAGACCCGTGAACTCGAACCAGGGCGTCGGCGGCGCGCTCTTGTTGTTCCAGCCCTTGGTGCGGTAGCAGTGCATGCCGCAGTGCAGGACGACGCCGGGGAGTCCGTCCTTGTGCGGCTTGAGGATGCGGTCGACGATCGCCGGGTCGTTCACGTCCGCCGAGCACTCATCGTGCAGCACCACGTCGAAGTCCTTGTACCATTCCGGGTTCTCGTAGACTGGGTTGAGGTGCTTCGTCGTCGAATCCGGGTCGTATGCGATCGTCACCTCGACGTTCGCGCGCTCCGCCAGGCCCTTGGCAAGGATGTCCTTCTGCTTCTTGTAGTCGTGACAGCACCCGCCGCAGACCAGCAGCACGCGGATCGGCTTGGCCGCCTGCGCCCGCGTGAGCGACGGACAGGTGATCATCAGCGCGAACACGAGAAACGCGACCAGCGACAAGCGCATAAGCTTCCTTTCCAGTTGACGATGCGACCCCCGGGGCTCCTGGGGTTTTCGCCCCATTTCTACACGGGGCGCACCGCCGCGTTGCGAACCACACCTGATTCGATCTGCATATGTCCGCTCGATAATCTGTCCCGGGAAGAATGATTAACGGTAGCACCCGCTGAGCGTGCGGTGGTACCCTGACCCGATTCCGCCCGGGAATGCCCGGGTGCACCTCTCGAAACGCGTCAGCCGAACGGACTCTGCTGACCTCTGGCGCGCGGGCGCGAAGGAGTCCACATGTTCGCGATGAGACCGGTATCTCGCATCGTCTGGGTGCTGGGGGCGTTCTGCCTGGTGGCCGCGGTGGCGCAGCACGCGCGCGCAGCGGCCAAGGTCGACCTGAACACCGCAACCGTGGACGAGTTGCAGGAACTCCCCGGCATCGGGGAGGCGTACGCCAAGAAGATCGTCGCCGGCCGGCCCTACAAGACCATCGAAGACCTGGAGAAGGCGGGCCTTCCCGCGGCCACCGTCGACAAGATCCGGACGCTGGTCACTGTCAAGCCCGCCGCCAAGCCGGACAACGCCGGCAAGTCCGACAAGGGAGAACAACCCGCCGCCGCCGCCGCCGCCGCCGCCGGCAACAAGAAGCTTAATCTCAACACCGCCACCGACGAGCAATTACAGGAACTGCCCGGCGTCGGCGAAGCGACGTCCAGGAAAATCATCGCGGGTCGGCCTTACAAATCCGTGGACGACCTGGCCAAGGCCGGCGTGTCCGTCGCCACGATCAATAAGATCACTCCGCTGGTCACCGTCGGCTCCTCCTCCGCCGCCAGGCCCGATCGGACCACCGCCGCGGAGAAGCCCACCGCCAGCGCCGGCAGCAAGAAGCTGGACCTCAATACCGCCACGGATGAACAGTTGCAGGAGCTCCCCGGCGTCGGCGAGGTGACCGCGAAGAAGATCATTGCCGGCCGACCCTACAAGTCGGTCGATGACCTGGCCAAGGCCGGCGTGTCCACCGCGACGATCAACAAGATCACCCCGCTCGTAACCGCGGGAACTACGTCCGCCAAGGCGGCCGGTGATTCGACATCGGCCAGGTCCGCCAAAAACGACAAGACCGCCGCCGCCTCCGACGCCGACAAGGCCGTCACCGCCGGCGCAGCCGCCCGCGCGAACAAGCTCGATCTGAACGACGCCTCCGCCGAGGAACTGCAGGAACTGCCAGGCATCGGCGAGACCTATGCCAGGAAGATCATCGCCGGCCGACCATACAAAAGCGTTGACGACCTCGCCAAGGCCGGCATTCCCGCCTCGACCGTCGCAAAGATCAAACCGATGGTCAGCGTCGAGGAGGAGTCAACCACCGCGGCAAAGGTCGCGCCCCAGAAGGGCATGGTCTGGCTCAACACCGATTCAAAGGTCTATCACAAGGAGGGCACCCGGTGGTACGGCAAGACCAAAGAGGGCAAGTTCATGAGCGAGCAGGAGGCGATCAAGGCCGGCGGACGTGCGGCCAAGGATGAATGATACGAGATTTTCGCGCCGCTTCGGATGGCATGGGCAAACCCGTTTGCCCGTGGTCTTCGTGCTCCCGCGGCGCGCGATTCAAAGAAACGCGTATGACTGATGGGCTATGGTCTTAACCTGAGGAGGCTGTCATGGGACTTTACGATGGAATCATGAGTGCGCTGGGCCTGGGCGGACATTCCGCAGCCAATCCGCAGGACGCCCAGGCACACCAGAACGTCATCGGATCATTGACCAAAATGCTCGCCGATCCGAGCTCGGGCGGGTTGAGCGGCCTGCTGGAAAAGCTCAAAGCCGGCGGCCTGGGCTCCGCCGTGCAATCCTGGGTCGGAACCGGTGCCAACCAGAAGGTCTCCCCCGACCAGGTGCGCGACGCCCTGGGCGAGGACCACGTCCAGGAAATCGCCCGCGACGCCGGCGTCTCCGCCGACAAGGCCTCGGGTGGCCTGGCGGCGCTCCTGCCAAGCCTCGTCGACAAGCTCACGCCCGGTGGCAAACTCCCCGACCAGAGCTCCCTGAGCGGCATGATCGGGATGCTCAAGGACCAACTGACCAGGCAGCCGCCGGCATAGGCGCACACCGCGCGCGGGTGGATCAAGGCGCTGCTCGCCGATCGTCCGCCGACAGCACCGTTAGATTGAACGGCGCGAACCTCGCCTCGCCGCTAATCTGCGTCTGCGCATACAACCGGTAAAACCCCGCCACCGGCGCATACAGCTTGAACCGCAATACCGACCCCCCTCGCGCGCTGGCGTCCGTCACCTCCGGCCCCTCCGGATGCACGTGCAGCACGGTCCGCCGATCCTCATTGAACGCCACGACGTGCGCGAACGCCCCCATTACCGGCTCCAGGCTCTTGAACGGCTTCCCATCCCGCCCGCTCACCACTAGCTGACCTTCGACCACGCTCCCCGCACGCACCGGGCCCGCCAACCGCAGGTCGAATCGCATCCCATCGATTTCGCAGCTCAACCGCTCCTGTCGATCCTCAATCGAATTCCCCTTCCCTTCACCCGCGATATCTGCCACCACGTATTCCTGCACGCCCGTTCCCGCCGGCACCACATCGGCGAACACGCGGTACGCGCCTGGCCGCTTCGGCGTAAACGCAAACACGTACTCCCCCGCCCCCTCCCCATCCCCCGGATGCTCGTGGTGATAGTCGCCCAGACTTGCATCCACGATCAGCAGGTGGATCTTCTGCGTGTGCATCGTCAGCAGTTCCCCGCGCGCCACCGGTGTGCCATCGTTCTTCGTCAACCGCAGCGTGACCTTCGCATCGCGGCCGACCTGCAGCGGCCGATCCGTCCTCGCCATCAGCTTCATCGACGGCGCGCCCGGCTTCTCATACGTCGTGCTCGCCGGAATCCGTCGCCGGATGAGCGCCATCCCGCACTTCGGGCACGTCCCCTTCGCGTCCAGGCTCCGCTCCAGCGGGTGCATCGGGCAGGCGTACACCTCCGCCGACAGTTGCGCCAGCCCATACTGCCCCATCACCGCCTTGAGCGCCGCCCGATGCGCCGCCAGCGCCGCCTTCGCCTTCCCGACCGCATCCTCTTTCTGCCGCGCCCCCGTGATGATCGCGTCCCCGCTGTAATAAAGCTCTTCGAGCTGCCCCACCAACGCTCCCTTCCCCTCCACCTTCGCCTGGCCTTGAAGAAACCGGATCGCCCGCGAACAGTTCGCCACGTGGATCGCCACCTCCCCCGGCTGGTTCGTCTCCAGGCACGTTTCGATGTTTCCCATCGACAGCCGGATGACGTTCCACGCCTCCCCCGCCGACGTCGGCGCCGGCAAATCCCGCAGCGGATCGTGCGCCCATGCCAACCCCACCCCGATCAGAATGACGGCCACCAACGCAAACCCGCCGCGCCTCACTCCTCGCCCCCGTGGTTGTAATGTGGCCCCAGCGCCCAGTGCAGCTTCTCCGCCAGCGCCTGCCACGCGTTCGAGTGCGGGTTCTCGTACAGCAGCACGTCGTGCTCCGCACGGCCAATCGTCACCCGGTCGCCCACGCGCAAGGGCGTGGACGACTGCCCGTCGCAGAACAGCGTCGTCCCCGCGTTCACCCGCACCGGCTTGATCGAGATCATCGACGTCATCGGCACCACCACCGGCCGGAACGACAGCGAGTGCGGACAGATCGGCGTGATCGCCACCGCGTCCACCCCCAGCGTCACGATCGGCCCCCCCGCCGCCAGGTTGTACGCCGTCGAGCCCGACGGCGTCGAGACGATCAACCCGTCCCCCGAGCACCGCACCGCCCCCGGGCCCGACGCACCGCCGTACATCATCAGCACCAGCTCGATCAGGTGATAGGGCGGCCCCGCCGTGATCACCGCGTCGTTCAGCGCCATCGACGAGAACCGCACCGCCCCCTGCGCCTCCACCGCCACGTGCAGCGTCTGCCGCGGCGTGATCGGCAGCTCGTGCGCGATCAGCCGCGCGAAATCCGCCTCGAATTCATCCGGTGTGAACGCCGCCAAAAACCCCAGCCGCCCGAAATTCACCCCCATCAGCGGGATCGCCTTCCCCCGCAACCGACGCGCCGCCGCCAGCAGCGTCCCGTCGCCCCCCAGCACCAGGATCGCGTCGGCATTCACCTGGTCCAGGTCCACGCAGCATTCCGCGTCCAGCCCGACCACCTCCGCATGCTGCCGGATCCACTCCAGCTTCGCATCCAGAAACGGCCCGACCTTCGGCCGCGTCGCGTTGGCAACGATGAACAGGCGCATAAGAAGACGGTCGCCGCGGAAGACGACCGGGTGACCGACGGCACAAGGCCGGTACTGCTTATGGCTGCTTCGTTTCCGACCTGACCCGGTTCGCAGCCGACCCTTGCATCGGACCCGGCCGTCTTCGGCGACGACCGCTAAGAGACTTATATCCATCTTCCTACGCTTTGCAAAGTCATCCGTTCATCATCCCTTGCGAAATGGTGGGGCAGACATTCTCGTCTGCCCGATTACGAACTTTCGATTCAGAGGGACCGCTCCTTGCCCCAATATCCAAACGAATCATCCCGTTCAGTTCAAAACGTCGCTTGCGGTTCGCGGATCGACCGACCCGGCCCTCACCACGGTAAGATCCCCTCATGGCCTCGTCGCTCTCGCCCCGCTTTGTCACCACCCGCTGGAGCATCGTCGTCGCCGCCGGGGGCCAGGGCGATGGCTCGCACGCCCGCCGAGCCCTGGAAGACCTCTGTCGCGGCTACTGGTACCCCCTTTACGCCTACGTCCGCCGCAAAGGTTGCCAACCCGACGACGCCGCCGACCTCGTCCAGGGCTTCGTCACCGCCCTGCTGGACCGCCGCGCTTTCGCCGCCGCCGATCCAACCCGCGGACGCTTCCGCGCGTTCCTCCTGGCCTCCTTCGACCACTTCATCGCCAACCAGCGCCGGCACGACAACGCCCACAAACGCGGCGGCGGCAAAACGTTCGTGGGCCTCGATTTCGCCGACGGCGAGCGACGCTACGCCCTCGAACCCGCCCACGACCTCACGCCCGACCGCATCTATCAGCGCCGCTGGGCCCTCTCCCTGATCGACGCCGCCATGGCCCGCCTGCGACAGGACTACGCCGACCGCGGCAAGGCTCTCGTTTTCGATGCCCTCGCTCCTCTCATCTCTGCCCCGTCTGACCAGCCTTACGCCCAACTCGCTCAGCAGCTCGGCATGACCGAAGGCGCCGTCAAGGTCGCCGTCCACCGCCTTCGAAAACGCTGCAGGGATCTGCTCCGGGACGAGGTCAAAGAAACAGTCGCCGACTCGACTGAAGTCGAAGACGAGCTCGCTTATCTCCTTCGCACCCTCTAACACGCCGCTGTAACCTTATTGCCGACTTGGGTCAGAAAGGATGTCCGAACAGGAGTTTGAACCATGACCCCGCAATCCCCTGTCGCCGCCCGTTTCTGTTCCGCCTGCGGTGCCCAGCTCAACGGCGATGTCTGCCCTAAATGCGTGCTGCGCCTGGGGATGGAAACTCAGACCGCCCCGGTCGGCTGGGCCCGGTTCGTCGCGCCTTCGCCCCAGTCGCTCGCCGGCCGCCTGCCCGGGCTCGAAATCCTCGAACTCCTCGGCCAGGGCGGCATGGGTGCCGTCTACAAGGGCCGCCAGATCTCCCTTGATCGCCTGGTCGCCATCAAGATCCTGCCCGCCCTCGCCAACGCCGACCCGGCCTTCGCCGAGCGCTTCGCGCGCGAAGCCAGAGCCCTGGCCAAACTCTGCCATCCGAACATCGTCAACGTCTACGACTTCGGCCGCACCGAGGCGAACGACGACCTGGTCTACTTCGTCATGGAGTACGTCCCCGGCGTGAACCTCCGGCAGATGCTCCTGGCCGGCACGCTCGCGCCCGCCGACGCGCTGCGCATCGTCCCCCAGGTCTGCGAGGCGCTTCAGTACGCCCACGACCACGGCATCGTCCACCGCGACATCAAGCCCGAGAACATCCTGATCGACACCCAGGGACGCGTGAAGATCGCCGACTTTGGGCTCGCCAAGCTCCTCGCGGTTGCTCCCACTCCCGCCGACCTCACCCTGACCGCCGAAAACCACATCCTGGGCACGCCCAGGTACATGGCCCCCGAGCAGATCGAACGCCCCGCCGCCGTCGATCACCGTGCCGACATCTACTCCCTGGGCGTCGTCCTCTACGAGATGCTGACCGGCGAACTGCCCCTGGGCCGCTTCGCCCCACCCTCGCAGAAGGTGCAGGTGGACGTGCGGCTCGACGAGGTCGTCCTGCGAACCCTCGAGAAGGAGCCCGCCCGCCGCTATCAGCACGCCAGCGACGTCAAGACCGATCTCGACTCGGTTCAGTTCGTGCGCGACCCCGCGACCGCGATCCCGGGCACGTCCCAGGTCTGGAGCGCCCAGGAGACGGCATGGCTCAGAAAGCCCCCAAGCCAGCGCCGCGCGATCAAGGCCATCCTCTACGCAATCGTCATCGGAGGCATGATCGCCTGCTTCTCGACCAATGGCCACGGCACCCTGACCAGCGGCCACCCCAGCGCCGTCCGGCTCGACGTCGGATACCCGGACACCTGGTTCCACTGGAGTCCCGACGGCTTCCAATTCAGGGTCTTCCAATGGAGCGTGGGAATCGGTGTCATCGCCCTGTTCTGCGCCGCGCGGCTCGCGCGCATCATTCACGCGGAGCAGCGCGCCCGCGCGGCAGATAACCGCCTCGCCGCCGCCGCCCCGGCGGCAACCGCGACAAGACCCGCCGCGACCGCCGGTCATGTCTACACGCTCCCCCCCGGCGCCGGGCCCATGCTCATGCTCTGTGCCGGCGGCATGGTCGTCGGCGCCCTCTGCATGACCGCCGGCCTCGCCCTCGCCGTTCTGGCCTTCCTCCGCGAAACCCCAGGCTCGGGACCCTTCTGGGGATGGATCGGCAGCGCCTTCGGCGCTTTCTTCGGCGGCGGAGGCGCCCTCGCCGGCTCGTGGAATAGTTATCGCCAGCTCACCGGGCGGCAGGACCTGATGTCCGAGTCCGGTTGGACCGTCCTCGACCGCGCACTGGTCCTGTACACCGTCCTGGGCGGACTTCTCCTCGCCGCGGCTGCGGCCACCTGGCGCATCGCCGGACATGACACGCGGTATGCGCTGCTGCTCCTGGGCGGAATGGTCAGCGTCCAGGGGGCCCTGTTCCTCATCGTCCGCGCCGCCATGCGACGAGCGGCGATCGAACGACAACGCGCCCCCGAACCCCCGCAGCGCCACGCCTTGTAGGTTCCGCTTGGCGGAACATCCGAGGGTCACTCGCCCAACGGCGTGCGCAAACATTCCTACGATTTGTTGCGCGCCCATGACGCGCGCGGCGCAACCCCCTCCCCCCGAAAAATAAAAAGGATTTCACCCGAAAACCCCAGCAAATCCCCACCTCCGACAACTTTGATGGCGCCCGAAGCGTCACCGCCGCGCAACCCCGCGCCTTCCTGTAGACGCGCTCTTTGACAACCGAATACCCCACAGCCGCGTGGCGGCGACCGAACATAGCCCACGGCGTAAGCCGTGGGTATTAAATGCAACCAACGATCAGCCCCACAGGGGCGACAGGAGCGCACCCCAGGGCCAACGCAGGGCCACCCCGGGGCGATCCCGGGGCCACAAAACGTCGCCCAAGGGGCCGCTTTGGGGTCGGTTTTTTCGTCCCGGGTTCACCGCAACCCCTTTCAACAACAGCACTTCGGATTCCTGCCCCTCCTCCGAACGACTCATTCCCGCAGCTCGGAGTTCACGCTTCAGCGTGTCTTCAATTAACACACGCTAAAGCGTGAACTCCAAACCAACTCCCCAAATCTCCCCAAAACTCCCCATCCCAGAAAAAAATTGCCGTCAAACCGCCCCGCTTAACACCGCGCGCACAACGATTCCAGGCTGCTCCTCCTTTTGCCCTTTGCCTTTTGCCTTTTGCCCTTTCCCTTCCACCCCCCTACGCCACCGCCGCCGTCACCTTCCGCGCCGCGTCCGTCAGGTCCGTCGCCGGGATCAGCGTCGGCATCTTCGACTGCGCCCCCTTGAGGATCTCCCGCGCCTTCTCCACGTTGGTCCCCTCCAGCCGCACCACCACCGGCACCCGAAAGCCGATCTCCGTGCCCGCCTGCACCAACGCCTCGGCGATCAGGTCGCACTTGGCGATCCCGCCGAAGATGTTCACCAGGATCCCCTTCACCTTCGGGTCCGACAGGATGATCTTGAACGCCTCGACCGCGCCCTCGGCCGTCACCGAGCCCCCCACGTCCAGGAAGTTCGCCGGCTCGCCGCCGTGCAGCTTGATGATGTCCATCGTCGCCATCGCCAGGCCCGCCCCGTTCACCAGGCACCCGATGTTGCCGTCCAGGTTGATGTAGTTGAGGTTGGCCTTCTTGGCACGAACGTCCAGCGGCCGCTCCTGGCTTTCGTCCGCCAGCACCTCGACGTCCCTGTGCCGGAACAGCGCGTTGTCGTCAAAGGTGATCTTGGCGTCGATCGCCATGAGTTGGCCGTCCTTCGTGACGACCAGCGGGTTGATCTCCGCCAGGCTGGCGTCGGTTTCCTTGAAGACCTTCGAGAGGTTCATCATGATGCCCGCGGCCTGCGTCGCCATCTTGTCCTTAAAGCCGAGCTTGAACGCCGTCTCCCGCGCCTGGTACGCCTGCAACCCGAGCAGCGGGTGGAGCGGGACCTTGAGCACCTTCTCGGGCGACTTCCTGGCGACCTCCTCGATCTCCACACCCCCCTCGGCCGAGGCGATCAGCGTCGCCGTGTTTCGGCCCCGATCCACCGTGATCCCCAGGTAATATTCATTGGCAATGTCCACGCCCGGCGCGACCAGCAGCACGTTGACCGGCACCCCCTCGGGCCCGGTCTGAACCGAGACCATCCGGTGGGTGAGCATGAACTTGGCGGCCTCGCGCGCCTCATCCGCGGACTTGACCAGCTTCACGAACCCCGCCTTGCCCCGCCCGCCCGCGTAGACCTGGGCCTTCACCACGCATATCTGCCCCCCGAACTTCTTGAACGCGGCCGCCGCCTCGTCGGGCTTGAGCACGACCTCCGCCGGCGGCACCGGAATGCCCGCGTCACCCAGGATCTTTCGCGACTGGTATTCGTGGATTTTCATTGTCAGTGGTCAGTTGTCAGTGGTCAGTTGTTAGAACCTGTCGAACGATACAATCGGTGCTCATGCAAGGCAACGCCACTCCTGCAATCGTGCTCCTATCGGGCGGGCTCGACAGCGCCACGTGTCTGGCGATCGCGCGCGCGGAGGGGCATGCGCCGATCTACACGATGGCGTTCGACTATGGACAGCGGCACCGGCACGAGTTGATAGCCGCGGCCAAACTGGCTGCGGACGCGCAGGTCAAGGAACACCGCGTCATCCGCATCGACCTCCGGCAATTCGGCGGCAGCGCGCTGACCAGCGACACCGCGGTTCCCAAGGACCGCGACGAATCGCAGATGACAGCCGCCATCCCGATCACCTACGTCCCGGCGCGCAACACGATCTTCCTCGCCTACGCCCTGGCCTGGGCCGAAGTGCTCGGGGCCGCGGACGTCTTCATCGGCGTGAACGCGATCGATTACAGCGGCTATCCCGACTGCCGGCCCCAGTTTATCGAGGCCTTCGAGCGCGCCGCCAACCTGGGCACGAAGTTCGCCGGGCGCTTCAAGATCCACGCGCCGTTGATCCGCCTGACCAAGGCCCGGATCATCCGCCGCGGCATAGAACTGGGGGTGGACTATTCGAAAACGCATTCTTGCTACGACCCCGACGAGACCGGCGCCGCCTGCGGCCACTGCGACAGTTGCCTGCTCCGCCAGCGCGGCTTCGCCGAAGCCGGCGTACCCGACCCGACGCGGTATCGCGCCTAGTCGATGTCTGGGAACACGACCGGTGGCTTGCCGGGACGATCGACGCGCTCCATCGCGATGCCGTACACGCGCGAGAGCAATTCCGGCCTCAGAACCTCGTCCGCCGATCCCGTCGCCGCGATCCGGCCCTCGTGCAGGAGGACCAGTTCGTCGGCGAACGCGGCCGACAGGTTCAGGTCGTGACTGGCCGCCAGGATCGCCAGGTTGCGCTCCCGGGCGAGCCGCCGGAGCAGGTCCCACAACCGCGCCTGGTGGCGCAGGTCGAGGAACGTGTTGGGCTCGTCGAGCAGAAAGGCCCGTGGCTCCTGCGCCAGCGCGCGGCCAAGGAACACCCGCTGCCGCTGCCCGCCGGACAGTTCCTCGACCGGCGTGTCCATCAGGTCGCCCAGTTGAAGCAACTCAGCCGTGTCGCGCACCACCTGGGCATCGCGCGCCGACTCGATACCGAACGCGGCCAAGTACGGCGTGCGTCCGGCGCGCAGTAGCTCGGCAACGGTCTGTCCGGCCTCAAATCCCGGCGACTGCGGCAGGTACGCGACAATCCGGGCAAGCTCTGCCGGTTTCATCCGCGCGATCGGCCGGTCGTCCCACTCCACGGTGCCTGATGCGGCCGTCAGGTGACCCAGGAGCAGTTTCAGCAGCGTCGACTTTCCCGCCCCGTTGGGCCCGAGCAGCACCGCGATCCGCCCGCTCGCCAGCGCCAGCGAAACGTCAGCCAGCACCGGTCGATCGGCGCGATAGGCGAATCGGAGATTCTGGGCGCGCAGGATCACGTGGCGGCTTCTCCCCAGGCTTGGGAGTTACGTTGACGGTAGAGCAGGTAGAGGAAAAAGGGTCCGCCGAGCAAGCCCGTCAGCACCCCGACCGGCAGCCACGTGTCCACCGCCCGGATCATTGTCCGCGACAGCGTATCCGCCAGCGCCAACAGCCCCGCGCCGATGGCGGCCGAGAGGGGCAGCAATCGTCGCGCATCATGTCCCACGATCCGCCGCGCCAGATGCGGACAGACCAGTCCGACGAACCCGATCGGTCCCGTGACCGCCACCGCCACCGCCGTCATCAGCGAGGCCGAGACGAGTGCCGTCCAC
This sequence comes from Tepidisphaeraceae bacterium, assembly GCA_036558265.1. Lineage (GTDB taxonomy): Bacteria > Planctomycetota > Phycisphaerae > Tepidisphaerales > Tepidisphaeraceae > RYN-433. The sequence continues at coordinate 14,952 of DATBFY010000785.1, read as the reverse complement.
CGCAGGCGCCCGATCCGCACCCCCAGGGATCGCGCCTCGGCCTCAGAGAGCCCGGCCACATTCAACTGCGGCGCGATCGCCAGCAAAAGGATAAAGAGCACCCCGCAAACACAGGCCGCCACGGAGACCTGCCGGCCGTCGACGTTCGTCGGGATGCGGCCGACCAGAAAGGCGATCGCGCCACCGTCCTGGGCCAGCTCCGGCCGAATCGCGTTGACGAACAGGAAGATCGACCCGTTGACGGCGTTGACGATCACGCCGACCAGCAGGAGCGTGACCGGCTCGATCCGCCCGCGCCGGCTGGCGAGCGTGAAGACGACGCCGACGGCCGCCAGCGCCCCGGCCAGGGCGAACGCCTGCTGAGACCAGATCGCGCCCAGCCCCGCGAAGAGCCCGGCGGCGGGCAGTCGCCAGAGATACGCCGCCAGCGACGCGCCGGACGACACGCCGAGAAGATAGGGATCCGCGAGCGGATTCTTCAAGATCGCCTGGTACGCGACGCCCGCCACCGCCAGCGCCGCGCCGATCAGGGAGGCCAGCAGCACCGGCTCGGCGCGGACGCGCAAAAGGTAGCGGTCGCGTGGCCATCCGAAGCCGCTCGACCCCGCGAAGAGACAAGCCGCGGCCAGGACGCCCCACAGCGCCAGCGCGGCGGCGAGCGTCAGCACGAGTTGTCTTGCGGAAAACCGGGTCATTTTTTAATAGACCCACTCGACGAGTTCGCCGACGTCGATGGCGCGCCCCTGGCGCGAACTCTCCCGTGCCGCGTCGAGGAGGGCCATCGTACACAGGACGCTGCGCGGGTCGACGGCGGGGTGGCCCTGGCCGCGGACGGCGGCGCCAAACTGCTGCCAGATCTCGATCTCGGTGAGGCCCTCGGGAGCGCGCTCAAGTCGCCGGACGTGGGCTTCGCCGGCCGCGGGAGTGAAGTCCACCTCGGCCCACTTCGACACGTCGAACTTGAGGCTGAACGGCGAATCGGCGCTGCCGGCGGCACCGTCGAGATGCCAGCGCGGCAGCGGCCGCGTGGTCGTGGTGTTGATCTCGACCATGCCGACCGCGCCGTTGTCGAAGTCAATGCACACCCGGGCGAAGTCGTCGCAATCGGTGCTCCAGACGTTGCCGCGCAACTGGGCGAAGACACGCACGGGCTTGGCGGGCCACACCAGTCGCCAGAGCTGATCGACGAAGTGGCTTCCCCAGTCGTACAGTCCCCCGCCGCCGAAGGCGGCCTCGTTGCGCCAGTTGGGGTGGTACTCGCGCGCCGCCGGGCCGACGCAACTGCTCCACTGCCCCAGGCGGCTCTCGACGTTGATCAGCTTGCCGAGCACGCCCGCCTGCACGGCGCGGCGGACGGTCAGGTAGTCGGCGTCCCAGCGGCGGTTGTGGAAGACGCTCAGGACGCCCGAGCGCTTCGCAGCCTCGTCAACCAGCTCGCGCGCCTGATCCAGCGTCAGCGCGACGGGCTTCTCGATCATGACGTGTTTGCCCAGCGCCAGGGCCTGCATGGCATGCGCGTGGTGCATGGCGGTGGGCGTGGCGACCAGGACGGCCCCCACCGCGGGGTTCTCGAGCAACTCCGTCTCGCTGTCATAGACGCTCAGGCCGCGCGAACGGGCCAGGGTCTGGCGCGCGGGGGTGGGATCGGCGACGGCGACGGGGCGGAGGCCGCTCGCCCGCGTAAGCCAGCGGGCGTGCTCCGCGCCGATCCGTCCGAAACCGATGATCCCGACGCCGATCTGATCCATTGGGGGGGGATTGTAGTGGGCGGACGGTGCGGGGGAAGGCGCGGGGGGAAGAAGGCAAAAGGCAAAGGGCAAAGGGCAAAAGCAGGACAGACGAAACGCCCCCGTCAAGTCTCGGATTTTACCTTCACGAGCAGCACCGGCACGTCCACCTGGTGCTGCACCCGGTGGGCCGTGGTGCCGTAGAGGATGTCGGCGAGCAGGCGGTGGCCATGCGTGCTCATCGCGACCAGGTCGCACTGGCGCTGGCGGACCCACTTGATGATCTCGGCCGGTGGGTTGCCGAAAGCGAGTTCGGCCTCGGTGGAGATGCCGTCGGCCTCGAGCTCGCGGCGGACGGTTTCGAGGTAGGCGCGGTCCTCGGTGATCTCGGCGCTGACGGCCTCGGCGCCGTAGGTTCGCGCCGCCCAGCCGTCGGCGACGTGCAGGAGCACTACCCGGCTTTGGAACTGCCGCGCCAGCGGACGGACGTGCGCGAGGATCGTCCGATCCGCCTCGGTCGCGTCGAGCGTTACCAGGATCTTCTGCCACATGACGCTAACTCTTCCCGCCGAACAGCATACTCCCGAGCAGGTACAGGTCCAACGCCGTGATCAACACGCACGAGGTCCACCCGACGGTCAGCAGGACCCGCCCGTTGGCGAACGGACCCATGCGCTTTCGCGAGCTGGTGAAGTGGAGCAGCGGTATCATCGCCAGGGGCAACTGCAGGCCGAGGACCACCTGGCTGAGCGTGAGCAGGTCGTTGACGGCGTTCTGGCCGCGGATGCCGATCACGATGACGGCGGGCACGATCGCGAGCAGTCGCGTGATCATCCGGCGCAGCCAGGGGCGGATGCGCCAGTGCATGAACCCTTCCATGACGACCTGACCGGCGAGGGTGCCGGTGACGGTGCTGCTCTGGCCACTGGCGAGCAACGCCACGGCGAAGAGGATGCTGGCGGCGGCGGTTCCAAGGAGCGGCTCGAGCGTCAGGTAGGCGAGCTGGATCCAGTCGTGGCCTTCCTGGGCGAGGTTCACGGTCTGCCCGTTCGTGAGCGTCACGTCTCCTTTGCCGTAGAACGTGATGGCGGCCAGGACCATGATCGACGCGTTCACCAGGAACGCGATCGAAAGCGCGACGGTCGAATCGACGGTGTTGAGCTGGATGGCCCGCCGGACGCTGGCCTGGTCGGTCTGGAACGCCCGCGTCTGCACGAGCGCCGAGTGCAGGTAGAGGTTGTGGGGCATGACGGTCGCGCCGACGATGCCGATCGCGACGTAGACCATCCCCATGTCGAAGAGGCCGGTCGCGGGGTGGCGGAACCCGGGGCGCACGACCGCGCCGCCGATCTGGGCAAAATCGGGCTTGGTCTGCGGGAGGACGAACAGCTCGATGAAATAGCAGGTGCCGATCGTCACGACCAGGACGAGGATGAACGCCTCGATGAACCGCATGCCGCGGCTTTGCAGCGACAACAGCAGCAGGACGTCGAGCGCGGTGATGATCACGGCCCAGATCAGCGGGATCGACGGGAAGAGCAGATGGATGGCGACGGCGCTGCCCAGGACTTCGGCAAGGTCGCAGGCCATGATCGCCAGCTCCGTGCCCAGCCAGTTGGGCACGCGCGTCCAGCGCGGGTAATAATCGCGGCAGGCCTGCGCGAGGTCCTTGCCGGTCACGATGCCGAGCCTGGCGGAGCAGACCTGGAGGAAGATGGCCATGAAGCTCGAGAGCGCCACGACCCACATCAGGTTGTACTTGTACTGCGCACCACCGGCCAGGTCGGTCGCCCAGTTGCCGGGGTCCATGTAGCCCACGCTGACCAGGAGGGCCGGCCCGGCGAAGGCGCGGTATTGGCGCCAGAACCCGGCGGCGTGCCCCGGGACGGGGATCGTCCTGTGCATCTCCTCCAGGGAGCGATGTCCGGCGTCGGCGGGCGGCGTGGGAACCGCCGCCGGCGCCTGGGGGGTTGCGTATTCCAGCTTCCGCGGTTCCGAAGACATCTCGTTCATAGGGGCACCGGACTTTGACTAATCAAAGTTATTATCCCTATGATTCAAATAATTGTCAACTGCAATTTCTTTTCGTGGACAACCGATGGCCTGGAATGGAGAATTGGACCATGCCCAGCAGCACGGTGGAGAACTACCTCAAGCAGATCTACCTGGAGCAGCAAGCGCAGCAGGGACATGACCTTGTCGCCATGGGCCGCCTCGCCGCCGCGATGACCGTCACCCCCGGGACCGCCACCACCATGATCAAGGCGCTGGCGGAGGCGAACCTGGTGGCGTACGAACCGCGCAGCGGCGTGCGCCTGACCCGCGCGGGGGAGCAGCTCGCCCTGCACGTGCTCCGACGTCATCGCCTGCTCGAGCTGTTCCTGGTCAAGGCGCTGGGCCTGGACTGGTCCGAGGTCCACGACGAGGCCGAGCACCTCGAACACGCCGTCTCCGACAAGGTGCTGCAGCGGATCGACGATTACCTGGGGCACCCCGCCGTCGATCCGCACGGCGACCCGATCCCCACCTCCAAGGGCAAGCTCGTCCCGCAGAATCACCAAAGCCTGGCAGAGGTGGATTTGCATCGCCCGGTACGCATCGCCCGCATCGCCGACCAGGAGCCGGCGTTCCTCCAGTTCCTGCACAAGTCGGGCCTGACCCCCGGGGTCGCCCTGACGGTGCAGGCGCGCGACCCGCAGGCCGATAACGTCCAGCTCAAGCTGACCCACAAATCACCGGCGCTCTTGTCCCTGGGCACCGCCGCCGCGGCCAAGATTCTGGTGGAGTCCACCTGACGCACTGCCAGGCAGGCGCGCGCGCGTCAACGAAGCGCGTCGCCTGACCGATAACACCCTTGGATTTCACCCTCGAGACGTCCCGCGATGCGCATCGGCCTGGTTTCCTACGAGTATCCTCCCCAGCGCGGGCTGGGCGGCGTCGGGACGTACACGTTCCGCCTCGCCGGGGCGCTGGGGCGCGCCGGTCACCAGGTGGTGATCCTCGCCGGGCCGACCGAAGAGGCCGACATCCCCCAGCCCAACGTCACCCTCCACCGCATCCCCGCGCGGTACGAGCCGTCACTGGCTTTCCGCGGACTGCGGTTCCTCTACTGGCGCGTCTTCGCCACCCTGATGGACAAGGCCCACCCGCTGGTCTGGCACTGGATGCGCTGGAACATGGCCAGCGGGGATGCGCTGCTGGACATTCATCGCCGCACGCCGCTGGATGTCATCGAAGCCCCGGAGCACGCCGCCAACGGCCTGTTCGTCGGTCGGCTGCGCCGCTGGCCGATGCTCGTGCGCATCCACGGCCCGTGGGACCTGTTCTTCGGGATCAACCGCACGCGGGGCGCGGCGATGAACCGGATGCTCACCGCGCTCGAGCGCCGCAGCACCGGCTACGCGCAGGTCTGCACGACCCCGAGCCACACGATGGCGGCGTTCATCCGCGACAAGTGGCGCATGCCCGCGACGCCGCAGGTCGTTCCCAACTTCATGGATGTCCCGGTCGACCCCGCCCCCCTGCCGCCGATGAACGGCGAGCCGCAGCGCATCGTCTGCGCCGGCCGGCTCGAGCGGTTCAAGGGCCAGGACACGCTGGTAAAGGCCTTCGCGCGGATCGCGCCACAACATCCCAGCGCCGAGCTGCGCATCATCGGGCCCGATCAGTGGTCCACCAAGCAGACGTTCGCGCAGCTCGTCGATCGACTGGTGCCGGATGCGGACGTCCGCCGGCGGATCATCCTCACCGGTCCGCAGCCGCTGGCGAACGTTCAGGACGAGCTGCGCCGGGCGACGATCGCGGTGATCTGCTCGTCGGGGTTCGAGAGCTTCTCGTTCAGCACGCTGGAGGCGATGGCTGCGGCGCGGCCGATCGTCGGGAGCCGCGTGGGTGCGATCCCGGAATTGCTGGATCACGGTCGGTGCGGCCTGGTCGCCGCGCCGGCGAATCCTGCCCAATTCGCGGACGCATTGGATCGCCTGCTGAGCGATGCGGACCTTCGCGGGCAACTCGCGATCGCCGCGCACACGCGTGCCCTCCAGCGTTACGACACGTCGGTTGCCATCCCCGCTATGCTCCGCCAATTCCACCGCGCCCGCGAGATCTATCACGGCGCCGATTCGATTTCGGAACCACCCTTGGCCGTCCAACCGGTGTGACTCTCATCCCGCATTCCCGGCGACGAATTCGACCGGCGCCGACCAGTGACTCCAGCGGCCCGTCTCGTCCTTCACCCGCACGCGCACGCGGTACGCGTGCCCCGGCTTGACGCTCTTGTCCGGAATGGTTGTTTGTTCCAGCTTCGGCAGCTCATCGCTTTCCCAGGTCGGCGAGATCTCGTAGAGGCGGGGCTTGGGGGGCGAGTTGATCGGCGTGCCGGTGGGCGTGACCTCGGCGATGCGCCACTTCGCGGCGGCGAAGGGGGCGCGGCCCTGGTATCTGGACGGGCGAAAAGCGAGCCGGTTCGCTGGATGGTCGGCGGGACCGCTGTAGGTGAGCGTCGGCGTGGCGGGGATGCGCGGGTCGCGCAGCAGCGTCATGTCCACCCATTGGCCGCGCAACCTCACGTAGTTCTTCATCAACTGCGTCATGCCCGAAAAATCGCGAGTGGCCGAGGCGATGTAATACTGCCCGTGACCCCCCTGCCCGCCCGTGCCCAGCGCGGGGTGGAAGTCCCACTTGCGGCGATCGGCTTCGACGATCGACGTTCCCTTGGCTTTGGGATCGCAGACGACGGCGGCGCACTCGTCGATCAGTTGATCGGCCTGTTCGGGGTTGAAGAGCAGGTCGCGGATCTCGCGCAGGCGGTTCTGGTAGTCGAGGTTGAAGGCCGGCTTGGCGAGCACGCGCGAGCGGAAGGGCTCGTCGCCGTTGCCGTACATGTTGTCGGCCCAGGTCAGGTCCAGGTCCCACGGGATGACGGTCCACTTCCCCGAGTTGGGGTTGAGGAAGTAATCGTAATTCTTGCCGGCGCCCTGGTCCACGTCGTAGTGGTGGATGCACTCGATGATCGAGCGGTAGCTGTAATAGGTCGGCAGGTCCAGGTGCGCGCGCCACCAGTCTTCAGACTGGTCGGCGGTGTTGTAGGCGCTCAGGAACTTGTCGAGATCCGAGCGGTCGGTGGGCTGACCGGCCCCGTTGTGATTCAGTTCGCCGGTGCCGCCCATCATCTTGTAAAGGTTGCCATCCGGCAGGTCGTGGGACCTGAGGAACCGCCCGTCCTCGTTCTCGATCGCCAGGTACAGCCCCCAGAAATCGCCCCGGTACTGGTCGGCGGGAGATTCGTCGGCCTCGTCGATGATCCGGAGCTGCACCCAGTGCGTCGCCGGCGCGGGTACGCCGACGAGGTTGAAGAGTCGAAAGCCCACAGATTCAAACATTCCCTGCTCGCCTCGGTGGCCGTAGCTGCCGAGCTGGATCAGCGAGCGCAGGTTGATCTTGGTCCAGGGCACGGGATAGGGCCGGCCATAGTCGTCCTTCGCCTTGATCCGGTCGCCCGGCGGCAGGTCGATCTTCCACATGTTCTTGCCCATGGCGTAGCGCCAGACGCCGCCGCGGGCGCGGAACTTGACGTGGTCGTGGACGACGCCATCGACGACCAGCGCCCCGGTGTACTTGAACTCCTTGCCGCCGGCCTGCTCGCGCCACGTGGCGTTCTCGATCGAGTCCTTCCTGCCGATCAGGTGGTACGGCTGGACGCGACCGAGCATCTCGGGCGGGAAGGTCGTGACCTGCGCGCGCTGCAGGCCGCGGCCGTTCGGGTTGATCGCGCCCCGCCAGGCGGGCAGGCCGTCGTAGACGAAGTAGGCGTAATTCGAGGGGGACTCCGGCGTGGCGGGGGCGGTCGGCGTCGCGGCGGTGGCCGGGAACATGGGTGACAGGACCGGGCCCTTCGACGGGTCCTTCGCGGTGATGCGATAGCGGATCAGGCGGCGGTGCTTCTGCAGCGCGGCGGGAAGCTCGACGCTAAAGGTCGTGCGGCCATCGGCGGTGGCACCGGCCTTCATCGCGATGGGCGTCCAGTTCCTGGCGTATTCCGGGTCTTTCAGCTCGACATAGGCGCCGGCCTCCAGTACCTGGTACTCCAGCGAGACATCGGTCATCCCTTCGCGGATCGAGACAGTGATCTTCACCGTTTCGCCGGACTTGGGTTGCTGCGGCGCGTGCGATACGCGGGTACACCATGGCAGTTCCTCAGCCGCCTTCGTGGTGGCGGTGGCGGTGGTTTGAGCGGCGCGCTTCGGTGGCGGCGCGGCCTGCGACCGCCCGACGACCGGGAGGAGGACCAGCAGAACGCTGACGGCAAGGATGTCCGAACGACTCGACCTCATGGGTGGATCATCTTGAAGACGCGGCGCCGTTTGGCAAGCTAACGCGCATGAACCCTTGGTGTACCACTGACATGAATCTGCGCAGATCCCTTGCCCTGCTTCTGTCGTCGATCCTGACGCTCACCGCGTGGAAAAGTTTCGCGGCCGATCCCCAGGGGGCGAGGCGGCCGAACATCGTGGTCATCCTCGCCGACGACCTGGGCTACGGCGACGTCGGCTGCTACGGCGCGACGAGGGTCAAAACGCCCAATATCGACGCGCTCGCGGCGCAGGGGCTGCGGTTCACCGACGCGCACGCGAGCTCGGCGACGTGCACGCCCAGCCGCTACTCGCTTCTGACCGGGCAATACGCCTGGCGCAAGAAGGGCACTGGTATCCTGCCCGGCGATGCGGCGCTGATCATCGACACGACCCGCCCGACGCTGCCGTCGATCCTCCGCAGCGCGGGCTACGCCACCGGCGCGGTCGGCAAGTGGCACCTGGGCCTGGGCAGCGGCGGCGTGGACTGGAACCAGTTGATCAAGCCCGGGCCGGCGGAGGTCGGGTTCATCTACTCGTTCATCCTGCCGGCCACCGGCGACCGCGTGCCGTGCGTGTACGTGGAGAACGGTCGCGTCGTCGGCGCCGATTCGAGCAACCCGATCCAGGTCAGCTACAAGGGCAAGGTCGGCAACGACCCGACCGGCCGCGAGCATCCGGAGATGCTCAAGATGAAGCTCAGTCAGGGGCACGCCGACACGATCGTCAACGGGATCAGTCGGATCGGCTTCATGAGCGGCGGGGACAAGGCGCGGTGGAAGGACGACCAGATGGCCGATGAGCTGACCCGGCGCGCGGTGTCGTTCATCGACCAGAACAAGGACAAGCCGTTCTTCCTGTACTTTGCCACGCACGATATCCACGTGCCGCGCGTGCCGGGGCCGCGGTTCGCCGGGACCAGCGGGTGCGGCGTGCGCGGGGACGTCGTCCAGGAGTTCGACTGGAGCGTGGGCGAGGTCGTCGCGGCGCTGGCGCGCGCCGGCGTGGCCGACAACACGCTCCTGATCGTCACCAGCGACAACGGGCCGGTCGTGGACGACGGCTACGCCGACGGCGCGAAGGAAAACCTGAACGGCCACACGCCCGCCGGGCCGTTCCGCGGCGGGAAGTACACGATCTACGAGGGGGGCACGCGCGTGCCGTTCATCACGCGCTGGCCGGGACGGATCAAGCCTGCGACCACGTCGGATGCGCTGGTCTGCCAGGTGGATTTCCTGGCGTCGCTGGCGTCGCTGGCAGGTGCAGACCGGCCCGAGGGCGCGGGGCCGGATAGCCGCAACGTCCTGCCGGCGCTGCTCGGCGAGCAACCGGCCGGGCGCGAAACGCTGGTCGAGCAAGGGGGCGGCGTCATGCTTGGCATTCGCAAGGGAAATTGGAAATTGATCCCGCGCGCGAACGGCAAGGCGGAACTTTACGACCTGGCGAAGGATTCGGGAGAGAAGCACAACGTAGCCGCGGAGAACGCCGCCGCTGTCTCCGAATTGAGAGATTTGCTCGATAAGGCGCGCCGCATGTAGGTTCGGCTGTGCCGAACATTTCGCGTGGCCGAGCAGGAACGTTCCGCACAGCGGAACCTACTTGAATTGGCTGTAGGTGATCGCGTCGAGGTCGAGGGGGCTGGTCTGGTGGGCCTGGAGGTAGAGGTGCGCCAGGCCCGCGGACATGGCGGCGTTGTCGGTGCAGTACTCCATCGCCGGGAAGAAGACGGGGAGGGAGAAGTTGGCGAGCGCGGCGCGCACGCCCCGGTTGGCGGAGACGCCGCCGCCGATGATCACGCTCTTGGCGCCGGTCTTCTTGATCGCGCGCCTGATCTTTTTGCTGATCACGTCGATGCAGGCTGCCTGAAAGCTGGCGGCGATGTCGGCCAGGCGCTGCTCGCTCAGCTTTGGTGGCGTTGACGGGGGTTTGTGATCTTTACTGGGGACGCCGTGGACGTTGTAGAGGACGGCAGTCTTGAGGCCCGAGAAGGAGAAGTCCAGCGAATCGCGGCCGAGCAGGCTGCGAGGGAAGTCGATCGCCTTGGGGTCGCCACCCTGTGCCAGGCGGTCGAGGATCGGACCGCCGGGGTAGCCCAGGCCCAGCAGCGCGGCGACCTTGTCGTATGCCTCGCCGACGGCGTCGTCGATCGTCGTGCCGATGAGTCGGACGTCCAGCCAGTCCTTGAGGTGATAGAGCGCGGTGTGACCGCCGGAGCAGACCAGGCCGACTGCCGGAAAGGATGAGGGGATGAGGGGGTGAGGGGATGAGGAGTCGGATTTCTCGCTTCGCGCTTGTCGCTTCTCACTTCTGTCTTCCAGCATCACACTGTAAAGGTGCGCGTGGACGTGATCCACGCCGATCAGGGGCCTGGCGAGGGACCAGGCCAGCGACTTGGCGGCGGTGACGCCGATCAGGAGGCTGCCGATCAGGCCCGGGCGATGGGCGACCGCGATGGCGTCGAGATCCGCGAAGCCGCAAGCGGCTTGAGAGAGCGATTCGCGGAGGACGGGGAGGAGGTTTTCGATGTGGGCGCGGCTGGCGATCTCGGGGACGACTCCGCGGTACCTGGCGTGCAGCTCGACCTGCGAGGCGACGACGTTGGAGAGGACGCGGCGGCCGCCCTCGACAACCGAGGCACCGGTCTCGTCGCAGGTCGATTCGATCGCCAGGATGCGCATATCAGCCCCCTGTCATGTCCTACTTATTGAGGTTCGCCGGCCTCGTCGCCGCCGGTCGGCTGGTGGGCGAAGTCGTGGGCCTCGGCGCCGGCTGCACGTTTGACGGGTCGATCGAGTCGGGCGTCGGCGGGACCTTGGTGGCCGGGCGCGCGGTGACGTTGGCGGGCGGGCTGCCGGGGCCGACGGTCTTGGCGTTCTGGAGGACGACCAGGCCGACGATGGCCTCCACGGCGCGCTGGAGCTGGATGTCGGCGGAAACGGCCTGGGTCGTGGTCCCCGTCGCCGGGCGCGTGGTGCCCGGTTTGGGCAGCGGCGGCAGGAACCGCTCGTGCTGATCGAGCTCCATCATAACCTTCTTCTCGGCGTCCTCGTTCATGGGGACGGGGATCTGCGGGTCCACGCCCCAGTCGGTCGCATCCTTCTTGCGGTGGACCAGGCGGCCGCTGGGCAGGTAGTAGTAGGCGACGGTCAGCTTCAGCTCGCCCTGGTTGCCGTCGAGGTTGATCAGCTCCTGCACCGAGCCCTTGCCGTACGTGCGCTCGCCCAGCACCAAGGCGCGCTGGTTGTCCATGAGGCTGCCGGCGACGATCTCGCTGGCGGAGGCTGAGTGCTCGTTCACGAGCACGACCATGGGGAAGTACGGGAGGGTGCCGGCCTGGGTGGCGGTGATGACGTTTTCGGGGCGGTTGCGTCCCTTGGTGGAGACGATCACACCCTTCTCGATGAACAGGTCCACGAGTTGCACGGCCTGGTCGAGGCGCCCGCCGGGGTCGAAGCGCAGGTCGAGGATCAGCCCTTTCATGCCGTCGGCGAGCATTCCCTTCCAGCCGTTCTTGCCACCGGCCAGGGCGTCCTTGACGCGTTCGGCGGTGTCGGGAGTGAACTGGGTGATGCGGATGTAGCCGATTTTCGGGTCGTGGGTGACGTACCAGTCCCAGTCGCCGTTCTGCTGGCGTTTGAAGCCCTTGACGGTGGAGACGACGATCTCCTCGCGCTTCATGGTGAGGTCCGCCTCGTCGCCGTTGGTGTGGCGGACGCGCAGGGTGACCTCGGTGCCGACCTTGCCCTTGATGAGCTTCGTGACGTCCTGGATGTTCATCCCGGCGATCGACTTGCCATCGACCTTGAGGATGATGTCGCCGGCGAAGACGCCGGCCTTGAACGCCGGGCTGCCTTCGATGGGGGTGATGACCTCGACCTCCTTGGTCTTCTCGTCCTGGTTGAGCTGGATGCCGACGCCCTCGAAGGAGCCGTCGAGCATGCGGTCGAATTCCTGCTGCCTGGCGGGCGGGACGTACATGGAGAAGGGGTCGAGCTGGTTGAACATCCCCTCGAGGGCGCCCTGCTCGAGCTTCTGGTCATCGATGGCTTCGACGTAGTTGTTGGCGATCTGGCGGTGGATGTCCACCAGGCGTCGGACGAAGGTGTAGTCACTCTCCCGCTGGGCCATCGTGCCGGGGAGGTGGAAGGCGAGGAGGGCGATGAGCAGGACGCTCACCAGCCAGGCCATCTTTTCACGGTTCATCATGTGGAGGGCTCCCGAGGGTGCGGACGGCGATTCTAGTGCGGGGTTGAATGGCGGGGAAGCGGCGGGGCGGGGAAGCAAATCGGCGGAGTTGTAGCAAATTGTAGCGTTTTGTAGCAGGCTATAGGGGAAGCACTGAGCAGAGATGACCGAGGAGCGAATCCGGCGCGGCCGAAGTTTTCGTGCATGGAGCCCCCTGCCATACCCTAAGTTATACCTAACTTATATGGAAATGTCAAGGCGTTTGCAGAAATCGGCTTGACTTGGCTTAAACAATGGTTTTAAACTTTTGATTGAAACGGACGTTTTAAATGCAGATCCGCGAGAGCGAACAAACGACCGAGGCGACGCGGCAGCGATTGATCGAGGCCGCGGGGGAGGTGTTCGCCGAGCAGGGGTTCCGGGCGGCGACGGTGCGGGAGATCTGTGCCCGCGCCGGGGCGAACGTGGCTGCGGTGAATTATCATTTCGGCGACAAGGAGCGGCTTTATGCGGAGGCGCTCAAGTATGCTCATGCGTGCGCGATCCTGAAGTACCCGCCTGGCCTGGGCCTGCCGGCGGGTGCGCCGGCGGCGGAGCGGTTGCGGGCGTTCGTCATGTCGTTTCTGAGCCGGATTCTGGATCCGGGGCGGCCGGCGTGGCATGCGAAGATCATGAGCCGGGAACTGGCGGAGCCGACGGCAGCGATGGACGTGCTGGTTCACGAACAGATCAAGCCGCACTTCATTCACCTGCGGGAGATCGTGCTGGAGCTGCTGGGGGGTGAGGGGGCGGACGAGGAGACGGTTCGCATGTGCTGCTACAGCGTGGTGGGGCAGTGCCTGTTCTTTCACTTCGGGCGGCCGGTGATGGCGAGGTTGTCGCCGGGGGGGATGCCGGGAATGCGTGAGGCGCCGCGGATCGCGGAGCACATCACGCGGGTCGTATTGGCGGGCATCAAGGACATCGCGCGGGAGAAAGGCGGCGGGCGATGAACTCGGTGGCGTTCAAGATGCTGGTGGGGGATCGGGCGAAGTATCTGGGGATCGTGATGGGGATCACGTTCGCGTCGCTGCTGATCACGCAGCAACTCGGGATCTTCGTGGGTTTGATGGCGCGGACGTTCGGGTCGATCTCGGACCTGGGGTTGCCGGACATCTGGGTGATGGATCCGAAGGTGCAGTTTATCGACGACATCAAGCCGCTGCAGGATACGGAGCTGCTGCGGGTGCGGGGCGTGGACGGGGTGGAATGGGCGACGCCGCTGTACAAGGGGCTGCTGAAGGCTCGGCTGGACAGCGGCGAGTTCCAGACGTGCGTGGTGCTGGGGCTGGACGACGCGACGCTGATCGGCGGGCCGCCGCAGGTGACGGTGGGTCGGCTGGCGGACCTGCGGCGTTCGGACGCGGTGATCGTGGACGAGTACGCGACGACGGACAAGCTGGCGAAGGTGGGGCCGGACGGGCGGAAGATCCCGCTGAAGGTGGGGGACACGCTGGAGCTGAACGACCACCGCGCGATCGTGGTGGGTTTCTGCCGGGTGTCGCGGACGTTCCAGTCGCAGCCGGTGGTGTACACGACGTACAGCCGGGCGACGACGTTCGCGCCGAAGGAGCGGAAGCTGCTGTCGTTCGTGCTGGTGAAGGCGAAGCCGGGGGTGAACGTGGCTGAGCTGTGTGCGCGGATCAGAAAGACGACGGGATTGATGGCGCTGACGCAGAAGGGCTTCGAGCAGAAGACGGTGGATTACTTCATGCGGAACACGGGGATCCCGATCAACTTCGGGATCGCAGTGGTGCTGGGATTTTTGGTGGGGACGGCGATCGCGGGGCAGACGTTTTACAACTTCACGCTGGACAACCTGAGGCACTTCGGCGCGCTCAAGGCGATGGGGGCGAGCAATGGCTTGCTGTTGCGGATGATCCTGTTGCAGGCGCTGGTGGTGGGGACGATCGGGTATGGGCTGGGCGTGGGGATCGCGGCGTTCATCGGGCAGGCGGCGGGGAAGACGGAGCTGTCGTTCTTGCTGCCGTGGCAGTTGCTGGTGGTGACGGCCGTGGCGGTGATCCTCATCTGCGTGATCGCTTCGCTGATCAGCATCCGGAAGGTGATGAAGCTGGAGCCGGCGATCGTGTTCAAGGGATAGTTGTCAGTTGTCAGTTGTCAGTTGTTAGTTGTCAGTGGTGGTGGATGCGAACGAACGTGCTTCAATACGAGGAGAACCCCAAGGCCGTCACGGAGTTGCCGGCGAATGTGGCGGTACACTGCCGGAACGTGGTGAAGAGTTATGGCACGGGGTCGGCGAAGGTGATGGCGCTGCGGGGGATCGACCTGGACGTTTATAAGGGGGAGCTGCTGATGCTCGTGGGGCCGTCGGGGTGCGGGAAGACAACGCTGATCTCGGTGATCGCAGGGATCCTGGACCAGGACAGCGGGGATTGCCGGGTGCTGGGGGAGGATTTGATGGCGATGGGGCAGCGGCGCAAGACGCGGTTCCGCGGCCAGAACATCGGGTTCGTGTTCCAGGCGTTCAACCTGCTCGAGCACCTCGACGTGCTGAGGAACGTCACGATCCCCGCGTCGTTCGCGAAGCAGCCGAAGAAGGACATCGAGGAGCGCGGCCGCGAGGCGCTGCGCCGGGTCGGGCTGACGGACTTCGTGCACCGCCGCCCCGCCGAGCTGTCGGGCGGCCA
>DATBFY010000784.1:0-4249 GCA_036558265.1 Tepidisphaeraceae bacterium | reverse complement strand
CGGCAGTTCCTCGACCAGCTTCAGAAGCCGGAGGTCGACGAGATCGAGGGGTTGCCCCCCACCATCGCCATCGAGCAGCGGAGCGCGAGCAGCAACCCGCGGTCGACGGTCGCGACGACGACGGAGATTTACGACTACCTGCGCGTGCTCTTCGCCCGCGCGGGGACGCCGCACTGCTGGGTCTGCGGGCGGGAGATCAGCGCGCAGCAGCCGAGCCAGATCGTCGACGCGGTGATGAAATCCGAAACCGGCACGAAGGTGATGATCCTTTCGCCGCTCGTGCGCGGGCAGAAGGGCGAGCACAAGGACATCTTCCCCGCGCTGCACAAGCAGGGGTTCGTCCGCGCCCGCGTGGACGGCGCGATCCTCGAACTTTCTACCCCCGCCCAGTTCCCGACGCTGAAGAAGACGTTCGTCCACCACATCGAGGCCGTCGTGGACCGCATCATCGTCAAGCCCGAGGTGCGCAGCCGCATCGCCGACTCGATCGAGACGGCCCTCAAGCTCTCGCAGGGCCTGGCGATCATCGCCACGCAGGACGAGAAGGGGGTCTGGGTGGATCAGGTCTTCTCGGAAAAATTCGCCTGCCCGCAGCACCCAGAGGTGAGCCTGCCCGAGCTCGAGCCGCGGCTGTTCAGCTTCAACTCGCCGCACGGGGCGTGCCCGGAGTGCCACGGGCTGGGGACCGTTTTCGAGTTCGACCCCGAGATGGTCGTGCCGGACGAGAGCCTGTCGCTGGAAAACGGCGCGATCGAAGGCTGGCGCAAGAACGGCAAGCGGATGAACATCTACTACGCCCGTGTCCTGCGCACCTTCTGCCGAGACTTCGGCGCCGCCTACAGCCAGCCCTACAAGGACATCCCCAGGAAGGTCAAGGACATCCTGATGTACGGCACGGACGACAAGGGGGACAATGGCACGGGCACGTGGTTCGAAGGGGTCATTCCCAACCTCCAGCGGCGGTTCGAGAACACCGAGAGCGAATGGGTGAAGGCTCGCCTGCACCAGTACATGAGCGAGCAGCCTTGCGAGCTGTGCTGCGGCACGCGGTTGAAAAAGGAAGCCATGGCCGTGCGGTTGCACGCGGACTTGCAAGAGCTCCGTAGCACGGGCGCCCCGCCCGTGAGGAGCAACGAAAGCATGGAGGCGTCCGGCACGGCCCGGAACGGAAAGAATCACGGGCGAGGCGCCCGTGCTACGGGCAACGGGTCCACGACCGTGACACTGCCGGGATCGTCCATTCACGACGTGACCAGGCTTTCGGTGGAGCGGGCCAAGGCGTTCTTTGAGAATCTGAAGCTCTCCGTCGAGGGCGAGAAGATCGCCGAGCCCATCGTCCGCGAGATCAAGGCGCGCCTGGGCTTCATGGTGGACGTGGGCCTGGGTTACCTCACGCTCGACCGCAAGACCGGAAGCCTGTCCGGCGGCGAGGCGCAGCGCATCCGCCTGGCGACGCAGGTGGGCAGCGGCCTGGTCGGCGTCTGCTACGTGCTGGACGAGCCGACGATCGGCCTGCATCAGCGCGACAACAACCGCCTGATCCGCACGCTCCTGCGCCTGCGCGACCTGGGCAATACGGTGCTGATGGTCGAACACGACGAGGACTGCATCCGCTCGGCCGATTACCTGGTGGACATCGGCCCCGGCGCGGGCGCCCACGGCGGCAACGTCGTCTGCGCCGGTCCCCTCAAAGCGCTCCTGAAACCCTCAATCCGCAATCTGCAATCCACAATCGGCAATCCGGAAAAGTCCTCCACCATCAAGTACATCACCGGCGAGCTCGCCATCCACACGCCGCGCACCCGCCGCCCGATGGACCCCGACAAGAACTGCCTCGAACTCAAGGGCTGCCGCGAGAACAACCTCAAGAACATTGACGTCCGCATCCCGCTGGGCGGACTGGTACTGGTCACCGGCGTATCCGGCTCGGGCAAATCGACGCTGGTCAACCAGACGCTCCTGCCCGCGCTCAAGCGCAAGATTTACGGCTCAAAGGTCAAGGCGGGGGAGCACAAGGCGGTCGCCGGCACGCAGAAGATCGACAAGGTCATCGAGATCGACCAGTCGCCGATCGGCCGCACGCCGCGCTCAAACCCGGCCACCTACACCGGCGTGTTCGATGAGATCCGCAAGGTTTTCGCCCTCACCCGCGAGGCCAAGGTCCGCGGCTACGAGGTCGGCCGCTTCAGCTTCAACGTCAAGGGCGGCCGCTGCGAGGCCTGCCAGGGACAGGGCACCAAGCTGATCGAGATGCACTTCCTGCCGGATGTGTACGTGCAGTGCGAGGTCTGCCACGGCAAGCGCTACAATGCCGAAACGCTGGAGATCCACTACCGCGGCAAAAGCATTGCCGACGTGCTCGACATGACCGTCGAGGACGCCCTGGCGTTCTTCGACAACTTCCCCAAGATCCGCCAGATGCTCCAGGCGCTCAATGACGTCGGACTGGGTTACGTGAAGCTTGGCCAGCCCAGCACGCAGCTCTCCGGCGGCGAGGCGCAGCGCGTCAAGCTCGCCGGCGAGTTGGGCAAGACCGCCACCGGGCACACGCTCTACGTTCTGGATGAGCCGACGACGGGCCTGCACTTTGCCGACATCCACAACCTCCTGAACGTCCTGAACCGCCTGGCGGACATGGGCAACACCGTGCTGGTGATCGAGCACAATCTCGACGTGGTCAAGTGCGCCGACTGGATCATCGACATGGGCCCCGAAGGCGGCGACGGCGGTGGGCGCGTCATTGCCACCGGAACCCCCGAGCAGATCTGCGAAGCCGAGGCGAGTCACACCGCCGAGTACCTGCGGCCAAAACTGCAGGGCGGCACAATCGAGGCCCACGACACGGTCGCCGCCCAAATCGCTTGATTGGCATGGGCGACGGGCCGCTCGCGCGCCGGCGAATCCCACATCGTCGCTACCGCTTCTGCTGCCGCGGATCGTCCGCCGCGTTCACGTACGTGATCTCCCACGGCCCCATCGTCCCGATCTGGATCACCGCCTCACCCTTGGTGTAGGCGAAGTGCCGCATCCCCGCCGGCATCGTCGCGTACGTTCCGGCCGGCAGCGCTTGCCCCGCCGCGGGGTCGAACCGTTCGCCCATCCCCAGGTACATCGTCCCCGAGAGCACCGTGATCCGCTCGGTCGTCGGATGCCAGTGCGGCGCGATGCGATAATTGGCCGGCAGCATCGCCCGCATCACGAAGAACCCCTCGCGCGACGGGTCACCCTCCAGGACCGCCGTCTTCGCCCCCGCCGGCAGCGACGGCGGCGCGTCCGACCATTTCACCTCGTCCGGCCGCACGACCGCGTGTGCCGCCGTGTTCGCCGCGGCCGCAACGTGCCCATGCGTTTCCGTCGCGCCGCTCGGCGGGTTCGGCTGCCCCTGCGTACACGAGAGCGCGAGAACCGCAAACACCCCTGCGATCGAGTACCCGAACCTCATTGCGACTGCTCCTTTGCCGCCCGCCTGGCGGCATCCATGAAAAGGCGTAACCCCCAGAACAATTCTTCGCGCGCCCTACTCCGACCGTCAAGCACAACAACGCCCGGGTCCCCTGGTCATTCGAGCATCGGGTAAGAAACTTGCGATAAACATGAAAAAACCCGCGCCGTCCAGGCGCGGGGTATGTGCTTCCATTTGGATTGTCGATCGATCGATCAATCAATCAATAAAATTCCGCCGTCACGTCAAACTGCCCGTCCGGGCGAACCTTCGTCGAGACCACCCGGATCGCCGACGACAGTTTCGCGTCCTCGCTCCCCGTCGTCCGCAAAAACCGCACCGTCCCCGGCCGCAGCGGCACCGGCGACAGGAACCGGAGGCCCGTCAGCACCAGCTCGTTCACCTTCAGCACGTCGCTCGACTCAATGCCTTCCGCGCTGATCGCGCTCAGCGTCGCGTGCGCCAAGAGCGCCCCGCGCAGGCTCGTCCGGCCGTGCGCCGTCAACAGGTCACGCTTGTCCGCGTGGATCGCCTCGCACGCGTGCGCACCCGCCAGCCGCGGCCCGATCGGCGCCGTCCCCGGCGCCACCAGCTTCACCCCGTCCTTGCCCGGCGGGTTGATCTGCGGCCGCTGCGGCTTCTCCACGCCGGGGTTGCTCGGCTTGGCCGTCGGCGTGGGCGCCGGCGCCGCGGGCGCGACCGCCGTACCACCCTTGGCCTTGCCGGCAGCCTTTGGATTGCCGCCGACGCCGCCCATCGCCTCGTCCAGCACGTTGTTGATGTTCACCGGGTTTGCCACGATCGTTC
>DATBFY010000783.1:0-5771 GCA_036558265.1 Tepidisphaeraceae bacterium | reverse complement strand
CGCCGCACGCGGCCGGCTCCAGGATATGTTGCCCGGTGCCAACGCCGGCGGCGGTCCGATCCTCCACGGGCCACGCTGAACGATCATCGCTCCACAGACGTAACCCCATTCTCCGAATTCAGACTGGCAACGCTGAGTCCGACTCCGGCTCGCACGCGCGCAACCGGGCGGTCGTCGGCAAATGGCCCACGTTCCGCTATCACTGTTGACCGGTCCGTTGGACAAAACAACGGGGTCGGCAGCACGGGACACATGTGTCCAGCGCTGCCGACCCGTATCATCTCACGCAAACCAACCTCGCCGCCCGTTCAGAACCGGAAGATCGCGTCCACCGCCAGCGTCACCTGGAAGTTGTCGTTGCCGTTGGCGAAGATCTGCCGGTCCGCGTAGTCCACGCGCACTTCCGGTCGCACCAGGAGCGTCCGCGCATCGTGCGGGAACGGGTGCCAGTCCGCGCCGAACGTGAACTCGAACACGTTGTACGGACGTCCCAGCGTCACCCACGGGTCGTTCATCACGCCCGCCGTGAACACCGCGTTCTCCGTCGGCACGCGGAACCGCGACCCGTCCTCGTCGTGGAACCATTCGGCGCGGCCCTTGAGCTTGAAGTTCTCGCTCACCCGGTAGCCGCCGAACCCCGCGATACCCGCCCAGAACGTCTCGCCCACCGGCGTCCGATCGTTCGGTGTGAGGTCCGCGCTGCTCCCCGACACGTGTTGCTCCAGATACCCCGACGATGTCGACGAGTTCGGCCCGATCTCGTTGTCCTCGAAGCCCACGATCCCGTCCAACGCGAACGACCAGGGCCCGCGCGGGTCAGGTGTGAAGAACAGGATCCCCTCCAGCAGCGTCCGGTAGTGCGAGCTGTCGTCCGGCAACTGCGGCCCCACCGACGCCCCGAAGTACGCCGTGAACCGGTCGTTGATCACCCAGTTCACGCTCCCCAGGAAGTCGATCGCCGCGTTGTTGTCCGACAGCGACTGCTCCCAGCCGCGGGTAATGCCCGCGTTGATCGTCAGGTTGTCATTGACGTCGTAGGTCGCGTATGCTCCGGTCTGGTACATCGGGATGCCGAAGCTCAGGATGAACGACCGCGAATAGAACTGCACCGCCTGCGTGTGGATCGGATCGCACGACTCGTACCCAAGAATCGTCGCGAACTTCCCTGCGCGGATACGCAGCCCGCGCCCCACCGGCACCGCCAGATCCACGAACGCCTGCGTCACGTCGAACTGGTATTCCGGTTCCGCGTGGTTGTGATAGTAGTCGTAATCGAACAGACCGTTCGAGTGCATCATCGCCGCGTCGATGCCGTACTGCACCTCCGCCAGCCCACCCACGTCCCACTTGCCCGCGTGGTAATCCACCGGCCGCTGCGCGTACAGGTCGATCCGGTTGATCGCCGCCCGCGCGTGGTGGTGGTCGAACATGCGCAACTGGATCCGGTCCGTCGGGTCCGGCGGGTGATCCTGGTGCGGGTTCGAGAGGTTATACGTGTACGACGCCTGGATCGCCCCGAACAGCGTGATCCCCGCATCGTCCAGCGCTTTGGCCCACCCCATTTTATCTAAAAGTGCCATCAGCGGGTCCCGCCCCGCCGCCTGCAGCCGCAGCACCTCCGCCGGTGCCGTCAGGCTCAGCGCACCGGGATCGATCCCGGTCTGCGTGCCCGGCGCCGGCGGCGGCGCCGCCAATCCTTCGTCCTCCGACGCACAAGCCCCCGTTGCCGCCCCGGCCAGAAGTACACCCCCGGCCAGGCCCATCAACACGTGACGTAGCGACATTGGTAGTCTCCTTCCTGAAAATGGCGAACACGTGGACGTCAAATCTAATGCGGACGGTCAATCAAACGCAAAATTCGAGTGTTTTGATAATATCGGCCTGACCGCGGTTCGCACTCTCCTTTCCGTTGGGGATTATCGGCCCTCAGCCCCGCCGCCGCCGCCGCCCCCCGCCCCGCCGCGAAGCCGCGCCAACAGGAAGGTCCGGTCGTCGTTGGCGATCCCGCCGCTCCCCTCGTACCGATCCAGGCAGCAGTTCATCTGCTCCACCAGCTCCGACACCGGCCCGTCCGGACCCGCGGCGTACAACGTCCCCAGCCCGTCGCCCAGACCCGCCGATCCCAGCATCTCGTTCGCATCGTTCGCCAGCTCCGTCACCCCGTCCGTAAACAGCGCCAGCAGTTCGCCCGCGCCCAGCCGATCCCGCGCCGTGCGGATTGGCACCGCCTCCACGCCCAGGGGGCAGTTCAGATCCACCTGGAGCGGCCGCACCTTCGCCTTGCGATCGACGATCAACCCCGGCGGGTGCCCGGCGCACGCGCTCTCGCACGCCCCGGTGGCCGGGTCCAGCGCGACGCACAGCATCGTTGCGAACGATTCGATCCCCAGGTCTACCCGGAAGTACTCGTTCAGCGCGCCCATCAGCTCCACCAGGCTCTCCCCGGCGCGAACTGCCGCGTGGACCATGGTGTGCAGGCTCGACGCCACCAGCGCCGCCGACAATCCTTTACCGCAAACGTCCGCCACCGCCAGCAGCACGCGACCGTCCGCCATCGGCACGATATCCGCGTAGTCCCCGCCCACCCACAGGCATGGTCGAAAACCGATTGCGGCGTCGACGCCGGTGATCCGCACGCGCCGCGGGATCAGTCGCTGTTGGATCTCCTGCGCCCTCTCCAACTCCCTCTGGATCGCCGCGTACTCCTTGATCTTCCCAACGTTCTGCCAGACCGACTCGGCCTGCAAATACTGACGCACCGCAAGATCCACCAGTGCCAGCCAGTCGTTGTGTCCGCACTCGGGGGCGAAGGCCATATAGAGCACGTCCGCCGCACGCTCGTCGTATCCCAAGGGCACGGCCACCACGCTCAGCGCCATCTGGTCCACCGGCATCGACAGGAGCACCTTGTCCGGCCCCGCGGACACGTTGGTCGCCAGGACCGCCTCGGGGGTCGCGCAGACCGCCCGCAGCACGCTTGCCGAGATCGGCGGCGGCTCCGTATCCAATGCCGGCTCCGCGCGCTGGGGGCCGAAGATCACCTGTGCCCCCTCCGGACGATCCCGCGGCACCCGCAGCAGGGTCACCGAACGCCCGCGGAACGTGTCGCTGAGCATCAGCGCGCAAAGCCTGCGCAGCCGCTCGGTGGCGTCCTGCGTCACGTTCAGCGCGTGACCGAACTCAACCACCGCGGCCAGGTGAGCATGACCGATCTGCGGCTTTCCCACCGCGGCGAACTCGCGAAGCCGGCTGACCCGCTCTCCCGCCAGCGACGCGCCGCCGCCACCCGCCCCCTCATCGAAGATCGACACCTGTGCATCCGTCTGGCTGACCCGCGCGTCAAGCTGCGACACCGTCGCCTGCAGCGTCAGCACGAAGTCGCCCACCTCCAGGACGTCCCCCGGTTGCAGGAGTGACTCGGCCACCCGCGACCCGTTCACCCGCGTCCCGTTCCGGCTCGCCAGGTCCCGCACCCACCATCGGTCGAACGGGTCCTTGATCAACTCCGCGTGCCGCCGCGACACCTTGTGACTGTCCAGCGGCAGGTCCACGTCCTGCGCCCGCCCGAGCACCATCCGCGTGCGCGTCAGCGGGACCGAGAGGGTCTCCATCGCGGCGTGCCCGACCCGCAGCAGCATCCGCCGCGTCTCACCGGCCCCGGCATGTGCGACCGAATGCAGGGTCATAGCGTCCCCCCTAGGCCGACCCAACCCTTGTACCCGTCGCCGCAAGGGTTGGCAATTAAATCTGGGGCGGGCACATGTGCCAGCGGAAGAGAACCGGACGCCGAAGATTTCGACGCAACGATTTCCCAACCCCTGCGATAACCCCTCGCCAGCCGTGCCGCGCGCATCGCGGCAGCCGGTTATTTCTTGCCCCCCGCGCCGGGCGGCGGTATCGTCGCAGCCGTCCGATCGGGTTGTCGCGCTGTCGCTGTTGCCACCCTACGCGCAAAGCAGACGAGGCGATCGATGATCGTCGCCCTCCTTATCCCGCTCGCCCAGGCCGCCGGACAACCGGCGACGCCCGCCGCTCCCGATACCGCCGCCGCAACTTCCTCGGGGCTGGCGTTCTGGCTTTTCCTGCTGGCGGCCATGGCTTTGGCTCCGTTTGTCCTGACCATGGTGACGTCGTTTGCCAAGCTGGTGGTGGTCGGGGGGATCCTCCGGCACGCATTGGGCACCCAGCAGATCCCGCCGAACACGGTTATCACGGGACTGGCGCTGATCCTGACCGTGCACATCATGTCGCCGGTGGCGATGAAGATTTACGGCAATTACGTGAACGAGCCCCCGCGTGCTGCAAATGCCCCTGCCCCGACCACCGGCGAGACCGTCCGCCGCGCCACCGTCGCCGCCGAGGGGCCGATGCGCGAGTTCCTCGAGCGTCACAGCCACCCGCAGAACATTCGCCTTTTTGAAGACTTGCGGGTTCGATTGCAGGCGAGCAATCGCGATCCCAAAGTCCCTCCAGCCGACCTCTCCGACCCCCTCTTTCGCCAGTTGAGCGATGACCTGACGGTTCTCACGCCGGCCTTCATGCTCAGCCAGTTGACCGAGGCGTTCCAGATCGGCTTTCTGCTCTTTGTGCCGTTCCTGGTGATCGACCTGGTCGTCAGCAACGTGTTGATGGCCATGGGGATGCAGATGATGTCGCCGGTGACGGTTTCGATGCCCCTCAAACTGCTGCTCTTCGTTCTGGTGGACGGGTGGCGGCTGATCATGCGGGGGCTGGTGCTCGGCTACACGTGATGGGAGGCCACTCTCATGGATTCAGACGCGGTACTGCACATCGGACGCGAGGCGCTGCTGCTGACGCTGGTCTTGAGCGCCCTGCCCGTGCTGGCGGCGATGCTGGTGGGGTTGCTCGTCAGCCTCTTCCAGGCGGCGACGCAGATCCAGGAACAGACGCTTACGTTTGTCCCCAAGATCATCGCCACGTTCGTGGTTCTGGCCATCGGGGGGGCCTGGATGCTCCAGCAACTGACCCAGTTCTCCATCCTGCTGATCGAGAGCATCAGCGAGGTCGGCCGCTGACGCGGCGGCGGCGGCGGCAGGGGGGTCGCTTGGGACGCACCTGGCCATGGACGAATTTCGACGCTTCCTGGAGATCCCGGGGCTTAAGGGCGCAGCCCAGATCGGCTCGCTGCTCTTTGCGCGCCTGCTGCCGGTGATCGTCTTTACCCCGGTTTTCGGTGGGCAGACCGTGCCGAGGCGGTTCCGCTTCGGCCTGGCATTCCTCTTTGCGGTCGCGCTCCTGCCGGCGTTCTATCCGAGTTTCGAACAAGTCATTGCCCCGGGCGAGTACGGCGTGCTGCTGGCGAAGGAGGCGGTGGTCGGGATGACTCTTTCGTTGTTCGTGCTGATCCTGTTCGAGACGCTCAGCGCGGTGGGGGCGCTGATCGACCTGTCGCGCGGGGCGACGCTGGCAAACGTGCTCGATCCGATGACCCAGAACCAGCAATCGATCCTGGCCGTGTTCTTTACCCAGTTGGCCCTGGTGCTGTTTTTGAGCATCG
Organism: Tepidisphaeraceae bacterium; assembly: GCA_036558265.1. GTDB lineage: Bacteria > Planctomycetota > Phycisphaerae > Tepidisphaerales > Tepidisphaeraceae > RYN-433. The sequence continues at coordinate 253 of DATBFY010000783.1, read as the reverse complement.
GGGGCGTGCAGATCCTGATGCGGGCGCTGGCGGACAGTTTTATCCTGCTGGGCCCGCGGCAACTGATCCCGACAAGCCTGGTGGGTCCCGCCGCGACGAGCGAGGCGATCGGGCTGGTGGGTGACCTCTTCCTGCTGGCCTTCCGGATGGCGGCGCCGGCGGTGATCGTGGTGTTCCTCCTCGATTTTGCGCTGGGCGTGATCAACCGGGTGGCGCCGCAGATCCAGGTTTACTTCCTGGGGCTGACTACCAA
>DATBFY010000782.1:0-11098 GCA_036558265.1 Tepidisphaeraceae bacterium | reverse complement strand
GACGCAGGGGCCGGTTTGGGATGCGCGACCTTCCGCGGGGCGATCGCCTTCGCCTGGCCAGAACGTTCATCCTGATGGGCGCGTTGACCGCGCTGGCGATCACCGTCTTCTTCTTCTCCACGCCGAGGTGGACGACCGAGCACTACGTCAACTCGTTCGCGCCCCAATCGAAGGCGTTTGCTCGCCTGGATCTGGCCGTGGATTTTCGCACGCTGCAGATGTGGGCGACGGATTACGACGAACATCAGAAGAACGTGACGGTCGAGGCGACGGTCGTCGGGGGCGACGGGTTGCCACACACGATGCGCGTGGACCTGCCCGGTCTGAAGATGGCGTATGAGGTGACGCGCGGGTCGAGCTGGACCTGGACCACGGTGTTCGACGAAGCGGAACTTTTGAAATGGATGAAGGAGGAGGCGAGGCTCGATACGGCCAACCCCGCGGTGCGAAAGGAGGCCGGCGAGCTGGTCACGCTGCTGAAGGAGTTTCGCGGGATTCCGCCGGCGAGCTGGAGGGAATTCGTCGCAATCGCCAAGGCGGATCTGGGAAGCTACCAATTCCGGGGATTCAGCAGCTCGATGCTGTTCAACGGCCGCTCGGTTGTCCTGATCACGCTCGCCGGACTGGGGTGCTACATCCTGGCGATCGTTCGAGTGAGGCGGCGGGTCCTCTCGCGGCACAAGGCCGCGATGATCGCCGCAGGGGAATGGGAGGAAGATCCACCGACGGAGATGACCCCGCCCAGCCGTACACTGAGCGTGCTGTTCGCCGATCTGAAGGATTTTACCGGGCAGGCGGCGACGCTGTCGCGCGCCCGGCTGCTGGCTTTGCTGCGGCGTCAGCGGACCGTGGTGGAACGGGCGATCGCGCCGCACGACGGCCGGATCGTCAAGACGATGGGAGATGGTCTGATCGTGACCTTCGACAGCGCCACCAACGCGGTGCTGGCGGCGCTGGCGATCCAGTCGGACGCCCGCCGCGCCGGCATCGAACTGCGGATCGGCATCACCACGGGGGAGGTGACGCTGGAGGCCGACGACGTGTACGGTCCGGCGGTTAACGTCGCCGCGCGGCTTCAGGCGATCGCCGATGCGGGCGAGGTGCTCTTCAGCGACGCCACGCGTCACGCGATCCATTCGGCCGAGGTCACGTCGGAAGACCTGGGCCCCCGGGAGCTGAAGGGCGTTCCGGGGACGGTGCGGGTGCATCGCGCCAGGCCCTGAACACGGCGGTACAATTGCCGCCAATGCAGACCGACGATCTCAAGATTTCCGAATTTCAGAAGCATATCGCCGAGCGGTACGAGGCGACGGACCGCGCCCGCGGGACGCCCAAGACCTTCATGTGGTTCGTCGAGGAGGTCGGCGAGCTGTCTCACGCGCTGGCGCGCGGGGACGACCGGGCGAACCTGGAGGAGGAGTTCGCGGACGTGCTCGCGTGGCTTTGCACGCTGGCGAACATCAACGACGTGGACCTCGCTCGCGCGGTGACGGAGAAGTACCTGGGGGACAAGCCGCCGGAAGGGCATAAGTAGAGGCGTTGGTCAGGCATCGCGCGGTGATCTGCCAGACGGAGTCGTGCGCGGATCTTGCAGGTCAAAGGAAAGCTCGAGCGATTCCCGCCGGCGATCCGATTTCATTGACCTTTGGCGGTTCGCAGAATAGATTGATCGCTCGATGCGTTTTCTATTGGCGGGGTTCCTTTGCCTGTGTTTATCGACCGTCGCGTTCGCCCAGGCGCGCGGGGAGGTCGAGAGCATCGGGTTCGGCGGCGCTTATCGGCCGGGGTGCTGGACGCCGATGGTCATCCGCCTCACACCGACCACCGGCGGGACCTTCAACGGTCGCATCGAAGTAGTCCAGGAGGACCTCGATCAGGATCAGGTCATCTTCACTCGCCAGATCAACCTGACCGGCAACAGTCCCAGTGGACCGGTGACGGACCAGCGGTTCTGGATGTACTTCATCCCGCAGCCCAACCGTTCGACCGACAAGGGGGGCATCGGGCAGAACCTGAGCCCGCGCGACCTCAGCGAGATCATCAAGGTCCGCCTCTGCACCGACACCGGCAAGGAGCTGGTCAAGCTGCCGATCACGCAGACCCTGACCTCGGCGGACGCGCTCAACGCCGCCAGCGGGCTGAGCTCGAGCGCGGCGTCGCGCGGTCAGAAGACGGTCCTGGCGGTGTACGATCACAGCCGGCCGAACTTTGACGAGTACCGCGGCGTGGTCGGCCTCACCGAAGACGTGTTGTGGATCATGACCCAGCGGATCGGCACGGAGCTGCCCGACGACGTCCGCGGGTACGACGCGATCGACGTACTCCTCTGGGACGACGCCGACCCGATGAAGCTCTCGCCCGACCAGGTGACCGCGATCGAAGCGTTCGTGAAGCGCGGCGGGAAGCTGGTTTTCGCGCAGGACACGGCGACGAACCAGTGGAAGCGGAACGATGCGAGGTTTGCGCTCCTGATGCCGGTGAGCGTTCAGGGAGTCGAGGAGCGCGACGACAAGCTGCCGACGCTCCGGCGGCTGGCGCGGGTGCAGGCTAACTCGATCGACCTTTACGAGCGAGAGCGGGAGCGCGGGTGGGATCAGCTCAAGGGGCCCTTCCGCTATGCGATCGGCCAGGTTAAGCCGGAGGCGATCGTCCCGGTCTGGCAGACCAACGAGACGGGCGAACCGGTGCTCGACGCCGCGGGCAAGCCCAAGCCGTACGTGGTGCGCTGGGGCGTGGGCTCGGGCAGCGTGACCTGGATCGCGCAGGACGTGGGTGACAAGCAACTGCTGGGCGAGCGCGCGTCCACGAGCGGCTGGCCGTACGTCTGGGATTTGATCTTCGACTGGCCGAACGAGCCGACTCCAAATCCGCGCGCCCAGACGGCCACGGAAAACCCGAAGCTTGCGCCGTATTCGGGCGGGACGGCGTGGGAGCTGGGGACATCGTTCCTCAAGAAGTACATGGACCTGGACAGCACCAGCGCGGCGCTGATCGGGATCGCGGTGTTGTTCTTCGTGGTCTACTGGGTGGCGGCCGGGCCGGGCAGCTTCCTGGTCCTCTCGAAGAAGGGCAAGGCGACGCTGAGCTGGTTCACGTTCGCGGCGATCGCGATCGGGGCGACGGGCGTGACGGTGGGGATCGTGAAGCTGGTGCTGCGCGGCGCGCCGCAGCTCAAGCACCTGAGCCTGGTGCGGGTGGCGCCCGGTCAGCCGGCGATCGTGCACAGCGAGTTCGGACTTTACATCCCGCGCGACGGCGCCCAGCGCATCGAGCTGAAGGACGCGGCGCCCAACAAGACCAGTTACATCACCGCGTTCAATTTGCACCCGGCGTTCAACAACAACGAGGACACGTTCCCGGCCCGGCAGGAGTATCACGTCCCGGTCAAGGAGATGCACGAGCCCGACCGCGAGGCGCAGGATCCGAAGGTCATCCGCGTGCCGTATCGCAGCACGCTCAAGAAGTTCCAGGCCGAGTGGGTCGGCAACCTGAGCGGCGGCGGGATCGAGGGGAGCGTCAAGCTCGCGCCCGAGACGCCGATCGTCCGGGGCACGCTGACCAACAAGACCGGTCAGAACCTGCGGTACGTCTACCTGGTCGTTCACCACCCGATGGCGGTGCCGCGGCAGAACGAGGACGGGACGGAGGACTTCCGGCCGCTGGACGTGGTGCTCTACATCTCGTACTGGCCCGACGGCGCGGACCTCAAGCTGACCGACCTGTTCGAGGCGCGGAACAAGCAGGGGTCGGCCGACTACATCAACGCGAACGCCCAGCTCGTCGATTCGTCGAATCCGACGGCGTACCGCGCGTTCAAGGGTTACATCTGGGAGGACGCCCGCAACGGCGGCGCCACCTTCGCGAATTGGACCGATTTCTGGTACGGCCAGAGCTGGCGGCGCGTCGGTTACGACAACCGCGATTACGACGAGGCCGACCCGTTGAACCCCAAGGGGCTTCCGATCCTGAGCTTCTTCGACCGCCTGCCCGTAAGCCGCAACCTGATCACGCGCGACAAGAACAGCAGCCAGTTCGACCGGGTCGATTTCCTCCGCCGGGGCGTCAGGGAGTTCGACATGTCCGCCAGCGTGAGCGCGGGTAACATGGCGATCGTCGCCGCCTCGGACACGCGCGAGGAGAAGCTTCCGTTCCCCCTGGAAGTGCAGGGTGACCGGATCGACGGGAAGGGCACCGTACTGTACCAGTTCGTGGTCGGTGTGGACCGGTCGGCCGTGTCCAGCAAGCCAAACCCGAGCACCCGGCCGACGTCTCAACCTAAGGGAAAGGCGGAAGGATGACCGCAGCAGGCGGGATCAGCAGCGTGAGTCAGCCGTGACCTGCTGATTCATCCTTGTGCCTTCCTCCTTCATCCTTCGATTCTTATGTCCGTCGTCATCAAAACCGTCAACCTCACAAAGCGCTACGGCACGCTGGTCGCGCTGTCGAACCTGAACCTCGAGATCAGCGCCGGGGATTGCTTCGGGTTCATCGGCCCCAACGGCGCGGGGAAATCGACCACGATCAAGGTCCTGGCGACGCTGCTCCAGCCGACCTGGGGCGAGGCCCGCGTGTGCGATTACGTGGTCGGTTACCAGTCGCGGCAGATCCGCCCGCTGATCGGTTATGTGCCGGATTATTTCGGCGCGTACGAGGACATGGTCGTTCAGGAATACCTGGAGTTCTTCGCCGCCAGCTACAACATCAACGGCGCCAACCGCACGAAGATCGTCAACGACGTGCTGGAGCTGACGGACCTGGGCTATAAACGGGACGCGCTGGTGGACGGCCTGTCGCGCGGGATGAAGCAGCGGTTGTCGATCGCCCGCGTCCTGCTGCACGACCCGCGGGTGCTGCTGCTGGACGAGCCGGCGGGCAACCTCGACCCCCGGGCCCGCATCGAGATGCGCGAGCTCCTGAAGGAGCTGCGCCGCATGGGCAAGACGATCATGATCAGCTCGCACATCCTGCCCGAGTTGCAGGACCTGTGCAACACGGTTGGCATCATCGAGCAGGGGGAGCTGATCTACGCCGGCCCGTGGGCCGACATCGTCAAGAAGGCGCGGGGAGGGATGGTGCTGCACGTGAGCGTCGCGGACAACCCCGCCGCCGCCGGGGCGCTCCTGGCGCAGAACCCGAGCATCGAAAACGTCGCCCAGAACAACGGCTTTCTCGAGGTCTCGCTCAAGCCAGGCGTGGAGGATTACACCTTCGTCCCGCAGCAATTGGTGCAGTCCGGGTTCAAGCTCACCATGCTGCGCGAGGAAGAGGTTAACCTTGAGACCGCGTTCATGCGGTTGACCAAGGGAATGGTTCAATAATCCCGTAGCACGGGCGCCCCGCCCGTGTTTTGAAAGGAATTCACGGGCGAGGCGCCCGTGCTACGAAGATGCTTGGAGTTGCAGACTACGCCTATCGCCTCCTCCCCGGCAACCCCATCCTCCGCCGCGTCGTGGAGATGGGGGGCAAGCGCCGGCGGGACCTCTTCATCCGCTGCGGTTACCTTGGTTTCCTCATCGGCGTCGTGATCTTCTCGCTGCTGTCGGCGTCGGGCAGCTTCGCGGGGATGAGCCTCGACCAGCTCGCCAAGGTTTCCGCCCAGCTCTTCCGCACGACCAGTTACTGGCAGCTCGGGCTGGTCGCGTTCCTCGCGCCGATCTTCACCGCCGGCGCGATCACGCAGGAGAAGGACAGCCAGACCTACGATATCCTGCTCGCCACGCCCCTGACCAATGCCCAGATCGTCCTGGGCTCGCTGCTGTCGCGGCTCTTCTTCGTCGTGACCCTGCTCGTAAGCGGGATCCCGATCTTCTCGATCACGCAGATCTTCGGCGGGGTGGCGATCTCGGCGATCGTCTACTCGTTCGCGATCGCCGCCGCCACCGCGTTCGTCACCGGGGCGATCGCGATGGCCATCGCGGTGTTCAAGGTGGGCACCCGCCGCACGATCTTCAGCTTTTACCTGTTCATCACGGTCTACGTCGCCGGGCTGTGGATGCTCGACATGTTCGACTACTTCCACCCGGTGCTTCAAACCGGTGCGCGGTCGAGCACGAGCTGGTTTACCGGCATCCATCCGTTCCTGGCCCTGCGCGTGATCTTCAACCAGAAGGAGTACATCCCCCCCAACATCCTCGACCTGCCGACCGCCCTCCAGCGCTGGCCGCTGGGCTGGTACTTCTCCAGCCCCCACACGTTCTACATCGGCTTCATGTTCTTCCTGAGCTTCGTGCTGGTGACGCCGTCGATCTTCCTGCTGCGGCGACTGGCGCAGAGCACGACATCGCTGCGCGGCTGGATCCTCCAGAAGCTGCGGATCAGCAGCGGCGACAAGACGCGCAAGCCGCGCACGGTATGGAGCAACCCGATCGCCTGGCGCGAGGCCAAGACCAAGGCGTCGGCGGCCCGCGCTACCGTCCTGCGTTACGGGTTCATCGCCGCCGGACTCATCGGCGCCCTGGTGCTGACCGTCATGCACGCGACGACGCTCGAGCCCGACGAGTACATCGTCCTTCCCGACAGCTACGACGCGCAGAACAACAACCTGGCGATCTTTGGCAAGGGCGCCCCGCCCGTGATCCTCGCACCGGGCGCCACCTTCACCTACAAGGAGGGACTGGGCGCCGAGAAGCATGAGGTCGGCCTGGCGAACCTGCCCCGCGGCAAGTACGTGGTCGGCGACAAGAACTTCCAGGTCAATCCGACCGGCCGCGCGTCCAACACGATCACGGCACTGGCCCTGTCCCCGATCGACCGCCAGATCAGCGCCGACAACGCCCGCCGGTTCCTCCTGGGGATGATCGGCATCGAGTTCGCGGTCATCCTGCTCATCGTCACCAACGCCGCCGCCTCCACCGTCACCCGCGAGAAGGAGGACGGCAGCCTCGACCTCCTGCTGGCGACGCCGATCACCAGCCGCTACTACATCTGGGGCAAGCTCCGCGGCCTGGTCAGCTTCGTCCTCCCGCTGGCGGCGGTGCCGGTGCTCAGCATCGCCCTCTTCGTCGTGTACGACATCTATCGCCTGGTCACCGGACAGACGTTCGAGTGGATCGTCTTCCCCGAGGCGCTGTTGATCCTGCCGGGCACGCTGACGATCGTCGTCGCCTTCGCCGCCATTCTGGGCATGCAGATGTCGCTCCGTTGCCGCCGCACGGTGATGGCCGTCATGAGCAGCGTGGGCATCGTCATGGGCGTCTGCGTCGGGCTGGCGTTGTGCGGGTACAACGTCGTCGATAGCCGGGGGATGGGACAACTCGGCGTGGTGTTCGGGTCGTTCAGCCCGTTCACCCTGATCACGCTGCTGATCGACCCGCGCCACTTCGCGCGCGACCAGTTCGGCTTCGATTCGTCCGATCCGACCAGCAGCGTCGTCGGCGCGCGCCTGCTGGTCTTCATCTTCGGCTGGGCCGCCACGGGCGCCTACACACTGGTCGTCTGGGGGATGTACAAGTCGATGGTGAAGAACTTCGACATGACGATCCGCAAGCAATCGAGGTAAGCGAGACCGCAGGATGTCGATCGCCTCCGCCCCAGCGCGCCTCCTCCGTCGCCTCGCCTATTGCTTTGGCCCCGACAGCGCCTACCGCGGTCTTTCCGACAAATACAAAGCCTTCGTGCTTCGCTTCGCCGCCGAGCCCCGCGCGGGCCGGCCGCCCGGCGGCAATGGCAAGACCGCCACAATGCGCCTCAAATCGCTCGATACGCTGGTCCACGTCCGCCGCGCCACCTCCGACTTTCTCGTCCTCCGCGACATCTTCGAGGACGGCGAATACGAGCAGTCCGCCCTCTTCAACCTCCCCGCCGATGCGACCATCCTCGACCTGGGCGCGAACATCGGCCTCTCGGTCCTTTACTTCGCCACACTATGCCCGCAGTCGCGCTTCATCGCCGTCGAGCCCGACGCCGGCAACGTCGCCATGACTCGTCTTAACTGTCGAAACCTCATCGACGCGGGCCGCGCCACGATCGTCCAGGCCTTCGTCGCCTCCACCGACGGCCACGCCGCCATCGACCGCACCGACGACGCCTGGGGCTTTAAGAAATCAGACGGGACGACAACCTCAACCGCCCCTGCCGAATCGATCTCCTGCATCAGCATCCCAAGCCTTCTCCGTCAATCCGGCTGGGACCGCATCGACCTGCTCAAGTGCGACGTCGAGGGCACCGAGGCCGAGCTCTTCGTCGACTGCCGCGAATGGATCGGCAAGGTCCGCCACCTGATCGTCGAGACCCACCCGCCCTACACACCAGACCGTTTGTTCGACGACCTCAAGCGCGGCGGCTGGGACTACACGACCGTCTACACCAACCTCTACACCCCCTCGCCGCGGATCTTCCTGTCCCGCGCGTGAACGCCGTATCAACGGTTTGCGGTTTCGCGCGCTCCCGCTCATCCGCACACTCGAAACGGCTGGCCCCTCTGTAACTTATCGGACCGGCCGCACCGGCTCGCAACTCCCGCAACCCGCCGTGCCGACTATGATTCAGGAGACTTTATGAACCACAAGACCGACCTCCTCCACCCCCGCGCCGAACACCACTCGAAGTTCTGGCAGAACGCCCACACCTACTTCGACACGGTCTATACGACCATGAAGCTGGACCCGCTCTGGCGGCCGTACCTCGCCACGCCCAAGCGCGTGCTCGCCGTCTCCTGCCCGATCAAACTCGACGACGGCCGCATCCAGACCTTCACCGGCTACCGCGCCCAGCACAACAACGCCCGCGGTCCGTTCAAGGGCGGCATCCGCTACGACTCCTCCGTCGATCGCGACGAGGTCATGGCCCTGGCGATGCTCCAGACGTGGAAGAACGCGCTGGTCGACCTGCCGTTCGGCGGCGCCAAGGGCGGCATCGTCTGCGACCCCAGGAAGCTCTCCATGACCGAGAAGGAACGCCTCACCCGCCGCTACACTGCCGAGATCATGCCGATCATCGGCCCCAACCACGACATCCCCGCACCCGACGCCGGCACCGACGCCCAGGTCATGGCCTGGGTCCTCGACACCTACTCGATGATGGTCGGCTACCAGGCCCTTGGCGTCGTCACCGGCAAGCCCGTCGCCATCGGCGGCAGCGTCGGCCGCGAGGAGGCGACCGGCCGCGGCGTCATGAACGTCCTGCGCAAGTTCCTGGCGACCCAGCACAAGCGCCTCGAGGACGTCCGCGTCGCCGTCCAGGGCTTCGGCAACGTCGGCTTCCACACCGCCCGACTCCTCCACGAGCGCGGCGCCAAGGTCATCGCGATGAGCGAGCGCACCAGCGGCATCTACGACGAGATGGGCATCGACGTGGACGCCGCCGGCAAATACTACAAGGAACACGGCACGCTCACGGACTTCCCCGAATCCGACTCGATCACCAACGAGGACCTGCTGACTTGCGAGTGCGACGTGCTGATCCCCGCCGCCATGGAGAACACGATCGACGCCGCCGTCGCCCCCCACGTACAGGCCCGCATCGTCGTCGAGGGCGCCAACGGACCCACCACCCCCGAGGCCGACGAGATCCTCCGCGACGCCGGCGTCACCGTCCTGCCCGACATCCTCGCCAACGCGGGCGGCGTCACCGTCTCCTACTTCGAATGGGTGCAGGGCCTGGATAACTACTTCTGGGATCTCAAGCGCGTCCAGGACGAGCTGCAGAAGGTCATGGAAAAGGCCTTCGACGCCGTCAACGCCAAAGCCGACGAGGCCGACTGCGACTACCGCACCGCCGCCTACACCATCGCGATCAGCCGCGTCGCCGAGGCCTGCCGCCTCAAGGGCCTGTTCCCGTGATGCCCGCAGAGAGCGCGCGCCCGTCATCCTGAGGGAGTTTCAACGACCGAAGGATCTTGCCCCGAACGAGCGATCACGTCGCTTCGCGGCAGATCCTTCGCTGCGCCTCCGCTTGAGGACGCGCGCGCGCGTTGTCCCCGCGCCACCCCCGCGCTTACAATCTCCCTATCATGCGATACCTCGCCTCCGCCCTCACCGTTCTCGCCACCGCCCTTTGGCTGGGCGGCCTGGTCACCCTCGTCATCTGCGCCACCGCCATCTTCAAGGTCTCCGGCCTCGACCGCGAGACCGCCGGCCGCGCCACCAGCGCGATGTTCGTCTGGTTCGGCCGCGTTCAGCTCGGCTTCGCCGCCTTCGCGCTCATCGCCGCCTTCCTGGGCTATCTGCAGGCCCGCGGCAGCGGCTCGGTCGCCCTCTTCGTCCTCTTCGCGCTGGGCGCGGTCGGCGCCGTCCTCTTCAACATGTGGCTGGTCCCGCGGCTCGAGGAGATGCGCATCGCCGGCCAAAGTCAGACGCCCGCGTTTGACGCCCTGCACAAGCGCTCCGAGCAACTGATGACGCTGGTGACCGTGCTGCTTCTGATTGCCTCGGTCGTCGTCCCGCGCTTCTGCCGCGAGCTGTTCGCCTCGCCCAGATCGGGCGCGACGTCACCGATCGCCTGAACCCCACGCCGCTTCGAACATGGCAATGAACGTCTCCGGCGGCAGTTCCTCCGCCCGCCGCTGCGGGTCCAAACCCACCTTGCCGATCACCGCATTCGCATTGAAGCCCGCCTGACTCAGCGCCTTCCGCAGCGTCTTTCGCCGCGCCGAGAAGACCTTGTGTACGAACACCGAGAACTCGCCCGCCCGCTCCCCCAGCCGATCCGCCCGCACCATCCGCACCAGCGCCGAATCGATCTTGGGCGCCGGCCAGAATGCCGCCGGCGGCAACCGCCGCAGCACCTCCACCCGCGAGAGCATCTGCGCCATCACCGACAGCGGCCCGTAGTCGTCCGACCCCTCCCTGGCCTTGAGCCGATCCGCCACCTCCTTCTGCACCACGAACGCCAGCAGATCGACCCCCGCGATCAGCAACTCGATCACCAGCGGCGAGGCGATGTTGTACGGCAGATTCGCCACGAGCTTCACCAATCCGGGAGGGCGAGGCTCCGTCCGAGCTTCTTCACCCTCTCCCGGTACTCTCACGAGAGGGCAGGGTGAGGATTCCTCCCTGATCCTCGCCAACAACTCCCCATTCACCGCATGCGTCCCCGCCAGTGCATCCCCCTCGATCAGCTCGAATCTCTCATGTCCCGCGAACCGCTCGCGCAGCACCCC
>DATBFY010000781.1:0-6450 GCA_036558265.1 Tepidisphaeraceae bacterium | reverse complement strand
GGTGCTCGAACACCATCCGAACCGCACGCTCACGCACCTCGGCCGAGAACCTTTGGGATGTCTTGTGATTCGTCATAGCTCCAATCTCTCAAGATCTGGAGCCTCCGACAAACCCGGAGCGGTTCAGAACCTGCGGATGATCTTGATCGCTGCATCGCCGATCTGTTCGAGATGGAGCCGGCCGGTGCGATGCCAGCGAAGGCCATTCGGCCCCTCGTGCGGCCTGGTTCGCCACCAAGGGCCTCAAGCTCGACGAGAGCAAGTGGGTCCGGATGGGCGGGCGCTTCAAGCGGGACCCCAATAACGGTCGCCCGCGCTACCTCGGCCTCAAGGTGCGGGTGAAAGGACCGCCGAGGCTCGCCGTGGTGTCTTCCTGAGCCTCGACAACTTCCCAAGGTCTCAATTGGCGAGGAGGTCGATAACGGTCCTCACCAGCAAACTCGGCGGGACCGGCTTGCGCACGTGTTCGCCTTCGGCGCAGGGGCCTTCGACGTAGTCATAGCCGCTGTAGATCACGAACGGGATGCACCACTGGTCCAGCCGATCGCAGATTTGGGAGGCGTCGCCATCGTTTAGGGCGTGATCGAGAACCGCGGCCGATAGCTCCGGACACTCGACTTTGCAGAGGGCGTCGCTCAGCATCCGTGCCTCAGACACCGAAGCGCCCGCAGCCTGCAAACCCTGAACGACGTCCACGGCGATGATTGGGTCGTCCTCGACTACGAGCATCGAGCGCCCAGCAAGCGGAAGCTCCACTGCAGCTCCTTTTGCAGCATTGATCGTGGTCAGCGCTCTCGCCAGCCAGAAGTTCCGCGGCCCTTCGGGAATCGAATAGCCCTGGCATCTAGCCCGTGCCAAGTCGGCCCCCCGCAGGCTGGCGGAGCGTCGGAGCTCTCAGCGTCATTCCGCTGGATGGCTCACCGCGCTTCGCCCAGTGGTCGCTGGCGGCCAAGCGCGACCATCGCCGCCCTGGGGTGCTCCGACCTTCGTGGCCGTACTGGTCCCTCCACGGTTGTCACAATTCGATGCGATCGCGACAAGAGTCTGCCAAAAAGTCTCGTTTCAATTCTCTTGCGACACACGACGGTCTTACCCTGACCAGGGTGCCGGGTGTCCGGAGGGAAGCTCATGCGCGGAAGCGTTCGCGCTGACGTGCGCGGCTATTCTTCGCAGCTCGCCAACTGAAGACGTTGGCGGGCTGCATCTCTTCTTGTTTGCCCAGAGCCCCAGGCTGCCTCGCCGGGGTTCCCCACGCAGGGCGGGCCCCGGTCCCCTCTCTCCCGACCGGGGCCATTTTCACGGCGGTTGGCGAGGCGGGCAAAGATGGGAGGGCAGGCAGCCGATCGGACATCCCGGTGGGGGGACCACCGGGATGCCCGACAGTCGCGCTCCATCCAATTGGGAGTGCGACCCCGCGCATTCGCTGGAGGGAGGGGCCATAGTCCAGCGTAACGCTTATGGTTAACGTCGGAGCGTCGCTCAGGTTCCGCCGGGGGTCGGCAGCGGCCTCAGAATGAATCGTGCGCGATGTCGCTCTGCAGCATCCACGCCGCCACTATCCCCACGGGATGGGTTACGAACGTGCTGACCGCGTGCCATCTGCTGTAGATGAAGACCGATTGGCTCACCTCAGTGACCACGGTATGGTTGCGCAAGAAGTAGTGGCCATGCTCGGCATAGCCGTTGAGTGCGTCGCCCCCAATCGCAGAGGCGACAAGCACGAAGACCAAGAAGTTGGCTACGCACACCACCAACACAGCCCTCACCCAGAAGCGGCTGCCCATCAACGGGCTGTCCTGAGGAGGGAACAGGATACCCATCAAGTACGCCCCCACGGCTAGCAGAAGCGAAGCCCCGACCGCGAGCTTGAGATCGGCCGACAGCTCCGCCATCAGCTCTGACCAACCTTCGGGAAGCAGGGGCTTGGAGAGCTGCACAGCGACGCCCGACGCGAACATCGCTGCGGCCATCAGCAACGACCAGCGAAGGGCACGCTTCGACATACAGTCCCCCTCGGCGCTTTGAAGGTGTCAGCATTGGTAGAGCGGTCCCTCGAAAATGCCAACACGCTGGCGCTACAGAGAGCGAGCTGCGTTCGGCCGAGGCTGCGCTTTCCCGCCGTGCCGCCCTCAGAAGATGCGAGGCCTTGTCCTTGCCCGCGTCGGCACCGTAGGGTTCGGGTTGCTCGCTCGTGGCGATCCGGGTCACCCTTGCTGAGCAGTGCAAACAGGAGGCGGAATGAGCTACCTGCTTAGCAGCGGCCAGATCATCGCAGGCATCGCGATTCTGGTCTTGTGGTGGATGACACTACATTTCGTCGGCCGTCGGAACGGTGGCAAGCCTCTTGGTGCTATGGCCTTTGCCCTCGGTCCCACCTTCTTCCTGCTCTGGTTTGCCGGCGGGTGCGTCCTGATCATGGGGGGGCTCGGCGCCTTTTGAAGCTCTGCGGCTGCGGCAGGAACTGGATCACGACACCTCACTTTTGGGGACTGGTAACAGCAATGACCGAAGCCATCTGGAAGGACCGCGTCTGGCTCGCGCTCGTGCTCGGCCCACTGGCATGGATGGCGGCGTCCGCGCCGTTTCTGGACATCGCGAAGGTGCACTGGGGTGTCGTGTGGGCAGTGGCCTTCAACGTCAACCTCGGGCTTGTGTCGATGTGCAGCCCCTTCCTGATGCGCCGCCCCAGGATTGGAGACTGACACACTACCTCGACACCCCGACCGAAGAACCTTTCTGACGAGGCATTGATGGTGGCGTTCATGGAGTTCGGCATCCCGCCGGCTGACCGCACGCGTATCCTCCTGCAGCAGGTTGCCTATTGTCAATCGGCGCTGAACTTTGACCCCTGATCGGCGTGCAATCTTGACCCCTCGATGGAGTGAGCTTCCCGCTACTCAGGCCCGCAGCTGGGAGCGTAGCGAGCAGCGGAGGGGCTGAGCAGCGAGGTCGCGCTTGGATGCCGGTCGGGGGTCAATGTGTGGCGCCGATCCGCACCCTGAGCGAGGATACCGGAATGCTACCCTTCTCCCCACGTGAAACCCCAGCATCTCGTTCGTCCTGGAGGCATCCCTTTGCCAACCTCAAGCAATCGGGGGGGTGAAAGGCAGCCGCATGCAGACTTCAGGGGTGTGCGTATCCTTGTCGTGGAGGATCATTGGCACGTTGCCAACGCGATGAAGCTGCTGTTTGAGGCCGAGGGGATGGAGGTGGTCGGGCCGGCCGCGACAACGGTTGACGCCCTTCGACTGGCGACTGAGAAGAACCCTCATCTGGCTGTCGTCGATATTCATCTCAAGCTCGAAACGGCCTATATCCTGATCCACAAACTGGTCGATCAAGGGATTCGCATTGTTGTCGTCTCCGCCTATACCGTGCTGCCGCAGCTGACCGAGAACGTCACGGCCACCCCTCGCATTGGCGGCCAGCGGCCTCAACGCCCCGCATCTTCGCTGTTCCAGCATGCTCTGCGAGCAAGTTTTAGGGGGACTATAATCCGTGGTTTGATAAGCTCCAAGATGATCGGTTGCGGGCATGGACGCCCGCGCGCTCGTCGCACGCAATGTTCGTCGCCTCAGGGTGGCACGCGGCATCTCGCAGGAACACTTGGCTGTCGATGCCGGGATCGATCGTACCTACGTAGGCCGCCTGGAGCGGGGGCGCGAAAATCCGACGGTTGCCGTGCTGGAACGCATCGCTGTTGCACTCGACGCCCCGATCGTTGAACTCTTTGCAGTACCTGAACCCGGTCAAAGGCCGCCCGGCACCCTCCGACCGGGCCGAAAGCCTATGCGGCCACGAGCCAGGCGCGTCAGTTGATACGCGCACCCGCTGGCCCCGGCCCTGCCGATCGTCCCAACCATCCGGACGCATAGACCGCCTCCACCAAAAGGCGCGCGACGTCAAGTTCGTCCGAGGCGCAACCGCCACCTCCTCTGCTGACAACGTGTACAATCTGAAGGCCCTGCGGATTGGATCTCGCCAACGCTGCACACGTCGCAGAGATTAGTGACATCCAAGCCCTGGAGGACCTCCGCATGTTCGATGATGATGACGACCCCTTTCTCACCGTCAACGAGGCGGCCGAGTTGCTGCGCGTCAGCCGGCGCACACTCGACAACTACCGCTACAGGGAGGTCGGCCCGCCCTACCGGCGCCACGGCGGCCGCATCGTCTACCGGCTCAGCGATCTCATCGCCTGGTCCGAGCAGCGCCGCGTCCGCCATTCGAAGCGCGACAAGGGCAAAGAGGCGTCAACCTTGCCTGATCGGCCTCCTCGGGATCGGCATCGTCGCCCTCACGTACCCCAAGACCGGCGCCCCGATCCTCCTCTGGAACGCCAGCCCCAGCGTTCCGATCGGCTTCTACGGCGTCGCGTCCCGGCCTCCCCGGCCGGGGGCGCTGGCCGTCATCCGCCTCCCTGAGCCGGTCAGGACGCTCGCCGAGACACGGGGCTATCTGCGCGCCAGCACGCTGCTCATCAAGCCCGTGGTGGCCGGCGCCGGCGCCGTCGTGTGCCGCCACGGCTTGCTCGTCACCATCAATGGACATGCCGTGGCCCAAGCCAAGCCCGCCGACACCGCGGGACGGCCATTGCCGGCCTGGAGCGGCTGCATCCGGCTGGCCGACACCCAGGTGCTTGTGCTCGCTCCAGACCCCGACAGCTTCGACAGCCGCTATTTCGGTCCGGTCGACCGTGCGCACGTGCTGGGTACGGCCTTGCCGATCTGGATAGATGCCAACGCACCTCGGCCCCTCGCCGCTGCCCACCGCGCGCGCCAACGCCTAACCTCGTCTAGCGCGTCCTCTTCTTCAGCTGCTCGACCGTCATGTCCAGCTGCGCCAGTGCCCGCGCCATCTGTCCGCGCAGAGCGGTCAGATCGCCGATCGGATCGTCCTCGCCGCCCAGCAGGTCCAGGTTGAGACAGCCGGAGACGAGCGACTCGAGGGTCTGATCGCGGATGCCGCCTGCGTCACCGGCTGCCTCCAGCACATCGTCGCTCAGCCCGTCGGCGTCGAGCACGAGCCTCCCGTCGGGCGACAGGAACACGGAGAGGCGCGCGGCCGTGAGAACGGTCCGGTCGACGATTTCCGCCGGCAGCGTGACCGCGACGCCGGCACTGGTGCGGCGAGAGGCGCGGAAGCCCGCCACGTAGGTGTCGGCGGGAAAGCCGTCGTGGCTCGTCTCTCCCCGCTCGAAGAACGGTGATACCTCAACAGTCTCGCTCATCGGCCGCGCCCTCCCTTCCATCCATGAACCGAGAGACAGGACCCGGTTCCGCCCGATAATACCGAGCCCTCCCGAAATGGGATCGGTCCGTCTTCCCGGAAGTGCCGGGCAAGTTTCTTCCAACCATTGATCGCGCCGCGTACCAGAAAAAAGTCCAATACGAATTACTGGACAAGATAAACCCCGGCTTCGCCGTTGACCTCAACAACTACGCTGCCAGGAACTTGCCCCGACTCCTCGAGCAGAGACTCGCTGCGATTCCCTGCGTCAAAGATGTTTGGGCGTGCCCCGACCTTCGGTCGGGTCGGGCTGTCATCACGCGGCCGAAGGCGGCCGCGTGACCAAGCCGCCTGCGGCGTCTTGGCCCTTCGGGTTTCCATCCCTCACGCGGAGCAAGCGGCGAGGGCGTCAGCTCATGTCCGGCCATAGAGCGCGCGGCGAGGATGCGGGCGGAGCTCCTGTGCGAGCCCCGTGGCCTCAGTCCGCTGGGTGGTCCGACGGCGGCAACCGCCACGTCCTCGCGCCCGTCGCAAGCGGAGGCCCATCCCCGCCTACTGATGCGCCAGGGTGCGGCAGCCGTCCGCCCGAGGCAACCCGCCTGCGGCGGGTCCTCCACTGCGTTCCGGCCCAAGCGAGCAAGCTCGCTTGGGTGCCACGGGCGGACGGCTGCCGCGAGGGGGCGCATGACGGCGGGGAAATGGGTCTCCGCCGGATAGCGAAGGAGTGAGCACATGGCTACCATCGGAACCGTGACCAAGCATGACGACGGCCACTACGAGGGCGAGCTCAAGACCCTCTCCATCCGGGCCGACATCACCGTCATGCCGATCACCGACAAGGCAACCCACAACCAGCCCGACTTCCGGGTACTCTCCAAGGGCGTGGAAATCGGTGCTGGCTGGCTGCGCATCGGCCAGATGTCGGGCAAGGAGTACGTGTCGCTCTCGATCTCGGCTCCCGAGCTCGGCTCGAAGACGCTCTATGCGAACCTCGGCCGGGCCGCGGGTGAGACCGACCCGAACGTCTACGCGCTAATCTGGAACCCGCGCGAGTAAGCGCAGCTCGTCTTCGCCTCCGCGCCGGCAACGGCGCGGAGGCTCATGGCGGCTTCCGCCGCCATCCCCCGCCCACCCACCCCCCAGGCGTCGCGCTTCGCGCTCGCAGCCGGTCGCCCCCGCGGCGCCGTACCGGCAAGCATCCGACGCGAGGCAGACGACCAG
>DATBFY010000780.1:0-3335 GCA_036558265.1 Tepidisphaeraceae bacterium | reverse complement strand
CGCTCGGCAGACCGATCCTCGATCGTGACGAGCTGGTCGATGGAGGCCTCGGCGGCTTCCCGCGACTTTCGTTCGGCAAACGCGGCGAAATCCGGTGCCACAGACGTCATTATCCGTCCTGGCCGCCGCCCGTCACGGAGGGTCAAGAACGCGGCGTCCGCTGCCGATATGACCGGCTGACGGCTACAGTCGACTGCCGGTTCTGGGTTCCCACGATCCAGACGCGGCCCGGCAACGGCAGTCGTGCCGCGCGAGCGCGACATCGATGGCTTCCGACTCCAAGAAGGTGCGTCCCGAACGCCGCGGCGCCGACCGTATTTCCCTGCCCGCCTGCCCTCAGTGCGGCGGCAAAGACATTGGCGTCACCGATCGCCCGGGCCTGACCGTTCACCTCCGGTGCGGCAAGTGCCTGTTCATCTGGAGCGTGCCCAAACACACGCCCGTTCCGCTGCGTCGCCGCTAGCATTTCGCGGGGGCCGAGCCGCCGCGTCCAGCGACGGCAGTCGTGCCGATCCCTTGCCAGTCCGAAAAGAGATCCCCGTCCTCCCTGCACGTGATTGCCTTGTTGTGCGTCGCCGCGGGGAGTAGGATCTCCCTCCGCCAGCCGCTCAGGCGGCGAAGGAGGCTTGATGAAGGTGATGTTTGCAGTGCTCGCGGGCGTGCTGCTCGCGGCCGGTACACCCTCGCTGGCGTCGGCGCAGGCCGCCGACACGGGCACCGTGAAGGCCCAGGACACCGTCACGACCGGCCAGGAGAAGATGGCCGGCAAGACGATGAGCGCAAGCGGCACCGTGAAGTCGGTCGCCGCAGACTCCATCGTCGTGACCGACAAGGATGGCAAGGACTGGACCTTTGCCGTGGACAGCCACACGAAGGTCATCGCCAAGGGCGCGTCGCACATGAGCGCCGAGAAGAAGGCGTCGGGTGAGCCGGTTACCATCGCCGACGCGGTCAAGGAAGGCGAGAAGGTGAGCGTGAAGTATCACGACATGGAAGGCAAGATGCACGCGGCGTCGGTGCGGGTGCAGTAGGTATCCCTTCTGTACGTAGGGGCCGGGCTTTAGCCCGGCCCGATCGGATCGCGGGCGGGGCTGAAGCCCCGCCCCTACGTACTTTTTGCGGCCCTATCTCCCTTATTTGCGGCGCTCGGTACGGTACCAGTCGAGCGTTTGCCGCAGGCCCTCCTCGAACGACACCACGGGCTCGTATCCGAGAACCTCGCGGGCGCGCCTGATGTCGGCCTGTGAATCGCGGACGTCGCCCGCGCGCGGCGCGACATGCTCGGGCTCGATCCGCACGCCCGCCATCTCCGCCATGGCCTGGCACAGGCGATTGATGCTGATCCGCCCGCCGGTGGCCACGTTAATTACCAGGCCGCTCGCCTTCGGCGCCGTGCACGCGCGCAACACGCCGTCGACGACGTTGGCAACGTAGGTGAAGTCGCGCGTCTGCTCGCCGTCGCCCACGATGGTGGGGCGCCGCCCGTCGAGGATGGCCGTGGCGAAGAGCGAGATGACGCCCGAGTAGGGCGACGAAGGATCCTGCCGCGGTCCGAACACGTTGAAGTAGCGGATCGTCACGGTCTCGAGGCCGTAGAGATCGGTGAAGAGCTTGAGGTACTGCTCCCCTACCAGCTTCTGCAGCGCGTACGGCGACAGCGGATTGGTGGGCATGTCCTCGCGCTTGGGAAGCGTGGGCGTGTCGCCATACGCAGACGATGAGCCCGCATAGATGACGCGCTTCACGCCGGCGTCGCGCGCGGCGACGAGGACGTTGAGTGTCGCATCGATGTTCGCGCGGTTCGACGTGATCGGATCCTGCACCGACCGCGGCACCGATGGAATCGCGGCCTGGTGCAGCACGTAGTCAGCCCCGGCCAGCGCCCGCTGCGCAACGGCCAGGTCGGCGAGATCGCCCTCCACGAACTCCACGCCGTTCAAGCGCGCGAGGTTGGTGCGCTTGCCCGTGATCAGGCTGTCGACCACCCGCACGCGCTCGCCGCGGCGGATCAATTCTTCGCCCAGGTGCGATCCGATGAACCCTGCCCCACCAGTGACCACGTATTGAGCCATGCACCCCTACTTGTCGGATGAACGCCCGCCCGTCCGCACGGCAGCGGTCGCCGTCGCCGGAAACGCTCCGGCGGGCAGTCCCGGCACGATGCGCAGCGCGTTCGCGTAATACAGCTTCCGCAACACGCCGTCTGGAAGATCCATGCCGTAGATCTTCCAGAAGGCATGGTAATCGCGGTAGTAGTCGAAGTACTCGTCGGCGGTCTCGAACGTCCGCCAGTAGTACGGGTATTCGCTGGGCGCCCAGCTGTCCTTTCCGAACAGCACCCGGTCCTGGTACTTCTCGAAGAAGGCACGCGCGGCGCGCGGCTGCCGCCCGAGTTCGGCGAGGATGGCGCCCGTTTCGACGTACACGTTTGGAAGCCGATCCAGCAGCCGGCCCAGGCGACCGAGATCATTCGCGTGGAACGCCATGTGCGCCGCGATGAACGTCGTGCGCGGATGCCGCGCGAACATCCGGTCGCGTTCGGCGATCAGCGCCTCGAAGCTCGGATAGCTCGAGGCCGGACGACGCCGCTCCGGGTGCACCTGCAGCTCGAGCCAGCGCTCGTTGTGCGCGTCGACGGGATCGAAGAATGGCGCCGGCTCGCCCGTGTGAATCAGCACCGGCACGTGCAGGCGGCCGCACGCTTCCCAGAGCGGGTCCAGCTCGGGATCGTCCACCGGTACGCGTTGTCCGTGGCGCTTCACGAGCAGGCCCAGATCCTTGAAGACCTTCAGCCCCCGCGCACCGGATCGGATGTCAGCCTCGAGGCGCGCCGCCGCGCGCGCGCCATACCCCGGCTCGTCGATGTCCTCCCAACTCGGGTTGGCGAACACGACCATGCGATCCGGCGCCGGGCTCCGCGCGATCATCCGCACCATCTGCTGCAACCCGTCGCCGGTGCCGCCACTGAGGTTCACCAGGACGCGCAGATTGAGGGCGTCCATGTCGCGAACGACCTGCGCGTAGCGCTCGGGCGTCAGGCCCCAGTGGTGGCTGTGCACGTCGATGACGGGATACTTGGCGCGGGGAACGAGATGCTGGGCGACGACCAGCGTGGACTTCGGCTTGTACTCCCGGATGCCGAGGTCGGGAACGGGTCCCTGCGCCGCCACAAGGGGAATCGCGGCCAGGACGACGAGGAGGACGGGGCGAAGGAAGGGGGTCGGCGGGTTCAAGTGGTTCCAGGGTTTCAGGGTTGCAAGGTCTCAGGGTTGCAGGGTCTCAGGGTTCCAGGGTCTCAGGGTTCCAGGGTCTCAGGGGCTCAGGGTCTCAGGGCT
>DATBFY010000779.1:0-39908 GCA_036558265.1 Tepidisphaeraceae bacterium | reverse complement strand
GATCTCCCTCTCCGGTCCGCGCGGCTATCGCGCGGATACACCCACATAACGTAAGTCACATGCCCATCAGCTCTTATTACAGATATGGCCTCGGTGGGACTCGAACCCACACGCTTTTTGGGCGACGGATTTTGAATCCGTTGCGTCTGCCAATTCCGCCACGAGGCCGAGTGTCGGGGAAACTCCGGGCGAGATATTCGCCCGTGCCCTTTAGGGAGTCAAGGACTTTCAAAGCAATCCGACATCATATGTGGCCAACGAAGTTTGCCGTGCGGCGTTTTAAGTGGTGTGCCGCATGCCGAAGGGAGCTCATTCACGATGAAATCCACACGATTTACTCTCGCAGCGTTGCTGCTCGCGTTTCTGGTTGCCCAGCCTTCACTTGCAGAAGACTGGAGCCGTGATGATGCGGCCCACCTGCTTCGCCGGGCGGGATTCGGGGGGACGCCGCTGCAGGTTGATGCCCTGCATTCTTACGGACGGGATGCGGCCGTCGAATACCTGCTAACCGGCCGAGTGCCGGATGGGGCGAGGCCGGTCTTTACGGCAGTGAGTTTTCCTGACTTCCAGAACACGCCGATCGACCGCGACAAGAAGACCGATCGCAAGGAACTGGTCAAGACGATCCAGCGCCTAGGGCGGCAAGACCTGGTGCGGTATCGCGGGTACTGGCTGGATCGGATGGTGCGGACGGATCGCCCGCTGGAAGAGAAGATGACGCTGTTCTGGCACGGGTTGCTCTGCTCGGGGATTCAGGAGGTCAAGTCCGGGACGTTGCTGATCCAGCAGAACAAGCTGTATCACGAATATGCGCTGGGGAACTATCACAAGCTTGTGGCCGCGATCATCCATGACCCGGCGATGCTGCGTTACCTGGACGCGGACAAGAACGTGGTCGGGAAGCCCAACGAGAACCTGGGGCGGGAGATCATGGAGTTGTTCACGATGGGGGAGGGGCAGGGGTACACGGAGAAGGACATCGCCGAGGTAGCGCGGGCGCTGACGGGGATGGGCGTGCAGGGCCGCGACGGCGAGGCGCAGTTCCGCCCGCGGGCGCACGACAACAAGGTCAAGACGATCTTCGGGCAGACGGGCAATTTCAAGCCGGACGACGTGCCGGAGCTGATCTTCTCGCGGCCGCAGCCGGCGAAATACCTGGCGAAGAAGCTGTGGGTGTTCTTCGTGAGCCCGAATCCCAGCGAGGACGATCTGGCGCCGATCGCCAAGGCGCTGCAGGATTCGAATTTCGAGTTGAAGCCGGCGCTGCGGGAGCTGTTCACGAATCCGGCGTTCTACAGTGAAAAGGCGAAGTTCGCGTTGATCCAGAGCCCGACCGAGCTGTGCGTGAGCACGGCGCGGATGCTGGACCTGACGCCGAACGGCGTGATGCTGGCGGCGCAGCTCGGGAAGATGGGGCAGGAGCTGTTTCAACCGCCCAACGTGAAGGGGTGGCCCGGTGGCGAGCAGTGGATCACGGCGGCGACGCTGTACAACCGTTACAACGTCTGTTCGGCGATGGTGGAGGGGCGATTGGTCGGTGGGGGGGGGTTGATGTTCAAGCCGAACAACAAGCCGAACGCGCAAGCGCGGGCGCAGCGGCTGGAGGCGGTGGCGATCGCGGCGGAGGCGGACGGCGGCGCTGCCGCGCCGAAGAAGGCGGCGGGGGCGCGGGCGGCGCGCCAGGCAAAGATGCAGGCAGCGAGGCGCGAACGGAACGGTGCGAAACCGCAAGCGGCGGCACTGGTCAACGCGGTGTCGCCGGTGAAACTCTTTGCGGGTCTACCGGCGGAGCCGACGGCGGCGCAGGTGGTGGATGCGGCGATCGGGCGGTTCGTCCAGCGGCCGCTGCATCCGGATAAGCGGGCGACGCTGATCGGGACGCTGGGGGATCAGCCAATCAAGTTCGGTCAGGTTGAATCGGACCGGCGGGTGCGGGAGATGGTGTCGCTTTTGTTGAGCACGCCGGAGTACCAGGTGCACTGAGACTCATGAAGTACGATTGTGAATGCTTTACTGGAACGTTCGCGCGAGCGACGTCATCCTGAGCGGAGCGAGGGATCCAGCACAGTGCGGCGAAGCGGTCAGCTTGGTCACTCGATGCCAGATCCTTCGTCGGTAGAACCTCCTCAGGATGACGTGGCGCCGCAATAAGGTCCCAGCAGGACAGTTTGAGAGATTTTTCCATGGATACGAACCCGATTTTTTCGCGTCGATCGTTTTTGACCCGGGGCGCTGGTCTGATCAGTGCGGCTTCGACGATCCCGTTGTTCCTGGATCGCGCCGGGCGCGTGATGGCGGCGGATTTCACGGCGAATCCGCACGGGGTGGGTCGGCCGGACAAGGTGCTGGTGATCGTGCAACTGGCCGGTGGGAATGACGGGTTGAACACGGTAATCCCGATCCGCAACGACGATTACTATCGCGTTCGGCCACGGATCGGCATTAAGAAGGACAAAGCGCTGAAGCTGACGGACGACTTCGGCGTGCATCCGGCGGCGACGGGATTTAAGAAGCTTTACGATGAGGGGTTGCTGGCGATCTGCCAGTGCGTGGGGTATCCGAATTTCAACCGCTCGCACTTCCGTTCGACGGACATCTGGTCGAGCGCGATGCCGGACCGGGTTTCGCACGCGGGGTGGCTGGGGCGGTATTTTGACTCGTGCTGCTCTGGGGAGGACCCCGGAAAGCCGAACGGTGCGAAACCGCAAGCGGCGGTGAAGCCGGCGGATCCGGCGGCGGCGATCGCGCTGACGAATGCGCCGCCGATCGCACTGGAAGGGGAGAAGTTCATCCCGATCGCGTTCCGCAACCCGCAGGCGCTGACGTACCAGGAGGCGCAGCGGAACGGCGCGCTCAAGTCGGCGTTCGAGAAGCTCAACGACGGCGAGGAAGGGATGACCGAACTGGGGATGGATGACGACGACCACAAGATGGCACGCGTGCCGAAGATCCCCTACGGCACGGAAGGCTCGTTGAACCTGGCGAAGGCCGAGACGGACATGTTCGTGCAGCGGTCGGCGTTGAACGCGCGGGTGTACGCGGAGCAGATCAAGTCGTCGGTGGCGCGGGTGGCGAACAAGGCGAGCTACCCGGCGACGCCACTGGCGGCGGACCTGAAGCTGGTGGCGCAGATGATCGCGGCGGGGCTGCCGACGCGGGTGTACTACGTGACGCTGGGCGGGTTCGACACGCACTCGAACGAGTTGCCGCGTCACGAGAAGCTGATGGGCACGTTGTCGAACGCGCTGGCGGCGTTCGCGGACGACCTGAAGGCGCTGGGTCATCTGGATCGCACGACGGTGATGACGTTCAGCGAGTTCGGACGGCGGGTGGCGGAAAACGGCTCGCAGGGGACGGATCACGGCGAGGCGGCGCCACTGTTCGTGATGGGCGGGGCGGTCAAGCCGGGCTTCTACGGGCCGGACCCGGACCTGCGGAAGGAGAAGCTGACGCGCGGGGACGTGGCGTTCAAGCTGGATTTCCGGCAGATCTACGCGACGATGATGCGGGACTGGTTGAAGGCGGATGACGTGAAGGTGCTGGGGGGGCGGTTTGAGACGTTAGGGTTGTTTAAAACAGTCTAAAATGCTCCGGACATAATAAGACAGCCACAGAGAACACGGAGGACACAGAGAGTCAAAATGATTTGGCTTTCTCTGTGACCTCTGTGTTCTCCGTGGTTTCTTTGATGCCTTTTGTCAGGAGCTCAAGAACGCGTCACGGGGAGATGTCGTCCCGGGGCGACGAGCATCGCCGCTGAAGCGGCCGCCGCGAGGATTAGAAGGACGCCGAGCACTCGTCGCATGGGTCACATGGCATTGTAGCGGATCTCGGCGTTTGCTGAGCGGGGTTTGCGTAGAAGGTTTGGTTCATCAGGCTGATGCTCCTGCCGCGGGCGCCGCTTGCGCATTTCGCCCGGGAGCGGGTTGTGGTGGGCGATGGTCCGGGTGTGGCGAAATGCTCCAGCGGCGTGGGTCACGAGGACGCCACGGCAAGGGGTGGGGATGCGCGTGTTGTCTGCCGGATAGCACAGGTGGCATGTCCACGCCCGCCCGGGAGCGGTGATCGGAGAATCGAAAGCTGCGCGCGGCGGGCGTGAACATGGCACCCGGCAGCTCCAACGAAAACCTCACCCTGGCCCCCGTGGCCCTCTGCCGGAGTACCGGGAGAGGGAGAAGTATCTGACCGCGCGTGCGCGGAATTCTTTGCGATTTTGTGACCGGAACGGAGTGATCGGTTAGACTCGCCTCCGCGCTCAAAAGGCGCGGCGTGCAATGCCATTTGCGCGGCGCGCCAGTCACGGGCGGGCCGCCCGTGCCACTTGTTCATTTGGGCGGAGGAGTCCACGCATGCATCACATCCTCGCTTTGGACCAGGGGACGACCAGCTCGCGGGCGATCGTGTTCAATCATGGCGGGCAGATCGTGGCGGTGGCGCAGAAGGAGTTCCGGCAGATCTACCCGAAGGCGGGGTGGGTGGAGCACGACGCGAACGAGATCTGGGCGAGCCAGCGCGAGGTCGCGGTGGAGGTGATGAAGCGGGCGAACCTGCGGGCGGTCGACATCGCGGCGATCGGCATCACGAATCAGCGCGAGACGACGGTGCTGTGGGATCGCAAGACGGCTGAGCCGGTACACAACGCGATCGTGTGGCAGGACCGGCGGACGGCGGGGTTTTGCGATCAACTTAAACAGCAGGGGCACCTCGGTTTGATCCAGCACAAGACGGGGCTGGTGATCGACGCGTACTTTTCGGGGTCGAAGCTGCGGTGGCTGCTGGACAACGTGCCCGGGGCGCGCGAGCGGGCGGAGCGCGGGGAGCTGGCGTTCGGCACGGTGGACGCGTGGCTGGTGTACAAGCTGACGGGCGGGCGGGTTCACGCGACGGACGTGTCGAACGCGTCGCGAACGATGCTCTTCAACCTGCGCTCGATGACGTGGGACGATGAGCTGCTCAAGCTGCTGGGCGTGCCGCGGGCGGTGCTGCCGGACGTGCTGGCGAGCTCGGAGGTATACGGGCAGACGACCCCCGATCTGTTTGGCGCACCCGTGAAGATCGCGGGCATCGCGGGGGATCAACAGGCGGCGCTCTTCGGGCAGACGTGCTTCTCGCGCGGGCTGGCGAAGAACACGTACGGCACCGGATGTTTCATGCTGATGAACATCGGGGACGAGCCGACCGAGTCGAAGCACAAGCTGCTGACGACGGTGGCGTGGAAGCGGCAGCACGTGACGGAGTTTGCGCTGGAGGGGTCGGTGTTCATCGGCGGGGCGGTGGTGCAGTGGCTGAGGGACGGGCTGGGGATCATCCAGTCGTCGGCGGACGTCGAGAAACTGGCGGCTAGCGTGCCGGACAGCGGCGGGGTGTACCTGGTGCCGGCGTTCGCGGGGCTGGGCGCGCCGCACTGGGATCAGTATGCGCGAGGGAGCATCAGCGGGATCACGCGGGGGACGACGGCGGCGCACTTCGCGCGGGCGGCGCTGGAGTCGATCGCTTACCAGGTGGCTGACATTCTTCACCTGATGCAGAGTGATTCGGGGATCCAGATCAAGGAGCTGCGCGTGGACGGCGGGGCTGCGGCGAACGATCTCCTGATGCAGTTTCAGGCGGACATCCTGGGCGTGCCGGTGGTGCGGCCGAAGGTCACCGAGACGACGGCGCTGGGGGCGGCGTACCTGGCGGGGCTGGCAGTGGGGTACTGGAACAGCCCGAAGGACGTGGAATCGAACTGGCAGGTCGATCGGACGTTCGAGCCGAAGATGGCGAAGGATCAGGTCGAGCATCGCGTGCGACGGTGGCAACAAGCGCTGGAGCGCTCGCGGGATTGGGAGGAGCGATCGACGATCAGCGCGCGCGACCTGGCATGACGAGGTGGGCACTTCAAATCAATGAACCGCGAGCTGTCCCTTCTCAAGGTCACGAACCGCACGTCGCCGTTCGACATGGCGATCATCGGCGGCGGCGCGACGGGTGTGGGGATCGCGCTGGACGCGGCGGCGCGCGGGTACTCGACGGTGTTGGTGGAGCAATCGGACTTTGGCAAGGGGACGTCTTCTCGATCGACCAAGCTGGTTCACGGGGGCGTGCGGTACCTGCAGCAGGGGAACATCTCGCTGGTGATGGAGGCGCTGAAGGAGCGCGGCATCCTGCGTCAGAACGCGCCGCACCTGGTGCACGACCTGGCGTTCATCGTGCCGAATTACGCGTGGTGGGAGGCCCCGTTTTACGGCATCGGCATGAAGGTGTACGACATGCTGGCGGGGAAATTCGGGTTCGGCAAGTCGGCCCACCTGTCGAAGGACGAGGTCCTGGGGCGGATCCCGACGCTGGAAACGAAGGGGCTGCGCGGGGGCGTATTGTATTACGATGGGCAGTTCGACGACTCGCGGTTGCTGATCAACCTGGCGCAGAGCGCGACCGAGCAGGGGGCGGTATTGCTCAATTACGCGAAGGTGACGGCGCTGTCGAAGGACGAGGATGGCTTCGTGAACGGGTTGTCGTTCACGGATGTGGAGTCCAGCCACTCGCACATGGTGGCGGCGCGGAGCGTGATCAACGCGACGGGTGCGTTCAGCGATGGGGTGCGCAAGATCGATGATCCCGCCGCGTCGCCGATGATCGCGCCAAGCCAGGGTGTACACGTCGTGCTGGACGGCTCGTTCCTCGGCCGCGAGACGGCGATCATGGTGCCGCGGACGAGCGACGGGCGGGTGATGTTCGCGATCCCGTGGCACGGGCATGCGCTCTTGGGGACGACGGACACGCCGATCCCGACGGCGACGCTCGAGCCGTCGCCGATGGAGGACGAGATCGACTTCATCCTGGAGACGGCGAGCCGATACCTGGCGCGGCCGCCGACGCGGGCGGACGTCAAGAGCGTGTTCACGGGAATTCGGCCGCTGGTGAAGGCGGGGAACGGCGGCAGCACGGCGGCGCTGTCGCGCGATCACACGATCACGATCTCGAAGTCCGGCCTGTTGACGATCGCGGGCGGCAAATGGACGACCTATCGCAAGATGGCCGAGGACGCGGTGGATCACGCGGCGACGCTGGCGAAGCTGGACGATCGGCCGTGCTTGACGAAGACGCTGAGCATTCATGGCAGTGATGCCGACGCGGGGCGGTTCGGGGAGCTGGCATATTACGGGTCGGACGGGGCGGCGATCCAGGAGCTGATGAACGCGCAGCCGGCCCTGTCGCGGCGGCTGCATTCGGAACTGCCGATCGTCGCGGCGCAGGTAAGCTGGGCGGCGCGCCACGAGATGGCGCGGACGGTGGACGACGTGCTGGCGCGGCGGACGCGTGCGCTGTACCTGAATGCCCGGGCCGCGGTCGAAATGGCGCCCGCGGTCGCGGCGCTGCTGGCAGCGGAGTTGCACCGCGATGATTCATGGCAATCGGAGCAGATCGACGAATTCTCGGAAATCGCAAAGCATTATTTAATCGCTTCGTAGCGCGGGCGCCTCGCCCGTGTCTCTAACATCTCCTCGCATCGGGAAGGAACCATGTCCCCATTTCTCGCAGAATTGCTCGGAACCGCGTTGTTGGTCCTGTTCGGCAACGGCGTCGTCGCCAACGTCGTCCTGGCCCGAACAAAGGGTCACGGCACAGGATGGATCGTGATCACGTTCGGGTGGGGGATGGCGGTGTTCGTGGGCGTGTTCTGCGCCAGTGATTTCAGCGGCGCGCATCTGAATCCCGCGGTCACCATTGCCTTCGCCGCCGCCGGGAAATTTGCCACCGACCCGACCAAGCCGTTTCATTCCTGGTCCGCGGTCCCGGTGTACCTGGCGGCCCAGATGCTCGGCGGCCTGATCGGTGCGATCCTGGTTTACTTCTTCTATCAGCCCTATTTCGATTCGACCGACGACCGGGACGCCAAGCTCGCCAGTTTCTGCACGGCCCCGAACATCCGCTCGACGGCGAACGCGTTCTTCTGCGAGATGATCGGCACGTTCGCGCTGGTGCTGCCGCTGTTCCTGATGAGCAGCCCCGGGCTGTCGCTCAAGATGGGCACGGCTCCTGCCACGGCCGACTTTGGCCTGGGTGCGCTGGGTGCGCTGCCCGTCGGCCTGCTCGTTTTCGCGATCGGCCTGTCACTGGGCGGGACGACGGGCTACGCGATCAACCCCGCGCGCGACCTGCCGCCGCGGATCGCACATTTCCTCTTGCCGATCCGCAACAAGCGCGACAGCGACTGGGGTTATGCGTGGATTCCGGTCGTCGCGCCGATCGTCGGCGGGCTGCTCGCGGCGCTGGTTATCCGGCCATTCCTCAAGCATTGATCTTCAAAAATGGAGCGGAAACTGTTGACAATGCCGTGAAAAGCCGATTAAATCGCCAGAACCTATGTTGCAGCCTGCCCCCATCTCGCGCCTTACCCTGGCCCTTTTGGGCCTCCTGCTTACGTGCGCCTGATCGTAGGGACCGCTGCCTGAAACGACTTTCAGACCCTGCGATCAAACCGGTCGCGGGGTTTTTCATTTGGTAATTGGTCAATTACCACGAGATAGGAGCCGCCGATGAGCGAGCCCGAGTACGCCAACGTCCGCATCTTCGACACCACCCTGCGCGACGGCGAGCAATCGCCGGGCGCCACCCTCACCCAGCCCGAAAAGCTGGAGATCGCGCGGCAGCTCGAGGTGCTTGGCGTGGACATCATCGAGGCCGGCTTTCCGGTGTCCTCCAACGGCGACTTCGAATCGGTGCACGCCATTGCCGCCGAGATCACCCGATCGGTCGTCTGCGGGCTGGCGCGCTGCCACCCCAAGGACATCGAGCGTGCCGGCAACGCGGTCAAGGACGCGAAGATGGGCCGGATCCACGTCTTCTGCGCCACCAGCAAGATTCACCGCGAGCACAAGCTGCGCAAGGGGAAGGAGGACATCATCAAGCTCGCGGTGGATTCGATCAACGCGGCGCGCGAGTACACGCAGGACATCGAGTTCTCGCCCGAGGACGCCAGCCGCACCGAGTTGGAGTTCCTCGAAGAGATCGTCCACGCCGCGATCGAGGCCGGCGCCACTACGATCAACATGCCCGACACCGTCGGCTACGCCACGCCTAAAAGCTACGGCGAGATCTTCGCCCACATTCGAAAGAAGCTGAATACGGATGCCAGGGGCGTCGTCCTCTCAGCCCACTGCCATGACGACCTGGGGATGGCAGTGGCCAACAGCCTCTCGGCCGTCGAGGGCGGCGCGCGGCAGGTCGAATGCACGATCAACGGCATCGGCGAGCGGGCCGGCAACGCCGCGCTCGAAGAGATCGTCATGGCCCTGCGCACGCGGCACGACTTCTACAAGGCCGACACCCGCATCGACGCGACGCGGATCTACCCGACCAGCCGCATGGTCGCGGGGCTCACTGGGCTGTCGGTGCAGCGCAACAAGGCGATCGTCGGGGAGAACGCCTTTGCCCACGAATCCGGCATTCACCAGGACGGCGTGCTCAAGTTCCGCGAAACCTACGAGATCATGGACCCGACCAGCGTCGGCATCCCCAAGAACTCGCTGGTGCTGGGCAAGCACTCCGGCCGCCACGCCTTCCGCGACCGCGTCGGGCAGCTCGGCTACACGCTGACGGATGAGCAGCTCGAGGCCGCCTTCACCAAGTTCAAGGCCCTGGCGGACAAGAAGAAGGAGGTCTTCGACGAGGACATCGAGGCCCTGGTGGATGACCAGTTGGAGCTGACCCGCGGCGTGTTCGAGCTGGTCAATTACCAGATCCTCACGGGCTCGAGCAGCATCCCGACGGCCACCGTGACGCTGCGCGACGCGGCCGGCGAGCAGCTCCAGGACGCCAGCGTCGGCGACGGCCCGGTGGACGCGATCTACAGCGCGATCCAGCGCCTCACGGGCATCAAGATCACGCTGACCAACTATCGGATCCGTGCGGTGACCAAGGGCAAGGAGGCGCTGGGCGAAGTCCAGGTCGAGCTCGAGCATAACGATCGCAAGATCCGCGGACGGGGGTTGTCCACCGACATCCTGGAGGCATCGGCGCTGGCGTACCTCGCCGGGATCAATCGTTTGAGGAGTCTGGCGAATCGAGAAAAGCTCGCAATTCCGGATATGGCGGTGTGACCAACGGTGCGAAACCGCAGGCGACCTTGATACCGCGTGCGGTTTCGCATCCCTCTCCCGCGCCGACGCGCCCGCGAGTAACATCGCCTGCATGCGCCACATCGTCCTCGCGCTCTGCACGCTGTCCCTCGCCTGCTCAACGATTCCGCGCTCCGCAATCACTGAAGGCCCCACGGTCCCGGGTCACGCCCTGGTCGTCAGCGCCTCCGCTCCGGCCTCGCGCGTCGGCGCGCAGGTCATGCAGCAAGGCGGCAACGCCGTGGATGGCGCCGTCGCCACCGCATTCGCGCTGGCCGTTACTTTCCCCGAGGCCGGCAACCTGGGCGGCGGCGGGTTCATGCTGATCCACTTCCCCGATGACCGCCAACCCGTGTGCGTCGATTACCGCGAGACCGCCCCCGCGGCCGTCAATGCCAACACGTTCGCCGGAACACAAGACCGCACCGCCGCGCGGCTCGCCGGGGTCCCCGGCACCGTCCGCGGGCTCGCGCTCGCGCACCAGAGCTACGGCAAGTTGCCCTGGCGCGACCTGATCCAGCCTGCGATAGCGCTGGCGCGCGACGGCTACGTGCTTGATGCCGACAAGGCCGCCACGCTCAACCGCGTCCTGGCCGCCAATCCCGGCAATGCCGAGCTCCATCGTGTCTATGGCCGACCCGACGCCGCCCCCTGGCACGAGGGCGATCACATCGTCCAACCCGACCTCGCACAAACGCTCCAGCTCATCGCCGACCGCGGCCCCGACGCCTTCTACACCGGCCCCATCGCCGATCGCATTGTCGCTGAAATCAGACGAGACGGCGGGCTGATGACCCAATCCGACCTCGCGGGATACAACGCGAAGATCCGCCAACCCCTGATCACCCGCTACGATGCCGGTCAGAACGCGCGCAACGTGCGGGTCATCTTGCCACCACCCCCCTCCTCCGGCGGCGTCGCGATCATCGAGATGCTCCACACGCTCGACCGCCTTTGCCTGAACGACAACATTGGTCGACCCTACCAATCGACAACGCTTCACGTTTTGACCGAAGTCCAGCGCCGCGCCTACGCCGACCGCGCCAAGTACCTGGGCGACCCCGACTTCGTCCCCGTGGACGCCATCGTCCAGCGCCTGACCGGGTGGGATCACGCCGACCAATTGCGCCAATCCATTGACATGAACAAAGCCACCGCTTCCGACGCACTGCCGGATGCCCCCAAGCTCTCGCCGCCGCAAACCGCAGCCCCCGTCGCTGACACGGATATCTTCGTCCGCGGCTCGACCACCCACTTCTCCGTGATCGACCCCAACGGCATGGCCGTCGCCAACACCTACACGCTCGAACAATCCTTCGGCGGCAAAATCGTTGTCGCCGGCGCGGGCTTCCTCCTCAACAACGAGCTGGGCGACTTCAACCCACAACCCGGCGTCACCACCCGCGCCGGCCAGATCGGCACCGACGCCAACCTCCCCGCCCCCGGCAAGCGCCCGCTCTCCTCCATGACCCCAACCATCGTGACCGACGCGACCGGCAAGGTCCTCCTGATCACCGGGTCGCCCGGCGGCCGGACGATCATCAACACCGTCCTGCGGATCCTCGTGAACCGCTTCGATTACCACATGTCTCCCCGCCAGTGCATCGACGCCCCGCGCCATCACCACCAATGGTTCCCCGACCAGATCCAGGTCGAACCCGCGCTCGCGGGCGAGCACGCTGCCGAACTCGACCGCCTCCGCCAGTTCGGCCACGCGATCGACCCCACTCCCCACCGCCAGGGCGACGCCCATTCGATCTTCCTCGATGACGACGGTCAATCCTACCTCGGCGTCGCCGATCAACGCCGCGCCGGCGCCGCCGCGGGTTATTGAGGCGGTATTCCCCCGCTTAGATCCTTCCCCTCCAACGCCAACTGAGGTGGAACCGCAGCCCCCGCCGCCTGCCCTTCCAACGTCTCCCGCCGCCACCGCCACAACCCCAGCCCCACCCAGATCATCAGCATCAGCGGTCCCGCCACCCGCCCGATCTCCCGCAGCCGCAGCGTCGGGTTGATTGCGACCGCGTACATCGCCCCGTACACCTGCGCCCACACGCCGTTCAGCCAGTCGTTCACCTGTTTTGTCCGCCACAGCTCGTAGTCGGTCTCGCGAACCTGGCTGTCCAGCATGTGCCAGACCTCCAGTTGCGCGTCCGGGGTCATCGCCTTGAGATCCGCCGGATACCCCAGGCTCTTGGCCACTGCCGCGATGTGTGGCACGAGCCGATCCGCTACGGCGTCCCGCACCGCCAGCGCGCGTCCCAGGTCCACGTCATTGATCAGCGACCGCACGCTGGCCACCGCGCCGGTGTCGCACGCCACCGGGTAGTACAACTTGTACTGTTTCAAAAACCCGCGGATGTCGTCGTCGTTCAGGTCGGACTTGGCGCCCAGGTATTCCAACATCTTGAGCGTATCCGTCAGCCCCTGCTCGCGCGTCAGGTGCATGTACGCCGACAGCGGCCCCTGGCGGAAGTGCGTGTAATGCGCGAGCGACGTGTCGTTGATCGCCCAATCCTTCGACAGCCCGGGGAGCGACCGCAGCGCCAGCACCGCGCGAGTCGAATCGACGAAGCAGACATCCGTCCGCATCGCGTCGCTGCCCATCTCCACGTATTCCACCTGGATCTGGCGGAAGTCCGGGTTGTGTTGCCACCGCGCCACCGCGTCGGAGAACTCGCGCATCCTGGCCGCATCCGCGTTGCTCGTCCCGAACCCTACCGTGAACGCGAAGAGGATGACCAGCACTAGCAGCACCCGCCCGGCCCACTTTCCCGCAATCTTCATCCCGCGCCAGATCGCGCCGGCCCGACCCGATCCGGGAACCTGCGGAGAACATTGCGGCTGCTGATCGCTCATCGATGCGTCACCCTATTCCTTCCCTGATCGACCCGGCAGCACCTCGTTGCCGCTGCCGGTTCGAAATCCCTGCAAATCCAGGGCAATGTAAGTATAACCTAACTTCTTAAACGCCGTGATGACTTCCTCGCGAAGCGGTTCCTCCAACAGGCGCCTCATGTCCCCCGGCGACGCCTCAATCCGCGCCACTTTCTGATGATGACGCACGCGGAAGTTCGACATCCCTCTCTCGTACAGAAATGCCTCCGCCTGCTCGATTTGCGACAACACGCCCACCGTCACCGGCGTCCCGTACGGCACCCGGCTGGAGAGGCATGCCAGGGCGGGCTTGTCCCAGTTGGGAAGTCCCAGCTCCCTCGCCAGCACCCGTACATATCCCTTAGTCATCCCCGCCTCAAGCAGCGGCGCCCGGACGTTCCACTCCCGGGCGGCCTGCACTCCCGGGCGCCAATCACGCAGATCATCGGCGTTAACGCCGTTTACAACGACCTCAAATCCCCGTTGGCGCGCCAGGGCGGTCAGACGGGTGTAGAGTTCCGTTTTGCAGTAATAGCAGCGGTTGGCGGGATTGGCCGAGTAGTTCGGATTGTTCAACTCCTCGGTGCCGATCAGTTCCAGGGGCGCATCCAGAATCGCGGCAAGTTGTTGCACGCTTTCGAGTTCTCGGCGGGGCAGCGACGGGCTGACGCCGGTCGCCGCGAGGACCTGCTCGCGCCCGAGCACGTCTAGGGCAATTTTCAGCAAAAGTGTTGAATCGACGCCGGCGGAGAAGGCTACGACGGTGCTCCGCATCTCCCTCAATAACCCTCGGAGGCGCTCGTAGCTCTCCCTCAATTGCTGGTCGGTTGTAAGGCTCATCGTCCGTTCGTTGACACGCGCCACCGCTGCTTATACTCTGCCACGGCTTTTCCTAAGTCAAATTCGGATCGGACCTAACACCACTGTCATGCCAACCACCGTCGTCGCCAAACCCAAGGCGTATCTCAAAGTCCGACATAAAGCGGTGCGGGATGCGATGAAGGAGCTGAACCTCGACGGCCTGCTCCTCACCCACCCCCCCGACCTGCATTACCTCACCAATTTCACGGGTGATGATTCGGTCGGGTTGATCACCCATAAAGACTTCTTCCTGGTCACCGACTTTCGATACAAGGAGCAGGCCCAGCTCGAGGCCGGTTGGCTCAAGACCTCGCTTCGCGATGCGAAGATGTCTGATGCGCTGGCGAAGGTCCTTCACGAAACCCCGCTTAAGCGCGCTGGGTTCGAGGCCAACTTTACTACGGTGGGCCAGATCGACGCGCTTCTAAATTCGATCAAAAATACGAAGGACATGACCGCCCCCGAGCTGGTGCCGCTCGAGAA
This sequence comes from Tepidisphaeraceae bacterium, assembly GCA_036558265.1. Classification (GTDB taxonomy): domain Bacteria; phylum Planctomycetota; class Phycisphaerae; order Tepidisphaerales; family Tepidisphaeraceae; genus RYN-433. The sequence goes on along the minus strand of DATBFY010000779.1, from coordinate 25,584 downwards.
CGTCATGCTCAGCATCCGCAAGGTCAAGGACGATCACGAGATCGACCTGATCCGCAAATCCGTCGCATTGGCTGAGGAGGCGTTCGTCGCCATCCGCGACCAGATCGAGCCGGGGCAGACCGAAAACTACCTGGCGGGCCTGCTGATCATGGAGCTTCGCTCGCGCGGCGCGTCGGGGACTTCCTTCCCCCCCATCGTGGCGACGGGCGCGAACTCGTCGCTGCCCCACTACCGGCCCAGTGACGACAAGACCGAGATCGAGAAGGATCAGCCGTGCCTGTTCGACTGGGGCGCCGTGCTGAACGGTTACTGTTCGGATCTGACGCGCACCTTCCTGATCGGGCACGTTCCGCACAAGATCCGCGAGATTTACAAGATCGTCTACGACGCCCAGATGGCGGCCATCAAGTTCCTTCGCCCGGGCGTGACGACCCTCCAGGCCGACCGCGTCGCCCGCGACATCGTCGATAAGGCGGGCTACGGCGAGGAGTTCGGGCATGGCCTGGGGCATGGCCTGGGCCGCGAGATCCACGAGCTGCCCAGCCTGCGAAAGACTGGCGGCGAGGAAGAGCTGCGGCCGGGAATGATCGTGACGATTGAACCGGGCATCTACGTCCCGGGGCTGGGCGGCGTGCGGATCGAGGACGACGTGCTGATCACGCATTCCGGCTGCGAAGTGCTTTCCTCGCTCGACAAGACGCTGGAAGGCAACCACATCGAGTGATTCATGTCGCGCCGGTGTACCTGCGCGACCGCTGAGGACATCCAACTTGAGTGAAAAGAAACGAAAACCCAGGATCAAGGGCTCGGCGGGCCGCGGCGCTGGAACTGGCGGCCGCGGTAACAGCGGCGGCGGCGCGGCGGGGCCGATGAACGTCGGCTTCCTCCAGCAACTGGTGGACCTGATGACCGCCAACGACCTGAACACGGTTGACCTGCGCGACAGCGGTCAGCGGATCATCCTCAAGCGCGGCGCGGCGGCGGTGGTCACCTCGGTTGCGGCGCCGGCGGTGCATGTAGCCGCGCCCAACCCGGTCGGCGTTTCGGGGAGTGCGAAACCGCAAGCGGGGGGTGCAGCGGTCGATGAGGAGGCCGAGCTCGTGCCGATCAAGTCGCCGATGGTCGGGACTTTCTATGCGGCCGCCAGTCCGGACGCCAAGCCGTTCGTCTCGGTCGGGACCCAGGTCGTCAAGGACGAGACCGACGTCTGCATCATCGAAGCCATGAAGGTGTTCAACAATATCAAGGCCGAGGTGAACGGCACGATCACAAAGGTGATGGTGAGCAATGGGCAGACGGTCGAATTTGGCACTGTCCTCTTCCTCGTGAAACCCGCTTAATGTTCTCGAAGATCCTCATTGCCAACCGCGGCGAAATCGCCCTCCGGATCATCCGGGCCTGCCGGGAACTGGGCATCCAGACGGCCGTCGTCTACTCGACCGCGGACCGCGACGCGGCGTACCTGCAACTGGCGGATCAGGCGATCTGTATCGGCGACGCGCCGCCCGCCGAGTCGTATCTGAACATCCCGCGGATCATCTCCGCTGCTGAGATCGCCGACGTGCAGGCGATCCATCCGGGCTACGGGTTCCTGGCGGAAAACGACCACTTCGCGGAGGTCTGCCGCTCCTGCAAGATCGAGTTCATCGGCCCGCCGGTCAGCGCGATGGCGGCCGTGGGCGACAAGGTCGCGTGCAAGAAGCTGGCGAAGAAGGCGAAGGTGCCCACGGTCCCCGGCTCCGACGGCGCGATCGACGATGAGCGGGCGGCGCTCAAGCTGGCGAGTCAGATCGGCTACCCGGTGATCATCAAGGCGGCGGCGGGCGGAGGCGGGCGCGGCATGCGCGTGGCGCACAACGACGTGTCGCTTCGCGCCGGCATCAAGCAGGCGCAGGCCGAGGCGGAGAACGCGTTCAAGGACTCGACCGTCTACATCGAGAAGTACGTGGAGTTCGGCCGGCATGTCGAGGTGCAGATCATCGCCGACAACCACGGCAACGCCTGCCACCTGTGGGAGCGCGACTGCTCGATGCAGCGGCGGCACCAGAAGCTGGTCGAGGAGTCCCCCTCGCCCGTGCTCAAGCAATCCGTCCGCGAGGCCTTGTGCGACGCGGCGGTGCGCCTGGTCAAGGCGGCGGGGTACGCCAACGCGGGCACGGTCGAGTTTCTGGTGGACAAGCGCCAGAACTTCTACATCCTCGAGGTGAACGCGCGGATCCAGGTCGAGCACCCGGTGACCGAGCAGGTCACGGGGATTGACCTGATCAAGGAGCAGATCCGCGTCGCCGCGGGACTGCCGCTTTCCTTCAAGCAGAAGGACGTGAAGCAGAGCGGGGCGGCGATCGAGGTTCGCATCAACGCCGAGGACCCCGCGCGCAACTTCACGCCCTCGCCCGGCGTGATCCAGGAGCTTCGCCTGCCGGGCGGACCCGGCATCCGCTGGGATTCGCACGTGTACGCGGGCTATCGGATTCCACCCAACTACGACTCGATGATCGGCAAGCTGATCGTGCACCGTCCGACGCGCGAGCAGGCGATCGCGACGATGAAGCGCGCCCTCTCCGAATTCCACATCGCGCCGATCCGCACGACCATCCCGCTGCACCTGCGCATCATGGACGACCAGCACTTCCAGGCGGGGGAGGTGGACACGGGTTTCGTCGAGCGGGTGTTGCTGGGGAAGTGATCCGGGTTAAAACCCTCCGGGCGGTGAAGGAAAACACCTAAGGGAAATCACCGCCTCGCCTAGGCATAAAGCGCATGACGGGGGCGCGGGGTCTGCTTGATCTTTCCGCCGGCGGTTCGGAGAATGTACGCTCGGGCATTCGGATTTGACGTGTCGGTCGTTCGACCCGCCGTGGCGCACGTGCTTCGCGCGCGACCTGTGTACGGGTGATCTCGCGCGCGTCCCGCCGGGCGCGCATCCGCACTGCTGCACCCAAACGTTATGAAGGACCTGATCCTCCACTTCTTCCAGGCGAAATCGTTTCCGGAACTGGCGGTGGCGGTGCGCGCCCGCGCCGCGGTCGTGCTCCTGCGGTGGGAGAACGCCGTGAAGGAGATCCTGCCGTCGGCGGACGAGTTGACCCGCACGCAACTGCGCAACGCGCTACCCGACACACTGGAGAATCTCGCCGCCGCGCTGGAATCCAACCACGCGAACCCCACGCGCGCCCTGCTGGACGACTCGCAGGAGCACGGCGCCATGCGTTGCGTCCAGAGTTACAACCTCGCCGAGCTTCTGGTCGAGTTCGACGTGCTGCGGCCGATCCTGATGGAGGAGGCAGCGCTGCACATGAAGCGCGACATCACGCTGGGGGAGGTGATCGCGCTGAACATGGGCGTGGACCTGGCCGCCCGGCGCAGCGTGCTCGCGTTCGTCAACCACCAGCGGGTCGAGCTCGAGGCGGCGGCGAACGCGCACGCGAAGTACCTCTCGTTCATGTCGCACGACGTCCGCGGGGGGCTCAACGCCATCCTGCTCTCCACCGACGTGCTCTACCAGGACCTGCGCGACCAGCCGCAGTTCGCCCAGGCACTGGCGGACGTCGCGATGATCAAGCGCAACATCCTCGACACGGTCGCGACGATGGACCGCTTCCTCAAGGCCGAGCAGTTGCGCAGCGGGCGCGTGGCGCCCCGGCTCGCCGACGTGGACCTGCGCGAGCTGGTGCAGGATCTGGGGACGCAGTTCCGGCACCAGGCGGCGGCCAAGGGGATCCAGGTGACGATTGACGCGGGCGACGACGGGATCATCCGGTCCGATCGCGAGCTTCTTGCGACGATCCTGCAGAACCTGGTGGGCAACGCCATCAAGTATTCCACGCGCGGGGAGGTGAAGGTCACCGTCCGCAAGGGCCACGGCTCGGGCACGTCCATCGCAGTGGTGGACCAAGGGCCGGGGATCGACCCGCAGCGGCTCGACCAACTGTTCACGCCGTTCGTCCGCGGGGAGACGCACGGGCAGACGGGAATCGGGCTGGGGCTGTTCATTGCGCGCCAGGCGGCGGAGGTGCTGGGCGCAACGCTGCGGGCGGAGTCGAAGCTGGGGGAGGGGACCACGTTCACGCTGACGTTGCCGGGATAGTCGGACCGTCGCGCCCGGGCGTCATCCTGAGCGAAGCGAAGGATCTTGCCGCGAGGGGAAGCGATCGTCCCCTCGCGACAAGATCCTTCGCCGGTCGAACCTCCTCATTAATCAGGATGACGGCGTTTGCAGTTTTCGCAAAAGAACTCGAATCAAAGCTTCCTGAGCGTGATGTTCTTGTATGCCGCCGACGTCTGGTAGGTGCTCAGCCCCAGGGGTTTGGCGGCGTCGATGTCGGCGCGGGTGGAGATGTCCTTGTTCTCGGTTTCCACGTCGATCACCGGATCGTCGGCGTCCTCGAGCCAGACCTTGATATGATCGGCGGTCACGCGCAGGCGGACGTGGAACCATTTGTCCTTGGGGAATTCCTTCGTGCTCATGTACTCGTTGTTGGCCGCGTCGTTCCCGCCGATGCTCGAGATGCCCACCAGGCTGCCGCCCCAGCCGCCGAGGATGATCGAGGCGTGGTTTTCCTTGAAGGGGAAGGTCAGGCCCAGGAAGAAGTCGCTCCCGCTGAGCTTCATCGCGTCGAGCTCGATCTCGTAGTTGACCTTGGGCAGCGCGGCGCCGTTCCATGTGACGCCCGAAAGCGTCGATCCGGCGCTCACGATGATCTGGCCGTTCTCGACCTTCACGGCCCCCTCGCCGCCGAAATCGGTTGACTTCCAGTTCTTCAGGGTCTTTCCGTCGAAGAGTTTGGTAACGTTCTTGTCGTCCCTGGCAGGCTTGGGGGGCTTGTCCGACGCCGCGGGCCTGGGATCGGCGGCGCGCGCCAGCGGCAGCGCGAGGCCGGCCAGGGCAAGGATCAAACACCAGGTCGAAATGGGGCGGTGGGACATGGCAAATCTCCAACTCAAAACCGAGGCCAGTATCGGGGCTTGGCGGGGGCGTGTCAAAAACCGGCGGTGGCATCCGGGGTCAAATTCCCTATACTCCTGCCCTTTTCGGGCAGGACTATCTAAACCAGAACACTGAACACCTATGAGCCAGCAGCCAAAAGGAAACGCCGTCATCGGTCAGTCGGGCGGGCCGACCATGGTCATCAACCAGTCCCTCGTCGGGGTGATCGAGGAGGCCAGGAAACACGCCCACATCGACCGCCTGCTGGGCGCCCGGCACGGCGTGCGCGGGATCATCGAGGGGGACTTCCTGGACATCAAGGACGTGCCCGCCGACCTGCTCGAGCGGATCGCCTACACGCCTTCGGCGGCGCTGGGCTCCACCCGCGACAAGCCCGACCACGCCTACTGCGAGAAGATCTTCAAGAGCTTCGAACAGCACGGCGTCCGCTACTTCTTCTACATCGGCGGCAACGACTCGTGCGACACGGCGCGCATCGTCCACGACATGGCCAAAGAGGCGAAGTACGACCTCAACGTATTCCACATCCCCAAGACGATCGATAACGACCTGCGGGTGCACGACCACACGCCGGGATACGGATCGGCCGCCCGGTTCGTCGCCATGGCGATGATCGGCGACGACTACGACAACAAGAGCCTGCCCGGCATCAAGGTGGACGTGATCATGGGGCGGCATGCGGGCTTCCTGACCGCCGCGTCGGTGTTGGCGCGCAAATACGAGAATGACGGCCCGCACCTGATCTACGTCCCGGAGTCGCCGCTCTTGATGGAAAAGTTCCTGGGGGACGTGGATCGCGTCTACTCGAAGCTGGGGCGATGCCTGATCGCCGTCTCCGAGGGCGTCAGCGCCCCGGACGGCAAGGCCTGGGCGGAGAAAATGAGCGAGGGCCTCGAGAAGGACGCGCACGGCAACATCCAGCTTTCGGGCACCGGCGCCCTGGGCGATTTCTTCGCCGAGCAGATCAAGACGAAGCTCAACAACCCCGGCGGGAAGAAGCTGCGGGTGCGGGCGGACACGTTCGGGTACCTGCAACGGTCCTTCCCGTTCGTCAGCGAGGTGGATGCCCGCGAGGGGCGGATGGTCGGGCAGATGGCCGTCAAGTACAGCGCGGACCCGGTGAACACGCAAGGCTCGATCGCCATGCGTCGGGTGGCCGGGGGTGCATACAAGATCGAGACGTTCCTGACCCCCCTGTCGACGGTGGCGCGGGAGACCAAGCACCTGGACCCGAGCTACATCAAGGACGGGTGTGAGATCGCGGACGCGTTCAAGGATTACGTGCGGCCGCTGGTGGGCGAGTTGCCGAAGGTGGGGTCGTTCGAGGAGACGAAGCGCTAGGCGATTGCGCGCTTGGCCGCATCGTCAACCGTTCAACGAGCCCTTCGTGCTCGGGACGTCGGGGTTTCGGGGGTCCTGGCTGACGGCCTGGCGGAGGGCCTTGGCGGTGGCTTTGAAGATGGCTTCGGCGATATGGTGGTTGTTCGTGCCGTAGGGGACGCTGATGTGGAGGTTCATCTTGGCCGACGTGGCGAGGGCCTTGAAGAATTCCTCGACCAGCTCGGTGGCGAACTGGCCGATCGGGCCGGGGTTGAACTTGACGTTGAAGACGAAGGCGGGTCGGCCGGAGAGGTCGATGGCGACCTGGGCGAGGGACTCGTCCATCGGCACGATGGCCCAACCGTAGCGGTGGATGCCGCGCTTGTCACTCAAAGCTTTTTCAAGGGTCTGGCCCAGCACGATGCCCACGTCCTCCACGGTGTGGTGGGCGTCCACCTCCAGGTCGCCCTCGGCGTGGATCGTCATGTCGATCAAGCTGTGGCGGGCGAGGAGGTCCAGCATGTGGTTGAAGAAGCCGACACCGGTCTCGGGGGAGGACTTGCCCGAGCCGTCGAGGTTGAGGGAGACCTTGACGCGGGTCTCCTTGGTCTGGCGGGAGCTTTCGGCGGAGCGGCCGTTGTTGGACTTGGGCATGGTCGATTGCTCAGGCGGCCTTTTCGGTGGCGGAGAGACTGCGGATTCCGCCTAAGAGGGCGTTGTTTTCCTGGCTTTGGCCGATGGTGATGCGGATCTTGTCCCGGAGTCCGGGGCGGTCGAAGTAGCGGACGAGGATGCCCTGGGCCTTGAGGCCCAGGTACGCGTCGCGGCCGCGGCCGTCGGGGGCGGCGGCGAGGATGAAGTTGGCCCGGCTGGGGAGGACGGTCCAGCCGACCTGGGTGAGCTCGGCGGTGACGCGCTCGCGCTCGGACTTGATCTGCTCCCAGCGCTCGCGGGCGTAGTCCTGGTCCTGGATGGCGGCGGCGGCGGCGCACATCGCGATCGCGTCCACGTTGTAGCTGTCCTTGACCTTCATCATCTCGCGGACGACCTGGGGCTGGGCCACCGTATAGCCGAAGCGCAGGCCGGCGAGCGAATAGGCCTTGCTGAACGTGCGCGAGACGACCAGGTTCTCGTGCTGGCGGACCAGCGACAGGCAGTTGTCGTCGGCGAAATCGACGTAGGCCTCGTCCACGAGCACCAGGCCCTTGAACGATTTGGCGAGCTCGGCGATGCGCAGCGGCGAGACGAAGGTGCCGGTGGGGGCGTTGGGATTGGCGATGTAGATGGCCTGGGGCTTTGCGGCGAGCAGGCCCTCGATCGGCAGCGAGAAATCGCGCTCCCAGGGGACCTCGGCGAAGCGGGCGTCCTGGAGTTTTGCCAGGACGCTGTAGAGCGAGTACGTCGGGTCGGGATATGCCAGCGTCTCGCCCGGCGCGAGGAAGGTGCGCGTGGCGATCGTGAGGATGTCGTCCGAGCCGTTGCCAGCGATGATCATGTCGGGCGTGACGCCGAGCACCTTGGCGGCGGCCTTGCGGAAGATGTCGGCGTTGGGGTTGGGATATCGCCGCAGCATCTCGGGCTCGATCTCCTGGATGGCGCGCAGCACGGCGGGGCTGGGCGGGTAGGGGTTCTCGTTGGTGTTCAACTTCACGACACGTTCGCCGACGCCGGGCTGTTCGCCGGGCGTGTAGCCGTCCATGTCGCGGACGGTGACGCGTACGAAGGGGGGAGCCATGGCGTGATTATAACATCGGCGGGGAGTCATGGGCGCGCGCGATGGCGAGAATCTCTTTCGCGCTTGTGAGTGTTATCGGATGGCGGCGTTGCCGGGGTTAGAAGATCTTCGCGTCGATCGCGCGAAACGTTCGGCGCGGTCGGAGCTACTTGGGGGCGCGGGTCCATTGGTCAATTTCGTCGTGCGTCAGATTTCCGTAGGGTTGGAGGCGCGCGTCTTCGTATCCCCAGCGTCGCAGGTCCGGCTCGTACTGGTCCCAGGAGAGCAGCGTGCCGCGGCAAACCTTGTCGCGCGCGGGGATCGGCAGGCGGATGCGGGCATGCAGGCGGTCGATCACGTCGTCGGGCACGTGTTCGGGCTTGGAGGGGTAGACGAAGCGGTACATCATCAGGTGGGCGAGCAGCAGTTGCTCGTAACCGTCGAAGCGCTGGAGGAGGCGATCCCAATCGAGCTCTTTGCCGCGGGCGCGGAGGATGTGATAGATGTCAGCGCCGTCGAAACGCTCGCGGGCCATCACGAACGACTTGGACCAGATCATCTCCTCGGCGGGGCAGATGCGGGTGGGGCGGCCGAGGACGTGGCCGGGCACGCCCCGGGCGAGCCAGTCATCGTCAACCTCGCACAGTCCGTTGGCGGAGCGGAAGATCATATCGACGAACGCGTCATCGCGCTGGTCGAACGCCTTGGCGAGCCAATGGGGGTGGGTGCGCTCGGCACGAAAGCCCGCGCGCTCGAACGCGTTCATGGCGCGGCGGACGTCGGCGCGCTTGAGGAAGACGTCCAAGTCCTTGGTGTGCCTGACGATCTGTGCGTGGCAGGCCAGGGCGTAGGCGCCGGCGACGACGTAGGGGACCTGGGCGTGATCGAGGAGGTCGAGGGCGCATAGGTAGAAATCTTTGGTGGGTTGATCGAGTTGGGCGGCGGGTTCGTCGGGTTGGTCCGGGTCCATAGAGGGGCTCGCTGGGGGCAAGCAAAGGCGATGCCGGGAAAAAACCTCATCCTGCCCACCGGAGTACCGGGCGAGGGTTTGCAATTCAGCGGGTGGACTGTTGTCGGGCGCGGATGCTGGCGGCGTGGCCGTCAAGGTGTTCGGCATTGGCGAGGGCGATGATATGAGGTGCGTCGGCAGCGAGTCCGTTGGCGTCGTAGCGGGCGACGCCGGTGCGCTTGAGGAACTCGTAGACGCTGATGCCGCTGGAGAAGCGCGCGGTGGTGTTGGTGGGGAGGCAATGACTGGGGCCGGCGATGTAATCGCCCGCCGCCACGGGGGAGTATGGGCCGACGAAGATGGCGCCGGCGTGAGTCAGCTTGTCGAGGACGGCCTTGTCGTCCCGGGTCTGAACGTTGACGTGTTCGGCGGCGAAGCGGTTGGCGAGGTCGATCAATCGATCGAGGGATGGATCTACGATGGTCGCGCTGTCGTTCTTGAGCGACTTCTCGATCGCCGGGAGGCGCTCGAGCGTGGCGGTTTGACACTTGAGCTCTTCAACGACGGCAGTGGCGAGCTTTTCGCTGGTGGTCAGGAGGAAGCAGCTTCCCGGGTCGTGCTCGGCCTGGGCGATCAGATCGGAGGCAATGAAGGCGGGATTGCCGCTGTCGTCGGCGATCACGACGATCTCGCTGGGGCCAAGGTAGCCGTCGAGGCCGACGCATCCGGCCAAGGCGCGCTTGGCGAGTTGAACATAAGCATTGCCGGGGCCGACGATCTTGTCGACGGCGGGAATGGTGTCAGTGCCGAAGGCCATTGCGGCGATCGCGGCGGCGCCGCCGGCGCGGTAGACGTGAGTGAGGCCCAGCTCGGCGCAGGCGGCGAGGACCAGGTCGCTGCGGCCGTACTTGCTGGGGGGCGTGGCGACGACGATCTGCTTGACGCCGGCGACCTGGGCGGGGACGGCGAGCATGATAAGGCTCGACGGATAAGCCGCCTTACCGCCGGGGAAGTAGAGGCCGGCGCTGTTGAGCGGCGTGAAGCGCAGGCCCAGCTCGACGCCGCCGCGGACGACCGGGGCCGGGGGCTTGGGAAGGATCTTGACCTGGTATTCCTTGACCTGGGCGATGGAGCGGCGGAGGCCGGTGAGGAGATCACCGGGCACGCGCGCGTGGGCGTCGCGCATCTGATCCTGAGTGACGCGGATCTGGTCGGCGGTGAAATCGGGATCGTCGAACTTGCGCGCGGAATCGACGATCGCCTGGTCACCGCGCTGGGCAACGTCGGCGAGGATGTCGTTGACGGCGGCGGCCTGTTTGGCGCGCTCGCCACGGTTGAGGGCGACGTCGCGCGGGTCCAGGCGAAGGCGCCCCAGAAGCGCTTCGATGCGCTTCCGGTCGGCATCATCAGAGAATTTGAAGACGGGAATCATGGTCAGGCAATATGATCATAGATCTGCACCCGCGCCCAGTGCTCCTTGTTTCGGGCAATGAAGTCTTTGTGGAGCGAGTGTTCCTGGTACACGTCGTGGCCCTTGTGGTCGTTTAGGACGACGGTGAGGCCGACGCCGTAGGAATTGTCGACGACCTCGCGCGGGGTCATGGCGGGCAGGCCGACCCACAGGTGGCGGATGGTGGGGATCTTGCCCAGGTATTCGCGGCAATCGTGGACGAGTTGGGCGCGGGCGTCGTCGCTGGTGCCGGGCTTCAAGTAAAAATACACGGTGTGGATGAACATGCTGCTCCGATGTTGAGCCGAGCATGTTAGCGGGACGCGTCGGAAAGGGAACACGCACGCCCACCTCGGCAGGCGGGTCGCGCGGGCATCCTCGCGTCGCCCGGCGCGGCGAGTATGATGTTCCGCCGCGGATGGTCGGCACGTTGACGGCCCGTCGGACGGAGATGCCATGTTCCCCCTTGCCGGTAAAACCTTTCCAACCTCCAACGACGAACTTCGCGCCGCGATCCAGGATGCGCTGGCCCGCGTGGTCACGTTCGCGCCGACAGGCGCCGGTGTCTCGGTCGAAGGCGGGACCTTTCCCGATGTCGCTTCGATCAGGATTGACTTGAGCGGCGCGACCGTCAAGGCCGATCAGCCCCCCCCGCCGCGCCCGGTTCCGACCGGCCAGCGCCTGCCGGGCATCACGCTCGGTCGGCTGGACGTGTCGGGACATCCGATTTTCTACCAATCGGGCAAGGCGAGTTTAGACCTGCACTCCGAGGGGCTCCGGCTCGACTTCGCGCAAGACGCCGACGGCAACCCCCTGCTCGTGCTTGCCGACGCGCGGGACGGGCGCGTGGAGGTGACGATCGCCCGGGATGATCTGCGCTCGTTGCTCCTGGCAGCCGCGTCCGCCGCCGCCAGCCAGCAGGGTGTGACCATCCAGGATCTGGACGTCAGGCTGGACGCTCCCGCGGACCGGTCGCTGGCCGTCAACGTGCGCGTCAAGGCGAAGAAGCTGTTCATGAGCGGCGTGATCAACGTCCAAGGTCGGGCGGACGTGGACGAGGGCCTGGTCGCGACGCTGTCGGGTTTGTCCGCCAGCGGCGAGGGAGTGATCGGTGGAATGGCCGCGGGGATGATCCAGGGCAAACTTAAGCCCTATGAGGGACGACGCGTCTCGCTCATGGCCTTCTCACTGGGCGACGTGGCGCTGCGGGATCTGAAGATCAGCACGACGCCCGACGTGCGCCTGAGCGCAACGTTCGGGCACAAGTCGTGATGTCCATGCACGCGCCAATCATGGGGGACGATGCTTCTGAAACGTGTCGAGCCAGTCGGCCGTAATCGCGTCGGCGACGTTCTTACTTGCGGAAAGCTCGACCGGTGAGCGTCCCCAATAGAACGAGATCCAGCCGTTGACGGCCGATGCCCGATCGATGAACTGCCCGAGCTCGCCCGGCTTGCATCCCAACGGAAAGGTCTCCTCCACGACCAGGGGCTTGCCGACGGCAAAGCGCTTGAGCCACGCCAGGTCGCGCTCGAACTTGCCAGACTCGGGATAGAAGTGAACGGCGACGAAATCCAGATCCTTCGCGATCGCGTCCACGTCAAAGCCGCATGAACCCTTCGGCGAGTCCCGCAGGGTGTTGGGGAGCATTCCGAGCGTGACGAGGCGCTTGGGGTCGTGCTTGCGGATGGCAGCGATCATCTGCCGCGCCCAGGCGCGAGCGATGTCGTCCCCGGCGCGCCCGGCGGGGTCGAGCGTGAGGAACTGGCAGTAGGTGAACGGGCCCAGATCGCCGATCAGCCAGTGCCGCGCGGCAAGCGGCTTGGAGGGAACCGCCGGTTCATTGACCAGGTCGTAGCAGAAGACGGCGGGCGACTGGCTGCACGCCGCGGCGATCGCCGACCAGAAGCTCGCCTGCGCGGCCCAGCGGGCGTGCTCGTCAAGGTCGGCGTACCAGTCGGGCACATCGGCGCGCCGGTAGCACGCGAGGCCGGTGATGTCGAGGTACAGATCCTCCCGTTCTGCCAGCGCAAGAAGCTTGCGGAGCTTCGCGAGCGCCGGTTCGTCGGGCTTGTCTGCCGCGGTCATGAAGCGGGCGAACTGGAGGTGAATGCGGACGGTGTTGGCGCCCAGCGACCTCATCTCGCCGAAGTCCGCGACGACCGTGTCCCACTCGGCTGCCCAGTAGTCCTCGAGCAGCCGCATCTTGAAATCCCGGTCGTAATTGAAGCCCCAGGGATGGAAGGGCTTGCCCGAGACGGTAATGAAGGAGGTTCCGTCGGGCGAGAGGGTGATGCGGTCCATCGGCTGCGCGATGCACAGGTGCCGCGCGCAAAGCGAAAGGATCGCCAGCAGGATTCGAATGCCGAGGGTGCGCTTCATCGTTTAACGGCCTCCAGCACGGTCGCGAAGGGGAGATCGGCGAGCATGGCGAACTCGTGGGACTTGGTGAGCTTGGCGCGCGTGGTGGCGGGAGAGGTGATGCCGCAGAGGAAGCGGGCAAGTTGTCGCGGGGTCGCGAGGGCGGCGTGGCGCTGGGATTTGAGGGCCCGGATCGCGTGTCGCTGCTGATCGTCGATTTCGCGCGCGGCCGCGGGAACGGGCGAGGATGGGCGGTCGCCGGCGCAGGCGTCGCAGTGCCCGCAGGCTCTGTCGAGCGATTCGCCGAAGTAATTCAGGAGGTAGCGCGTGCGGCAGTCGTCGTGTGCGGCGAAATCGAGAACTTTGGAAAGGCGCTCGAGATCGCGTCGCTCACGGCGGCCGAAGCGATCGGCAAGGGTCGCGGCCAGCGCATTGAGATCGGCGTCTCGCCTTAGCATCCGATATCCCTGGCGGGCGCCGGCGACCTGCAGCTTCAGATCCCCCTGCTCTTCGAGATAGTTGAGCGCCGCGACGATCCGCTGGCGATCGACGCCGGTCGCCCGCGTGACGTGGGTGAGCTCCAGCTTGAACCAGGTCTTTCCCGGGATGGCGCATTTGAGAACGGCGCGGATGAACGCCTGCCGCTCGGCATCGAAGCGCGCGAGCATCTGGCCGGACGGGCGCAGGGGCTGAAACTTGTACTCGTCGTAGAACGGTCCGGTCGAGGCGATCAGGCCGTCGAGCTCGAGGTAGGTCAGGACGGTTTCGACGACGAGCGGGCGGATGTCGTGCCGACCGGAGAGGTCGTAGACCGAGACGTCGAACGGTCCGTCGCCGGTGGTCCGTTGTCCGTCGAAGATTTCGGACAGAAGGGCGTGGATGGCGCGGGAACCGGGCGTGTCGCCGTAGGTGAAGTTTTCGAGGGGGATGCGGTCGGCGGGGTCGGCAAGCAACTCGCAAATAGCGGGTTGACCGTCGCGGCCGGCGCGGCCGATCTCCTGGGCATAATTCTCCAGGCTCTTGGGCAGGTTGTAGTGGTAGACGTAGCGGATGTCGCGCTTGTCGATGCCCATGCCGAAGGCGATCGTCGCCACCACGATCGCCTCGCCGCTTTCCATGAACGTGTCCTGCACGGAATGGCGGGTTTCGGCGTTCAGTCCGGCGTGGTAGGCCAACGCGCGCAGTCCGGCAGCCTTGAGAAATGCCGCGACGTCCTCGGCGGTCTTCTGCAGCGTGACGTAGACGATGGTCGGGCCGGGCGGGCGGGAGCGGATCCGGTCAAGGACGAACGCGTTGCGGGCAGCGGGTTGAGCATTCGAAGCGGCGGCGGCGGGGGTGACGCGAATTGTGAGATTTGGGCGGTGAAAGGGCGTCCTGACGATGTCATCGTCGGCGATGTCGAAGACGCGGGCGATGGAGTCGGCGACGTCGGGCGTGGCGGTGGCGGTCAGGGCCAGGACGCGGCTGACGTTCAGGCTGCGCGCGAGGGAGGCAAGCTTCATATAGTCGGGGCGGAAGTTGTGCCCCCACTCGCTGATGCAGTGCGCCTCGTCCACGGCCAGCATCGAAATATCGATCCGCCTGAGCGATTGCAGGAAGCGTTCCGACGCCAGTCGCTCGGGGGCGATGTAGAGGAGCTTCAACCGGCCCGCCGCCAGGTCGCGCAGCACACGGCGGGATTCCTCGAACTCGAGGGTGGAGTCGAGTCGATCGGCGGCGATGCCCCGGGCTTTGAGGAAGTCGATCTGGTCCTTCATCAGCGCGATCAGCGGCGAGATGACCAGTGTGGTCCCGTCGAGCATCAATGCGGGAAGCTGGTAGCAGAGCGACTTACCCGCCCCGGTGGGGAAGACGGCCAGCACGCTCCGGCCATCGAGGAGTCGGGAGACGACGGCTTCCTGGCCGGGCCGGAACGCGGGAAAGCCGAAGCGCTGCTGGAGGAGTTCGGCTGGGGAAGTGGTCATGGTCGCCATGGCGGCAAAGAGTACGGTGTCTGTTTGGTTTCTGTCAACGAAATTCTGCGGCGGTGCAAACGAGTACTTGATCAGTCCTGGATTGTCGAACCCCTCGGCACCACTGAAGTGGGCACTCCGGCGCAACTCGTCGCGTATCGGGCTAGAATGGACGATTCCATGTCCACGATCGCCACAGAGCCATTGCAGGCCGCTGCGTCGACTCCGGTGGGGGACGGAGTCGTCGTGTTGCTGATCGACGATCAGCCAATCGTCGGTCACGCGGTGAAGGAGATGTTGCGCGGCGAGGCGGACATCCAGTTCCACTTCTGCAACGAACCGCTCAAGGCGATGGAGCTTGCGGGGCGACTGTCGCCGACGGTCATCCTGCAGGATCTGGTGATGCCCGACATCGACGGGCTCACGCTGCTGAAGTTCTTTCGCGCCAACCCGCTGACGCGCGAGATCCCGATGATCGTGCTGTCCAGCAAGGAGGAACCCGTCATCAAGGCGCAGGCGTTCGGGCTGGGCGCCAACGACTATTTGGTCAAGCTGCCGGACAAGGTCGAGCTGATTGCGCGCATCCGTCACCATTCCCGCGGCTACGTCGCGCAATTGCAGCGGAACGAGGCCTACCGGAAGCTGGCCGAGAGCGAGCGGCAACTGGCACAGGAGGTCGCCGAGGCGGCGAAGTACGTGCGTTCGTTGCTGCCCGAAACGTTGAACCAGGGGCCGGTCCGCATCGACTGGCGATTCGTCCCGTCGACCCAGCTTGGCGGAGATGCCTTCGGGTATCACTGGCTGGACGAGAAGCACCTGGCGGTATACCTGCTGGACGTGAGCGGACATGGCGTGGGTTCGTCGTTGCTCGCGGTAAGCGTGTTGAACGTCCTCACGCACCGGACGCTGCCGAACACGGATTTCTACGATCCGTCCGCGGTAATGGCGGGTCTGAACAGTGTTTTCAAGATGGAACGGCACGGCGGGCATTTCTTCACGATCTGGTACGGCGTCTACGCGGTGGAACAACGGAAACTGACGTACAGCGGTGGCGGGCACCCGCCGGCGTTGTTGTTCTGCGGCGCCAGCGCCGCCGACGCCAGGATTGATCCGCTTGAAGGTCCGGGTCCGGTGATCGGCATGACGGACCTCATCCCCTTCGAAAACGCCGCCGTGGATCTGCCCGCGTTCGCCCGCCTGCTGCTGTACAGCGACGGCGCGGTGGAGGTTGGCGAGCCGGAGGGGGACATCTACACGCAGGACGACTTCAACGCGTTCGTGACCGAGACGGGCCCTTCGGATGCGCTGATCGATCGGGTGCTCGAGCGCGCTCGGAAACTCCGGGGCAGCGAGGTCCTTAACGACGACTGCAGCGTGATGCGCGTCGACTTCCTGTGATTATTCCGCCGGGCCTGATTTGCGGTACAGGAACGCGCGGCCGAACTTCACGGATTCCAGGCCGTCGCCGGCGCCGTAGAGGCTCTCGGCCGATCCCAGCGCCAGCCACCCGCCTTCCCTGAGCGCTCCGCCCAGGCTACGGCCGACCTTTTCTCGCGTCGCCTCGTCGAAGTAGATCAGCACGTTGCGACAGAGGATGAGGTCGAACGTCCCCAGTTCCGCCGCCGGGCGCAGCAGGTTGAACGTGCGAAACTGGACGAGGCGGCGCAACGGTTCATCGACGCTCCAGCCATGGCCGTGCGGCCGGAGGTAGCGGCGCAGCCTCGACTTCGCCAGGCCGCGCTCGACCTCGACCTTTGAATACAGGCCGGTCCTGGCCGCGTCGATGGCCTCGCCGGAAATGTCGCTGGCCAGGATGGTGAAGTGGCCCTCATTCAACTCCCGTTTGGGCGAATCCAGATATTCCCGGACGATCATCGCAAGGCTGTACACTTCCTGACCAGTGGAGGTCCCGGCGGACCAGATCCGGATGCGCGGATCAGCGCGGTCGGGCCGTTTGAGGCCTCTGGCCAGTTCGGGCAGCGCGTGCCGGGACAGTGCGTCGAACAGCCAGGGGTCCCTGAAGAAGGACGTTTCCTTGGTGGTGATCGCTTCGACGACGGCGTCGCGCATCCGCGTCGCGCCGCCGCCCTGGAGGCGCAGGAGCAGGTCATCGAATCCACCGAACCCGCAACTGCGGACCACGGGGGCAAGCCGGTGACGGATCAGGTACGCCTTGTCGGGTCCGAGCGCCAGTCCGGTCCACAACTGGATGAGCCGAATCAACTCCTTGAACGTGTCGTGCGATAACTGCATGGCTATTTGGTCGACGCCCGATTGACCACGGATGCGACGGCGGCCGGGATGCGGTCCAGCGGCAGTACCTCATCCACGACGCCCGCCTCGACGGCGCTGCCCGGCATTCCCCAGACGACGCTGGTGGCCTGGTCCTGTGCGATGATATGCCCGCCGGCGCGTCGTATGGCACCCAGGCCCGCGGCGCCATCCTTCCCCATGCCGGTGAGGATGACGGCGACGACCTCACCGCCGAAGATCGCGGCGGCGGAGCGGAACAGCACGTCCGCCGAGGGGCGGCAGCCGTTTTCGGGCGGTTGCTCGTTGAGCGCGGTGAGAGGAGTCGCGGAGGTGCCGCGCACCAGCAGGTGCCTGGCCCCGGGCGCGATGTACGCGGAGGCGCGTTCCAGCGGCACGCCGTCCGATGCTTCGACGACGTTGCGTCCGGTCTGCCTCATGAGCGATTCGGCGAACGACCGGGTAAACCCCGGCGGCATGTGCTGGACGATCAGGATCGGGAGATCCACGGCGCGGCAGAGCGGCGGCAACATCTCCGACAGCGCGCGCGGCCCTCCGGTCGAGGCGCCGATGACGACAACTCGAACCTGCGCCGCCCTGAGCCCAGCGGGTCGGGCAGGAGGTGATATCCGTGCGCCAACCGCGCCGACCGTGGCGCCTGGGCCAGGCCGCGACGACGCGAATGCCCGTAGCTTTGTCAGGAGTTCGTCGCGAAGCGTGATCAGGTTGGACTCCGGCGTCCCGCCCGAGGGCTTGGCGATAAAGTCGAACGCGCCTGCCTGAAGCGCCTTGATGGTGACCTGCTCACCGCGGCGCGTGAAGGCGCTGACCATGACCACGCCGACGGGTGGCGAGGACGGGCGTGACTTGTTGAATGCCTGGACCTGTTCGAGCGTTTCCAGGCCGTCCATCCCGGGCATTTCGACGTCAAGGGTCACGAGGTCGGGCGGATCGTTGCGAATGAACTCGATCGCCCTGGCGCCGCTGAAGACCGACCCCACGACGGTCACGCCGGCCTGACCGCGCAGCGCCTCTTCCAGCGCCGAGCGAAAGAGGCGTGAATCGTCAACGATGAGCAGTTTGACGGGATCGCTCATGACCTGGAGTGCTGGCTTGGGACCGCTTCGTGGTCGCCGACGTGAAATCGCGAAACGATGCGTTGGAGCTCGGTCGCCAGCTCATCGAGCTGCCGTGCGGCATCGTTGAGTTTGGCGGCCGACGCGGTGCTGAGACGCGTGGCGTCGCTCACGCCGTGGATGTTGGACGAGATCGTTTCCGCGGCCTTGGCGGCCTCGGCGGCATTGCGGGACACGTCGGTGGCGGCGGTGGCGGCCTCGGACGTGTTGCGCGAGACGTCGGTGGCCCCCTTGCCCACCTCCGCGATCGACCGGGCGATGCTCTCCACGCCCTGGCGGGCATCGCTGACCGCACATTCGATCTGTCCCGCGGACTGCGTCTGTCCGTCCACGGCATCGGAGATCCGCCCCGCGGAGACGTTGACCTGATCGACGAACTGGGCGACGTTTTCGATGACCTTGACCGCCTCGCGCGTACTGGCCTGGACGCCCTCGATCTTCCTGGCGATGTCCTCTGCCGACTGCGCGCTCTGGCTGGCCAGTTCCTTGACCTCGCTGGCAACGACGGCGAATCCCTTGCCGGCCTCACCGGCGCTGGTCGCCTCGATGGTGGCGTTCAGCGCGAGCAGGTTCGTCTGCAGCGCGATCGACTTGATCACCTCGGTGACCTTCGTGATCTCACTGGCCGCCTGGTCGAGTTGGCGCATCGTCCGGGTGGCGGCGGCTGCCATATCCTTGGCCTGCTGGGTGATCTGCGATCCATGCCGGGCATCGCGCGCCACGTCCTGCAGGGACGAGGTAATCCGGGCGATCGACTCGGCGACCGAGCCCACGCTTCGGCTGGTCGCACCGGCGCTCTGGACGATGCTGCCGACGTTCACGGACACCTCCTCGCTCGCAGAGCTGATGCTGGAGACGTTGACGCTCATCTCCTCGGCGGCGGCGGCCATCGTCGAGACGTTGGTGGACATCTGCTCGGTTCCGGCCGCGACGGACTCGGCCTGCGCGGTCATCTCGTGGCTTTGCGACAGCAGGTCCGTGGAGACCTTTGCCAGCTCACCCGCGGAATCGCCCAGCCGCCGCCCGACGGCGCGGATCTGGGTGACGACCTCGCAAAGCGCGCGGGACATCTGGTCCGACGCGGCGCCCAGGCGACCGATCTCGTCCCGTCGATCGAGGTTCATGCGACGCGTGAGGTCGCCGCCCGCCATCGCCTCGAACACCTTGACGCCGCGGTCGACCGGTCGCGTGATCGAGCGGATCACCAGCAGTGCCACGGCGAACGAGGCGAGCGCTCCGGCGACCCCCGTCCCGACCAATATGTTTCGGCCGAGCAGCGCCGCGGCCGTCACGTCTCGGCTGTCATCGGCGACGCGCGACTTGAGCGCCTTCCGCACCTCGTCGAAGAGCATGCTGCAGCGATTGCCGACGCCGACGCCCTGGGTGATGGAAATCTCGCGCGCCAGATGATCCGAGTGGGTGCGCGAGAGTTGCACGACCTCGGTCGCCTGGGACTTGATCGCGTCGATCGAGGTCAGGGCGGGGCCCGCGGCGGGTCGCTCCGAGTCGCTGAGGGTCGCGGCGAGTCGTCGCAGGTCGTCCTGGGTCGCCGCAATGCCCTGGCGGATCTCGACCTCCATCTGCGCCATCTCCTGGGGGTTAGACAGGTGCAGTTGGAGCGACAACCGGGACAACAGGGCTCGGAAGGAGCCAACCGCACGCTGCCCGGCGGCCACGCGCGCGGCGGTCAACTGGGGATTTTCGTTCGCCGCCGATGTGGCGGCGGCGGCGGTTGATGAGGTCGGCGCCGCCTTGTCCGGCGTGCGGCCGGCCAGGCCGTTCACAAACTCTTCGAGGTCGCGGCACTGCGGGTAGAGCTCGTCGTAGAGGATCCGCGCCCCCTCGACGTCGGACTTGATCACCGCCTGGCGAAGCAAATCCGTGTCGACCTTCTCAAACTCCTCGATCGCGCGGCCGAGCTCGGACGTGGCCTTGCCCTCGGGCGTCGCCACGTTAACGCCGACCAGTACCTCGAGGTCGCCGCGGATCTCCTTGAGGCGGCCGACGGCCTTTCGTGCCTGGTCCGCAAACTCGGCGGCCTGCGTCTTGTCGGGGATGAGGATGGCGTTCTTCTCGCCACGGATCGCCGTCAGGAGCTCGATGCGGCCGTCCCCGCTGTGCCAAACGGCCTTGCTGGTCGTATTCGCCATCCGGTCGAACCGCGCATCGAGGCGCGTCAGTTGTACGACCCCGACGATCGCCACGATCAGGATGGTGGCGAGGAAAACCGCCACGAGGATTCCGACCTTTGCCGTCAGCGTTAAGTTTTTCACCGGATGACCTCTGTGTTCGTCGTAGCCCGGGCGACGGTATCGGCCAACCGCACCGCGTCGATGATCATCATCAGCTCGTTCTCGAGCTTGCACATGCCCACCACCAGGGAGCGTGCTTGGTCAGCGGACGGAGCATCGCTCATCGGCAGCGCGGCGTCCACCGATGCGATTCGATCCGGCAAGGCCGTCAGGATGTCCCCACCGCGGTCCGCCAAGAGGCCCATGTCCTCGGCGACCGTTGGCTTGAGGATGATCAAGCGGCTGTCGGCCGTACACGGCGCCGGCGGCAATCCCAGCAAGGCGCGCAGGTCGAGAATCAGGAAGATCCTGCTGCGGAGGTTTGCCAGACCACGGATGACGGGCGGCGCGCGGGGAACGGGTGTGATGGTCGTGTTCGCGCTGATCTCGCGCAGGCATGCAACGTCGATTCCGTAGAGGCGCGCGTCGGCACGAAACGCGCAAAACGCGCGCGGGGACGAGTCGTTGAGCACTCCTTCATTCATGCGATTGCGCTCCGGCAAGCTCTCCACTTGCGCGCGCCCGATTCAGCAGCCGGTCGACGGTCGCCAGCAAGGTCTGGCGGTCGAGCTTCACCTCGTACGCGTCGAAACCGCTTTGGGCCGCCGCGGCCCGGCTTTCGGGCGTGTTCAGGGTCGTCAGCGCGACCAACGGCGTTCGCGCGATCGACGGGTCCACGCGCACCGCCCGGGCGAACGCATGCCCGTCCATCACCGGCATCTCGATGTCACACACGACCAGGTCGGGTCGCTCTTCTCGCAGCCGCGCCAGGGCGGCGCTGCCGTTATCCGCGACCGTCACCTCGTATCGTGCGCCGCGCAGGTGCTCGGCGACCAGCTTCTGGAAGAAGCGCGTATCGTCCACGACGAGGATTCGTCCGGCGGCGGCCTTGCCGTCGGGCAGCGCAAGAAGCCCCGGCTGGTTCACCTGCTCCCAAATACGGACGATTCGGTCCAGGTCGAGGAACAGCGCGATTTGGCCGCGAATCATCGCCGACCCGAGCACGCCGTCGGCCCGGTACGCACGGGCGTCAAGCTGAAGCGCCAGCGTGGGGGTATCCACGATTTCCGACACGAGCAGCCCGACATGCCTGTCCCGGTCACTGGACAGCAACAAGAAAAGGCGGTCCGCGTCGCGGCAGGCCGAAACGTTGAGAACGTGATCGATTCGAATAACGTTGGTCGCCGCCCCGTCCACATTGACCAGCTCGCGTGCGCCGATCCGGGTAATGCGGTCCGGCGCGATCATTACGACCCGTCGCACCGCGCGCATATGCACGCCCAGCAACTCCTCAGGTCCGCAGCGGAACAACAGGACGCTCTCTTCCCGTGTGTCGCTGGCCGCGCCGGGCAACGCCTCGACCCCGTCGCCCACGGCCTTGTCGAGAATGCCGACGTGTCGCGCCACGCCTTCGCCGCTGAGGATCAGCGCGACCCCGCCGTCGCCGAGGATGGTCGTGGCCGCATAGATCCCCAGCGGGCGCAGCAGCGGATGCAGCGGCTTGACGACGATGTTCTCGCTGCCCACGACTTCGTCGAACGCCAGGACGAAGCGGCGCGAACCGAGTCGGACCACCGCCGCGTAGCCGGTTGACGCCGTGGCCGCCTCCCCCGTCACCGCCTCCGAGGCGTCGAACGTCTGACGTCCCAAAACGTCGCGGATCCGCACGACCGGCAACAGTCGCCCGCGCCAACGTAACACTTCGCCGTCGTGGCTGCGCTCGATGCGACGCCGCGCGACCCGCGCATCAAGAAGCAGGATCTCCTCCACGTCGCGCTGCGGAACACCGTAGCACTGCCCGTCGGTCTGCACGAGGAGACACGGCATGATCGCCAGGGTCAGCGGAAGCCGAAGCGTGAACGTGCTGCCTCGGCCGGCCACCGAGTCGATCTCGACCACACCGCCGATCTGGTCGAGGTTCGTTTTGACTACGTCCATCCCGACGCCGCGCCCGGACAGGTCGGTCAGCCGCTTGGCGGTCGAAAATCCGGATAACAGGATCAGGCCGAAGAGTTGGCGATCGCTCATCCGGTCCAGCTCGTCGCCGCGCTTGAGCCCCTGCTCGATCGCCGTTCGCCTGATCGCCTCGGCGTCGATCCCGCGGCCGTCGTCGTTGATCTCGATCACGATCTGTCCGCGTTCCTGTCGGGCGGACAGCCCGATCCGCCCGCCCGGAGGCTTGCCGGATTCGACGCGCCGTTCGGGCATCTCGATCCCGTGATCGCAACAGTTGCGGATGAGGTGCGTGAGCGGGTCGGAGAGCAGTTCCAGGATCGTCTTGTCCAACTCGACCTCGGCCCCGGTGATCCGGACGTCGATCTGCTTGCCCAGTTGTCTCGCCAGGTCGCGCACGACGCGGGGAAATCGGTCGAACAGCGTCCCCACCGGTTGCGTTCGCATGCGCAGCGCCGCGTCCTGGAGCTCGTTGGTGACCGAGTCAAGCCGGCGAAGCAGGCGGCGCAGCGGTGAGTTCGCCGGGTCAGCCGAGCGCAACGCCTGGTTCCGCACCAGCACCAGCTCGCCCGCCAGCGCCATCATCCGGTCCACCAGGGGGACGGACACCCGCAGTGACGTCGCGGTCGCGGCCCCGCGTGGCCGAGGCGCCTCGGCCGCCGGTGGCCTATCCTTCTCGGAGGCCACGCCCGGCTTCTGACCGAGTTGCACCACGGTCGCGCATGAAATGTCCAGTTCTCCCGTGAATGCGTCCAGGGCGACCGACGACGAGACGATCGCAAGGTACCAGAACGGCGGACGTGGCGGTCCGTCCCGCAGCGCCGGCCCGGCAACTTGCGTCCGGGAATCCAACACACGGCCGGCGCGCTCGATCCGCTCGGCCACGATCATCGGCGGGAGTCCAAACTGCCGCTCGCATTGCGACCAGTCCAGTTTCACCCCGTAGAGAAACCCGCGGTCATCCGGCCAGGCCTTGCGCAATTGTTCGGTAATCTTAAACTCACCTTCGGTCGTGGTCGGCGTCGCCGTCGCGAGCGATGCCGCGCCCGGCGGAGGCTCGTCCCGGGTCTGCACCGGTGGGCCGTGCGGCGACGTGCCCGCCGTTGTCAACGGCCGCATCCGCGCCAGCGGCTCGGAAATGTCCGATTCATCGCTGCGATCGACGTCGTCCACCAGCGTCGCGATGCGGTCCAGGACCGCCAGAAGCGTGTCCACCACCTCAGCCGTTCGGTCGATGCTGCCATCGCGGATGTTCTCGATGGCCTGCTCGAACCCGTGGGCGAGCTGCTCGATGTTTCGCCGCCCTGTGAAGCCCGCGCCGCCCTTGATGCTGTGGGCGGCGCGCAGCAATTCTTCGATCAACGGTTGCGGGCTGCCGCGCTGGTTTCGCTCCAGCGCGAGCATCGCCGACGCCATCGCGGCAAGATGCTCGCGGGCTTCGGCGACGAACCGATGGGCAAAACCGGGATCCTGTGACATGAGTCCTCTGCCCGGTGGGCGTGCGCGCCTCGCGTGTTCACACGCGCTCAGCGCCCGATTCCAAAAGCCGCGTCCAGCCCCGCGACGCGGAGGACCGTCCGCACCGCAGGGGACATCCGGCGAGATTCGATCGCGGGCGCCGCCGGCGCCTGTCCGATCTCTCCTGCGAATGATACCAGTAGCGCCAATGCCCTGGCGCTCAGCTCGCCGACCTGCGCAAAGTCCAATTTGACCCGCGCCGGCCCTTGGGCGAGCGCGTCCACCAACTCCTTGCGAAGCGATTCGATCGATGCGTCATCGAATACCGCCGGCAGCGCCACGCTCGGCTCCTCGGGCTGAACGCTGCCCGTCACGACGTCGGTCGCGCCGCGGATCGAGGCGCGGGCGGCAAGCCCGGCGGCGGTCGGCGCCACGCCCGACTCGCCGGACTTGACCGCGGTCAACCGGCTCAGTAGATCTTCCAGCGCCGCGTCGGCAAACGGTGCACCGGCCAGGGGCGCGCAGATCCGCTGCAACGCATCGACACCCACCAGCAGCACGTCCACCGCGTCGCTGGTCAGCGTGATTCGACCGTCCTTCGCCGCGCTGAAGCAATCCTCCATCACGTGCGAGACGCGCACGGCGGGCTCGATGCCGACGATCCGTGCAGCGCCTTTGATCGAGTGGGCGGCACGCATCATCCCCTCGATCTGGTGCGCCGCCGCTTGTCCCTTTTCGAGCGCGAGCAGGCCCTCGTTGAGCACCGGGATGTGCGCGTCCATCTCGGCCTGGAATAATTCCAGCATCGCCGGATCAATCTGCGGGGTGTCGGACGCGCCCATCGCTGCTCCAAACCGCGGCATTGGTCAAGATGTGCATCCGCTTGCGACGCGAGAAATAGCTGTCACGCCGGCAGCACGTCAATTATCACATCTTGCTGGGCATGGCAAAGCACATTCGAGTTTTCGCCTGATGCAATGTCTTGGTACCCGCACCTCGGCTTGACCCGTCTCGTATTCGCCCCCGTCAATATGGCTCAGGCCGGTGAAGGGACGGTCCTGGATCACACTCCACGCGAGTCAACCGGCGGCGACGTGGAGGAGGTACCCAAGCCGGGCAATACGGCCCGCAGTCGCTGGATCACCCGTGGCAGCACCTCCAGCGCCCGATCCAGTTCGGCCTCGGTCGTGTATCGCGACAGGCTGAACCGGATCGCCCCGTGCGCCACCTTGTCGTCGATCCCCATCCCCCGCAGCACATGCGAGGGCTCCAGGCTTCCGCTGCTGCACGCCGCCCCGGCCGAGGCGCACACCCCCTGCTCGCTCAGCAGCAGCAGGATCGCCTCGGCTTCAAGGCGGCGAAAGCCGATGTTGGTCGTGTTGGGCAGTCGCCAGTCCGGTTCAGCGCGGCCGTTGACGTGCGTGTCCGGGATCCGCAGAAGAACCTCGCGCTCGAGACGATCGCGTTGAGCGGCGACGCGGGCCATCTCCGGCAGTGTCGCAATTGCCAACTCGGCCGCCTTGCCCATTCCAACGATCCCCGGCACGTTCTCCGTCCCCCCGCGCCGGGCACGCTCCTGCGGCCCGCCGATCAGCAGCGGCCGGATTCGCACGCCTCGCCGTAAGTACAGGCCGCCGACTCCCTTGGGACCGTGGAACTTGTGGGACGCGAAGCTCATCGCGTCGAGCCCGAGCCGTGCCACGTTGACCGGCACTTTCCCGACCGCCTGCGTCCCGTCACAGTGGAACGGCACGCGTCTGGCCTTGCACAGCGCGGCGATTTCCGCCACCGGGAAGAGCACA
>DATBFY010000778.1:0-6264 GCA_036558265.1 Tepidisphaeraceae bacterium | reverse complement strand
GGTTTGCGAAGAGGTCCGGGTTATGCTCATCGTACTGTCGAGCGCTGGAACAATAGCGCTGCAGCGTCGCCCGTATTGCGGCGGTGAAGTTCGGTGGCAACTCGCTTTGGCGATTTCGCTGAATCCATCGATACAGTTGCGGCAGTGGCGCCTCTCCACCATTCGCGCGCAGTGCTCGAATGATATCTGTCAGCCAGGTCATGGGACATCTCCAACTTGCATTGCGTTCTTCTGAATCGCGTTTACTCCTGATAGACCAGGCCGAAGCAATCGGCGCGCCTCAGCAATTTGCATTTTCCAATACGACTCACGCCATCGAAATTCTCTGAGTGCCAATCTGGCGCGCCATGGCGGCGCAGATTGGCACTCGTTCCCAAGGAACGCTGTCGCCAACGCTCCATCTTGTTGAACCTGCCGTCGAACACCACCACAATCCGTTCATGCCCGTGTATACGCTGACCGCCCACGCGTACCGTTCCTGGCGCGAGGATCATCCGCGCGGGTATGTGCAGCGCGGGGAGGGGCTGAAGGAGTCGAACCCAGGGCTGGCGGTCTGGCGCGCGGGGCATGCGAGAAATGACGAGGCGCGGTTCGAGCGGGACTTGCAGGAGGAGCTGCATCGGGTGGTGGTCGATATTGCGCGGGAGAAGGAGGTGAGATTGCACGCGTGCGCGACGTGTCCGACGCACGTGCATTGTTTGATCTCGTTTCGAAGCCCCGCATGCAGATGCGGGGCTTTGATGAAACACTGCAGGAAGGGGTGTCCTGCGCGGGCGCGCGCCGATGACGTTATGGTCCGCATGAAGCGCAAGATGGGACAGGCGCTCGCGAAATTGCGCGGGACTTGCAGCAGGCCCTGGTTCTCGAGGGGATGGGACTGCACCCCGGTGAAGAATGAGGGACATTTCGATTACCTGGTGACCGAGTATTTTCCGGAGCATGAGACGGAGCAGGAGGGGATTTTTCGAGGGTATGAGTGACGACGTCCGCGCGCAGGAGCTCCGCATGTACATGCGGAGCTTTGACGGGGACTACGGGATTTGTGTGGAATAATAAGAAAGCCTCGCATGTACATGCGGGGCTTCGATCAAACCGAACTGTTCGAGGGGATCAGTACATCCCACCCGCGCCTGCACCGGCGCCAGCGGGTTCCTTGTCTTCCTTGATCTCACTCACTACCGCGTCCGTCGTCAGAAGCAGTGACGCGATGCTCGCCGCGTTCTGCAACGCCGCGCGCTCGACCTTGGTCGGCACGATCACGCCCATCTTCAGGAGGTCGCCGTACTCGTGGGTCAGGGCGTTGTAGCCGAAGTTGGGCTGGTCGCTTTCCTTGACCTTCTGGGCGACGACGGCGCCGTCGCCGCCGGCGTTCTCGACGATCTGCTTGATCGGCGATTCGATGGCGCGGCGGACGATGTCCACGCCGATCTGCTGGTCCTCGTTGGCGGCCTTCTTGCGGACGCCGTCGAGCACCTTGGCGGCGGCGCGGATCACCGCGACGCCGCCGCCGGGCAGGATGCCCTCTTCAACGGCCGCGCGGCAGGCGTGCAGCGCGTCCTCGACGCGGGCCTTCTTCTCCTTCATGGCGACCTCGGTGGCGGCGCCGACCTGGATCTGGGCCACGCCGCCGGCGAGCTTGGCGAGGCGTTCCTGGAGCTTCTCCTTGTCGTAGTCGCTGGTGGTGACGTCGATCTCGTGCTTGAGCTGCTCGATGCGGCCCTTGATGGCCTTCTCGTCGCCGCCGCCCTCGATGATCGTCGTGTTGTCCTTGTCGACGCGGATCTTCTTGGCGCGGCCGAGCTGACTCAGCTCGACGTTCTCCAGCTTGATGCCCAGCTCTTCGAAGATGGCGGTGCCGCCGGTGACGATCGCGATGTCCTCGAGCATGGCCTTGCGGCGGTCGCCGAAGCCCGGGGCCTTGACGGCGCAGACGCGCAGGGTGCCGCGGAGCTTGTTGACGACCAGGGTCGCCAGGGCCTCGCCCTCGACCTCTTCGGCGATGAGCAGCATGGGCTTGCCCTGCTCGGCGGCCTTGCTGAGCACCGGCACCAGGTCCCGGGCGCTGCTGATCTTCTTCTCGTGGATGAGGATGTAGGCGTCCTCGAGGACGGCCTCCATGGTGGTGGGGTCGGTGACGAAGTGGGGGCTGAGGAAGCCCTTGTCGAACTGCATGCCTTCGACCAGCTCGACGCGGGTGTCGAGGGATTTGCCTTCCTCGACGGTGATGACGCCGTCCTTGCCGACCTTGTCCATGGCGTCGGCGATCATCTGGCCGATCTGGGGGTCGTTGTTGGCGGACGACGTGCCGACCTGGGCGACCTCCTTGGAGGAGGTGACCTTCTTGGACATCGCGGCGAGCTGCTCGACGATGGCCTCGACGGCGAGGTTGATGCCGCGCTGCACCTGGGTGGCGTTGGCGCCGGCGGTGACGTTCTTGAGTCCCTCGGCGTAGATGGCCTCGGCGTAGACGGTGGCGGTGGTCGTGCCGTCGCCGGCGACGGTGGAGGTCTTGCTGGCGACCTCCTTGACCATCTGCGCGCCCATGTTCTCGTAGGCGTCGTCGAGCTCGATCTCCTTGGCGACGGTGACGCCGTCCTTGGTGACGGTGGGTGAGCCGAAGGACTTCTCGAGGACGACGTTGCGGCCGCTGGGGCCGAGGGTGACCTTGACCGCGCGGGCGAGCTTGGAGACGCCGCGGCGGATGGCCTCGCGGGCCTCCTGGTCGAATGCGATGCGTTTGGCTGCCATGTGGGTTAGCTCCTGCTGAGTAGTTGTCAGTTGTTAGTTGTCCAGTTGCCAGTGAACACTGGCAACTACTCCACGACGGCGAGGATGTCGTCCTCGGACATGATCATCAGCTCTTCGCCGTCGATCTTGATCTCGGTGCCGGCGTAGGAGGCGAAGATGACCTCGTCGCCCTTCTTGACGTTCCAGGCGGCGCGCTCGCCGCTCTCGAGGCGTTTGCCGTCGCCGAGCGAGATGATCTTGCCGCGGCGGGGCTTTTCCTTGGCGGAATCGGGAAGCACGATGCCCGACTTGGTCTTGGTCTCGGCCTCAACCCGTTTTACGAGGATCTTGTCGCCGAGGGGACGAAGCTTTGCCATGTGTGTTACTCCTTCTGAAATGGTTGTTAGTGGTTAGTTGTCAGTTAATGATTGTTATGATTCGCTGGGCCAGCGGCTGGCGTAATGGCGCTTGAGGACGCGTGCCAGGGCGTCGAGGAGCAGGTTCAGATCGACGGGCTTGGAGAGGACGCTGAAGACGCGCATGCCCAGGGCCTCGTGCAGGAGGTGATCGGTCAGGTGGTTGGTCAGGAGGATGCTGGGGGGCGGGGCCTTGAAGTCGCGCATCAACTTGATGACCTGGAGGCCGCCGAGCTGGGGCATCTGCTGGTCGAGGACGGCGACGTGGATCTGGGTGTGCTGCAGGAGATCGAGGGCCTCGCGGCCGGAGCGTGCGGCAAGGGTCTGGACGCCCTGGGGCTCGAGGAGTCGGCGGACGGTGTCCTGCCAGCCGCCCTGGTCCTGGGCGAGCAGCACGCTGAAGCGGTTCGGGCTGGCGGAGACGTTGAGCATGATCGATCGTCGCTGAAACGCGGTCGAAGTTAGACCGCGGGCCGCGGGGGGAATAACAAGGGGTGTGCCGGGAAGCGGGGAGGGGCGACGGATTGCGTAAGATACTGTGGCGGCGAGGGATAGGAAAGCAAGGATGGAGGATGGAGGATGGAGGATGGAGGTGGCGATTCCTGCCAAAGGTGGCAGGTGTAGGTGGGTGACTGCCGAAGTGACAGCGCGGGGTCAGAAGGGCAGGGGTTTTCCCAGGAGGTGGAAGCGGAGCAGGGTCAGGGCCATCTTGGCGCTGCGGTCGCGGATCATCTCGCGGTCGCCGTGGAAGATGAAGGTGCGGGCCAGGACGTCGTTGGCGGCGTGGGCAAGCGCCAGGCAGACGGTGCCGACGGGTTTTTCCGGGGTTCCGCCGTCCGGGCCGGCGATGCCGGAGACGGCCAGCGCATAGTCGGCGGCCGCACTCGACAGGGCGCCCCGGGCCATGGCGGTGACGACGGGTTCGGAGACGGCGCCGTTTTGGGCGAGCACGTGAGCGGGGACGCCCAGCTCGTCGGTCTTGGCCTGGTTCGAATAGGTGACCCAGCCTCGCTGGAAATACGCGCTGGAGCCGGAGACGTCGGTGATCAGCTTTGCGAGCAGGCCGCCGGTGCAGGATTCGGCGGTCGTGACGGTTTTCCGCGAAGAGGCGAGGAGCCGGCCGACGATTTCGGGGAGGATTTGATGATCCTCGCCCCAGATCAGGTCGCCCAGGGCGGCGCCGCAGGCTTGTTCGGTCTGGGCGAGCTCGGTTTCGGCCTGGGCGCGGGCGGGAAACTGCGCGTTAATTCGCAGCGAGACGTAGCCGTCGGACACGGTCGTGCCGACGCTGGGGTTGCGGTCGCGGCGCATCAGGTCGCCCAGGCGCTCGGCGATCGCGGATTCGCCCAGGCCGAAGGTGTGAAGCGTCTTCGAGAGGATCACGCCGCCGGCCGAGCCGTCACCGCCCAGGCGCGGGCGGACCGAGCGTTCGAACATGATCTTCATCTCCTTGGGGACGCCGGGCATGATGAAGATGCGGCAGAGGGTCTTGGTGTCGCCGGACTGGTAGTTGCAGTAGATGCCCGGGGCGGTGCCGGCGGTGTTCTCGATCATCTGGGTGCCGCGCGGGAGCATGGCCTGGATGCGGTTGCGCTCCGGCATGTCGCGCTTCAGTGCGCGGAAGAAGCGCTCGACGTTCTCCAGGGCGGCGGGGACGAGCTCGAGCGGTTGTTCGAGGAAGTCGGACAGCGCCTGGCGGGTGAGGTCGTCATCGGTGGGGCCCAAGCCGCCTGAGACGATCAGGGCGTCGCAGCGGCCGACGGACTCCTCGAAGGCCTGCCGGATCGCCCGTCGGTCGTCGGCGACGGCCAGGTGTGCGACCGGGCGGTAGCCGATCGCGGCCAGTTGCTGGCTCAGCCAGGCACTGTTCGTGTCCACGGTCTGGCCGAGGACCAGTTCGTCGCCGATGGAGAGGATGAGGGCGGTCATCGGGGAGTAGTCAGTAGACAGTGGTCAGTAGAGCGGGACGGCGGTGTTGAGGAGGGGTTCGAGCTCGTCCACGGTGGTTTCGAGGTTTCGCTGTTCCTCGTGGTCGAGTTGGCGGCGGCCGTAGCGGATCGAGTAGAAGACGTTCGTGAGCCTGCGGATCGTGTGGAAGGCCTCGTTGGGGAGGAACGAGAGGTCGTCGGTGAACTCGGCGGGGGTGAGGTGGTCGGGCCGGACGATGCGCCGGCGCTCCAGGAGGTTCATCAGGCGCTCGTAGAAGCCCAGTTGGCGCGCCAGGCGCATGGCCTCGCCGGGGGGCAGGCCATCCAGGCCGATCCGCGCGGCGCGGCGGCGGATCCGCAGGCGCTGGCGGACCAGTGCGTAGACCCCGTAGCACAGCACGGCGACCAGCACGCCGATGATCGCCATGATGATGCGGGCGGAGAACATCAGGCCGGTGCCGTCGTTGAGCCACTGGGTGAAACGCTCGATCCAGTCGCGCCAGCCGCGGCGCATGTGCCGCGAGATGCGGTTGGGGTTGATGTCGGTGTTCAGGGCGGCGTTGACCATCGAGCGGTCGATGTTGGCGATCAGGTTGTCGCGGCGCTCGCCGTCGTAGGCGACGACCTTCTCGGCCCACTTGTACTCCAGCCAGTTGAAGAAGTTCTTGACCGACTTCCAGGTGTTGCGGCCATGGCCGCCACCGGCCTCGTTTCCGCTGGTGGGGTCGAAACTGCGCCAGCCGTTCTGGGTGAGCACCTCGACCCAGGCATGGGCGTGGGACTGGCGGACGATGTAATAATTGCCGTAGGTGCCGTCGTAGTCGTCGCCGGTGACCTTGAACCCGGTCACCATGCGCGCCTCGATCCCCAGGCTCTGGCACATCAGGACCATCGAGCTGGCGAAGTACTCGCAGTGCCCCTTCTTCCAGTCGTAGAGGAACTGCTCGTTGGGGTCGCGCTCGTCGTCCTTCTTCTCGCCGGTGAGGTCGAGCGTGTAGGCGAACGTGGTGCGGAGGTGGCGCTCGATGCTGGCGGCGATCTGTTCGTCCAGCGGGGTGACGTACTCGTCGGCGGAGCGCAGCGTCGCCAGCGGACGGTCCTGCGCATCCACGCCACTGACCTCCGGGCGGCGCGCGTACTCGGCGATCCGCGCGGGGATCTCCCGGGCGCGGCGGCGGCGCTCGGCCGCCCAC
>DATBFY010000777.1:0-4423 GCA_036558265.1 Tepidisphaeraceae bacterium | reverse complement strand
AAACGCCCGCGTCCGCACCCGCCCGTCCGCGAAGTGCGCCGCCAGATCCCGCACGTACACCCGCTTCTGCCGCGACAGCCCGACGGCGCGGATCCGCTCGTCGTCGGCACCGTCCAGGAACTCCAGCACCTTTATGGGGGTGGGACGGCGCATCGGGAACTGATCGCGAAACCGGTTGAAGAGCACGCTGGCGACCGTCGTCGAAAGCTGCTGGGCGAAGATCGAGTGGCAAAGCTTCACGAAGTAATCCCTGCGAGGTCGCAATGTACATGGCCCCACCCGCCTGATCAGCCCCCTCAACACGGGATCTCGCTTCAAACATGCTTGCCCTTCCGACCAATCCACGCCCGTCCGGTGCACCGTGATCGCCATACGTCGCATTGTTCGCCGGAGCGTGCGATCGTTCAACGGCCGACGCGCGATTCGGGCTGCCGCGCGCGTCACGGAGTCACAATGGCGATGTCCCGCACCGGCTTGCTCCCGCTGGCGATGCCGTTCCCCAGCGTGTGCGCGCCCGTGTTCAGGTCGATCTGGTAAATTCTGACCGGCCGGTCATTCGTACGCACCGCCGCAAAAGCCACGTCCCCAGTCGCCGTGGAGACGATATCGATGCTCCCGATATCGGTGATCCCCAGTCCCAACGGGCCGACCGTCGTCAAATCCCCACTTCCCGAACCGCTGAATCGAACCAAATTCCCGCCCGTCGTCTCCAGCCCGTAGAGTGTGGACCCGGGCGCGCCGGCGAAGTTGTTCGCGTGCGCCAGCGTCACGACCTGCGCCGACTGTCCCGCGTTCGCGTCACCGCTCGCATACCTCAACGGCTCATCGATCTGCACCCCGCGCACGAACGGCCGCGCGTCGATCACGGCGCCGCTGGCCGGGTCCATCCGCAGCTTCTCACCCCGATCGCTCAACACGGTCAGTTCTCCCGACACCGGATCGAAGTCGGCCGCCACCGGGCTCCCCTTGAAAAATGGCGTGAACCTCGCGCCCACCTGCCGCGCGGCGCCGCTGGCAAGGTCGATCGCGTACAACGCGTCGCGCGAGCTGACGCCGAACAACTCACCTCTCCCCGGCCGCACGTCCATGCTCAAAAGCGCCTCGTCCGAGCGCAACCCCGTGACCGCCGTGCGCCCGAGTATCACGCTCGGAAACTCCGGGTCGAACACCAGCACCTGGTTTCCGGCGGTCACGCCCAGCGCGGTGTAGGGTGATTCGGGGAACACGGCGATGTCCTGGACGCGTACGCTGCCGTCGCCGACGGTTCCCACGGCCGTCGCCGCGCCGCCGGTCAGATCCACTGTCGAGAATACCGTGCTGCCGCGTCGTCCCTGGAACGACGCGTATGCCACCTTGCCTCCGTCCGACAGGCTGACCACGTCGAATCCCGTGTTCGACCCGGCATCCAGTCCGAGGCGGCCCACGGTATAGAGTCGGCCCGTATCCGGCGACCGACGGGCGCCGCCCACCGTGCCGATGGTCACTAATGCATCCGTTTGGGCATCGATGGCGTAGGCCGTCTCCGCGCCCAGGCCCGGACCGGCTTCCGACGCCAGTGCGATGCTCACCAGGTCGGGGTTCGTCCCCGCACTCGCATCACCCGGCGCGTAGCCGACCGCCGATACCTCGGCGGGCGCCGTCAACGTCCCCGCAAACTGCCGCCCGCTTGCCCCGACAGCCCGGAAACTCGGGTCCATGAATCGCGGACTGATCTCAAGGCTCAGCCGATCGCCACTTCCCGCCGGCACCACCGAATCCGCCGCGAGGACCGCGCTGCCGGTCTCAAGGTCGATCTGATAGACCTGATCGGCGTCCGTAATCCCGTAAAATTTAAAAGTGCGCGGGGCGAAATCGACCGCCACCAGCGTCTGTCCCCTGGGCATTGCCACGGTCCGTCGCGCCAGGATCACCTCCGGCGCCGCGCTGTCGAACACCACGACCTGGTTGTCGGCCAGCAACCCCACGACCGCCGACAACAGCGTCCGACCCTCCAACAACTCGACCGGCAGCCCTTCCCGCTTTGTCATGCGATTCTCCCTGAATGGATTGCCCCGTTTTTGAAGGTAACCCCTTCATCGGTCAGACCCCCGACCACACGTTCAGCAGAATCCCAGCGATCTTGGCATATACCTAACATTTCGCCAGAACGGAATCTTGTGAGGCGATGGGGTCGGCCCGAGTCCTTTGCAGCGACCATTGAAGTTGCAAATTATTTATCTTAAATAACTTATATGAATTCGCCCGAGACCTCACTGTTTTAAGATTCACTCCATTGGCGCGGTATCATTGACTTCTCCTATAGGGAAGTAGTAAGATACCCGCTCGCACACGTTGATGGTCGCCGGATGACACGCCAAACGCAGGCTGTATTTGCAGTCATCCGGCCGCACCCCTATTCTGTGCGACCTTCGCCCGCAAGCCGTGAACCCCCAAAGGACCCCTGAAGGACGCCGTCTCATGAGCAGCCCTGTCGTCACGTGGAAGGAACGACTCGCCGGTCGCATCTCCGAGCAGATGACCGGGGAGATCGAGCACTTCGAGAACCAGATCGCGCTGCGCAAGCAGGGGAAGATCGAGGAGAAGGTCTTCGCCGAAACCCGGCTGCGCCGGGGGTCTTATGGACAGCGATATGACAACGGGCAGCGACATGACGGCATTACGACCCAGAAGCTTCCGTACCCGCCGCTGACCAAGGGTCCGGAGACGTTTTTTGACGCCCCGGGGATGCAGCGGATCAAGATTCCGTTTGGCGGGCTCAATCCGGACCAGATGATGGTGCTGGCGCAACTGGCTGAGGAGTATTCGGACCACATCCTGCACGTGACGACGCGGCAGGACATCCAGCTTCACTTTGTCCATATTGATGATGTGCCGGACATTTTCCGGCGTCTGGCGGCGGTGGGCATCACCACCCGCGAGGCCTGTGGCAACAGCGTGCGTAACGTGACCGCCTGCCCGATCGCCGGCGTCTGCAAGACCGAGACGTTTGACGTGACCCCCTACGCCAAGGCGACGGCGTTTTACCTGCTGGGTCACCGTGACACGCAGGATTTCGGGCGGAAGTTCAAGATTGCGTTCTCCGGTTGCGAGCACGAGGCGTGCGCGCTGGTTTCGATCCACGACCTGGGCGGGATTGCAAAGGTCCAGGACGGCAAGCGAGGCTTTGCGATTTACGTCGGAGGCGGGCTTGGGGCCGTTCCGCACAACGCCAAGCTGATGTTCGATTTTTTGCCGGAGGAAGAGGTTCTGCCGATGGCGCGGGCGGTGGGGCGGGTTTTCGCTCGCCTGGGGGAGAAGAAGAACCGGAACCGGGCGCGTCTGAAGTTCGTGGTGCAGAAGCTGGGGATCGAGGAGTTCAAGCGTGTGGTGCTCGAAGAGTACCGCACGATGCCCGAGGACCCGTCGTGGCGGAACTACTTCGACCAGATCCCCAAGTGGAAGGAAGAAGCGGCGCTGC
Organism: Tepidisphaeraceae bacterium; assembly: GCA_036558265.1. Lineage (GTDB taxonomy): Bacteria > Planctomycetota > Phycisphaerae > Tepidisphaerales > Tepidisphaeraceae > RYN-433. The sequence goes on along the minus strand of DATBFY010000777.1, from coordinate 966 downwards.
CAACCGTGCAGCTTACCGTGCGGTCGAAGCAGCCCGAGGGTTTTGCCGAGTGGAGCCGCAATAACGTGTATCAACAGCGGCAGGCGGGTTACGCGACGGTCACCGTTCATCTTCCGCTGGGCGATTGCACGCCGGACCAGTTCCGGTCGCTGGCGGACATTACCCGCCGCTACGCGGGCGGCAATGACGCCGATGGCGCCGCCTACGCGCGCACGACCGTCGAGCAGAACATCGTGCTCCGGTGGGTGCCCGAGGGTAAGGTCATCGATCTTTACAACGAGCTGAAGGCGATCGGACTTGCAGAGCCGTTCGCCAACACGATTGCGAACGTCGTCGCGTGCCCGGGGACGGATACGTGCAAGCTGGGGATTTCCAGCAGTCGCGGACTGGCGGGCGAGCTGCGCACGCGCCTGACGGCCAAGCTGATGGCCGGGCAAATCGATCCGGCCGTGCGGAACCTGCGGATCAAGGCGTCGGGCTGCTTCAACTCCTGCGGGCAGCACCATGTGGCGGACCTGGGCTTCTACGGCAACAGCCGGAACGTGGGCGGGTACACGGTGCCGCACTTCCAGGTGATGCTGGGCGGGAAGTGGCTTGAGAACGGCGGATCTTACGCGCTGGCGATGGGCAGCGTCCCCTCCAAGCGCGTGCCGGAGCTGATCGACACGCTGACGGCGAAGTACGTCGCCGACAAGCAGGAGGGCGAGACCTTCCAGGCCTGGTGCGGGCGCGTCGGCAAGAAGGCGCTCAAGGAGATCGTTGACCCGTTCATGAAGGTGCCGCCCCATACGGAGAACCCGGACTTTTACAGCGACTGGGGGGACACGCGGCAGTACACGATCGGGGACCTGGGCACCGGGGAGTGCGCGGGCGAGGTGATCTCGCTGGCGGGCTTCGGATTTACGCAGGCGGAGACGGAGGCGTTCGAGGCGCAGCTTCTCCTCGACGGCGGGCAGTATCAGGCTG
>DATBFY010000776.1:0-23798 GCA_036558265.1 Tepidisphaeraceae bacterium | reverse complement strand
TCCTGAGGGAGTTTCAAACGACCGAAGGATCTTGCCCCGAATGGAGGTCAGTCAACTCTCGCTCGCGGCCAGATCCTTCGCTGCGCTCAGGATGGCGGCCTGGTTCCGTCAAACTCACAACTCCATCACCACCACCTCATGATCCAGGACCGTCTTCAACTCCATCGCCGCCCACCCCCCTGTCACCTCCACCGCAAGCGCTCCCTCCGCCACCAGCATCCTCGCCGACTTCACGCCGGCCGCCCCTTCCGGCAGTTGCACCTTCACCCGCAGCGGGCCGATCGGGATCAACTCCTCTACCGGCGCCCGCCACGTTCCCGCGCTCGTCAGGTTCACCACGTGCAGGATCAGCCGCCCCGGCTGCTCGTACAACTCGCAATCCACCAGCCCCCGCCCGGCCACCTCCAGCGGCACGTTGCCGCCGCTCGCCCACCGCACCAGGTTCGCCAGCAGGTCCCCATGATCGGACAGATTGTCGATCGCATATCGCCGATCGATCTCCGCCGGCAGATACGCCACGCGACCGCGGCCACCCGCCGACTCGGTGACTACCAGTCCCGGCACGTCAGTCCTCGGCTGCCGCATCCACGCCGACTCAGGTGGAAACATTGGGAAGCTCGGCACGAACGTCATCGGGACGATCGCCTTCCCGCTCACCTTGAGCGGCTCGAGCGTCCCGCCGAATGGCAGGATGTCGGTCTGGTCGAACCCGGCCAGCACCGGGTGCCGCTTGCCCGTAATCGGCGGCTCATCCCCAGACTTCGGCCCATCCACGCCCGCGCGCAGTTCAGGCGTCAGCCGCAGGTACGTATGCTGCGCGCCACTACCCCGCGCCCCGCGAATGCGCCGATCCAATTCCATCTGCCCCTTCCCTCCTGAAACGCCAAACAGATCCGCCAGCGCAAACTCGTCGCGTGGCTTAGCCCCCTCGTCGTACAAGCTCGTCCGCCCCGTCGCGATCAGCGCCCCGCCGCGCTCCACGAACCGCCGTACCGCCGTCACCTGTCCATCCGACATCACCCCCAGGTTCGGCAACACCAGCACCGCCAGTTTCCCTGACTCGCGCTCGACATCATCCAGATGTACCGGCACGAACGGGATCCGCGCCCGCACCAGCGCTCGCGTGAACCCGCGCCACGGCTGATCGACCAGCTCCTCCGGGTTATCGCGCCCGTAATAGTCCGTGTTGCGCTGCGACCAGATCACCCCTACGCTCGCCACCGGACGCCGATCGACCAGGTACCGCTCGTTGGCCTTGTGCCATGTCATGACCGGCTCGGCCGTGTGGTACGCCCGCCGGTCCTCGTGATACGCGCTTACGTGATGCCACCACGGCTGGATCCCGCCCGCGAACCCCGCCACCATCCACATCCGCGCCTCGGCCGCCGGCTTGCTCGACAATCGGAACGTCGGCCGCCCCATCTGATACATGGGCATGCTCTCGGGAATGAGCTTGTCCCAGCCGATCAGTCCGTGCAGCAGCTTCCCCGTGGTCGCGTTGTCGTCAAACGTGTCCTGCTCTCCGCGCGACTGGTGATCCAGCATCAGGATTGGCGAGCGCTCGCCGATGCGCTTGTAATCCCGCAGGCTGCGGCTCTGCCCCGTCACGCTCCCGCCGTTCATCCCGAGCCACAGGCAATCCGCCCCGCCGGCCTCGCCCGTGATCCGGTTGTTCATCTCCCAGATCTCGACCCGGCGGTCATACCCCCACTCGATCCAGGCGCGGTACGCGTCATCGTCCCAGTCCCGCCGGCGCGGCAGGTCCTTTCCCGAGCGCTCGCGAAACCGCCGCGCGCAGTTCGTGCAATAACAGATGCTGTCGCGCCCCAGTCCGCTCCAACTGTTGTCGGTGATCCCTTGCGGCTTTGACCGCTCGATGATCTCGCGCAGAATGCCCGGCAGATATTCCTCGTAATACGGGCTGTTGATGCACGAGACGTAATGCTCGCCCGCCCGGTACGGCTTGCCCGCCGCATCGACCGCGAACCAGTCCGGATGCGCCTTGTACATCGGCTCGTGCGCGCGGTTGGAATCCATCCGCGCCAGGACGGCCAGCCCATCCTCCTGCGCCGCCCGCGCCAGATCCCCGTAAAGGTCACGATCCCCCAGCCCCGCCGCCCGATGGTGCAACGGGAACTTGCTCGGATAGTACGCGTAAATCCCCCCGGCATTGATGATCATCCCTTGAACCTGCGTCCGCCGCCAATACCCCCGCCACCAGGCGATGTCGTAGCGCGCGGGATCGATCTCGGTGATGTTCGTCTGCCCCCAGCGATAGGTCCGGCGATACCAGGGCGCCGCGCCGCCTTTATCATCCGCCGCGCCCACAGCCGTTCGCGAACCCTCCAGCGCCATCCCCGCCGCAGCCACGCTGCCGGCCACCGCCTTGAGAAACCCGCGCCGGCTCGCACCTTGATCGTTCAACAACCTCTGCAATTCCACATCAACACCCATCGGGCCATTCATCTCTCGGCTCATGTGCCACATGTTCAACGCACCCCTGCCCTGCTGTCAAAGAGCCATTTTCGTAGGGTCGGCTCCGCCCATCTTCGCGCAATCCGCGGAAAAGGGGACATCCAGAATTTCGCAATATGAACTCGTTGCGACATCACGTATGTGACGAATTCTGGATGTCCCCTTTTCTTCCCCCGCACGCGCGCAAGAAACGACATCTCTCCGCGCGCCTCGCCCCGCCGGTCCGGTCATAACTTTCGTTTGACGCGCCCCCGCCCCAGCGATACGTTGTTTGCCCGCATCATCTCGGCACCCATGCCACGGCAGGAGTGATCCACATGGCAGCAGACAAAACCATAAAGCAATCGGCGACCAAATCCACGACCTCGTCGGCCTGGTCCCGCCGCAACTTCCTCAAAGGCGTCGGCGTCGCCGCCGTCGCCTCTGACGCCGTCCTCGACCGCGTCAAGCACGTTACGGCCGCCGATGCGCCGCCCGACGCCAACGCCCGCAACCAGGTCCTCGCCGGACCGATCAAGATCACGCTAAACGTGAATGGCCAAGAGCGCCCGGTGACGGTCGAACCGCGCACGACGCTCCTGAGCGCATTGCGCGATCGTCTCGAACCGCCGGTAACCGGGCCGAAGCTCGTCTGTGACGCCGCGACCTGCGGCGCCTGCACGGTGCTGCTCGACGGCAAGCCGGTCTTCGGCTGCTCGGTGCTGGCGATCGACGCCGTCGGCAAAAAGGTCACCACCGTCGAGGGGCTGGGCACGCCCGACCACATGAACCCCGTGCAGGCCGCGTTCTGCGAGAAGGACGGCATGATGTGCGGGTTCTGCACGTCCGGGTTCGTCACGACGATCTCCGCATTGCTGCAAAGCAATCCCAATCCGACCGAGCAGCAGGTGCGCGAGGCCTGCAAGGGCAACTTCTGCCGCTGCGGGACTTACCCGCACGTATTCGAAGCCGCGCTGTCGGCGGCCAAAGCAGCCAAGTGATTTCACAAGCCATTTCCGCGAGGCCCAGACATGGCGAAGAAAAAGATCAAAGTTCCCAAGGTCGTCAACGGCGTACCGCAGGGCGAAGTTGAAATCGAGGTCGATGACACCGCCGGCCCGACCTGGGGCCCCAACGACAAGCATCGGCTCCTCAACAAGCCGATGAAGCGGGTGGACGGCCCGGCCAAGACGACCGGCGCCGCCATCTACACCCAGGACGTGCGCCCGCCCGGCATGCTCCAGGGCAAGTTCCTGCTCTCCCCGCACGCCCACGCGAAAATCACCAAGCTGGATCTGGAGCCCGCGCAGAAGCTCAGCGGCGTCAAGGCGGTCGTCGCGATCGTGAACGTCGGCGGCGAGGTGCGCTACGAGGGCCAACCGGTCGCCGCGATCGCCGCCGAAACCGTCGAGGCCGCCAACGACGCCGCCCGCGCCATCGCCGTCGAGTACGAGGAACTGCCCCACGCGGTGACGGCCGAGGATGCCCTCAAGCCCAACGCCCCCGCCGTCGCCCAGGGCCGCGGACAGGGACGGCAGCAGAAGCAGGGCAACGCCGAGCAGACCCAGGCCGCGCTCGCGAGCTGCGACGCGGTCGTCGAGGCCGAGTACCGCACTCCCATCCTCCACCACTCCTGCCTCGAGACCCACAGCATCGTCGCCGATTTCCGCGGGGGCGACGAAGCGACCGTCTACGCCTCCACCCAGGGCACCTTTACCATCCCCAAGGACGCCGCCCGCGAGCTCGGGCTCGACCAGAGCAAGGTCACGTCCGTCGTCCAGCACATGGGCGGCGGGTTTGGCTCGAAGTTCGGCATCGGCATCGCTGGGCAGTGGGCCTGCCGCCTCGCCAAGCAACTGGGCACGCCGGTCAAGATGGCGCTGACCCGCCGCGACGAGTTTCTCGCCGCCGGCAACGGCCCGGGCTCCATCCAGAAATTCAAGGCTGGCGCCAACAAGGACGGCACGCTCGTCGCCGTCCACGCCGTCCAGCACACGATGTCCGGCATCGGCAATTCGAACGTCGCCGGCCAGCCCTATCAGTACAAGGCCCAGCACGCCTACCGCGAGGCTGCCCCGGTCAATACCAACGAGGACGGTTCGGTCGCGCTGCGAGCGCCGGGCCATCCCCAGGCCTCCTTCGCGATGGAATCGCTCATGGACGAGCTCGCTTATAAGCTTGGCCTGGACCCCGTCGAGTTTCGCAAGAAGAACCTCAAGGACCCCGCCTGGCATCGCCAACTTGACGCAGGCGCAAAGGCCATCGGCTGGGAAAACCGCAACAAAACGCCAGGGGGCGGAGCCGGTCCGCTCAAGCGCGGCATGGGTTGCGGAGTGGGAGCCTGGGGTGGCGGCGGGAACGCCCAGTGCGTCGTGGATGTGACCGTCGCCCAGGACGGTTCGGTCACCGCCGCCGTCGGCTCGCAGGACCTGGGCACCGGCACGCGGACGTACATCCGTGCCATCGTCGCCGAAGAGCTGGGCCTGGAGATCGACGACATCGTCGAGAAGATCGGCAATTCCAAGCTGGGCAACGCCAACGCCTCGGGCGGATCGACCACGACCGCCTCACTCGCCCCGGCCGTCAAGGACGCCGCCTACAACGCCCGAACCGAGATGGCCAAGCGTGTCGCCCCCCTGCTGGGCGCTCAGCCCGAAGCGGTGGTCTTCGATGGTCGCAAAGTTTTGGGAAACGGCAAATCGCTCGACTGGAAGCAAGCATGTGCAGCCCTGCCCGCCGGTGGGCTGTCGGCGCGAGGGCAGTGGAAGCCGGGCCTGTCGGCCAGCGGCGTCCACGGCGCCTCCTTCGCCGAGGTCGAGGTGGACGTCGAGACCGGTCACGTCCGCGTGACGAAAATGTGCCACGTCCAGGACTGCGGCCTGCCCCTCAACCGCAAGGCCCTGGAAAGCCAGATCAACGGCGGCATGATTCAATCCATGGGCATGGCCCTCTACGAAGGCCGGGTCATGGATCCGGAGCTGGGGGTTATGCTTAATCCGGGCTTTGGCGACTACAAGCTCCCTGGCTGTCTCGAAATCCCCCAGCTCATCCCCATCATCGACGACGGCGACGAGCGACAGGCCGTGATCGGCATGGCAGAGGGAGCCAACGTCCCGGGCGTAGGTGCAGTTGCCAACGCGGTTTACAACGCTTGTGGGGTGCGCGTGCGGCAACTCCCTATCACCCCCGATAAGATCCTCAACGGCCTCTTGCAACTCCAGCAGCAGAGAGGATGAAAACGCTATGAACGCATTTGAATGGGCCAACGCCTCGAGCGTCGAGGACGCCGTCAAGCTGCTCAAACCGGCCGGCGGCAAAGTCGATCCCGATGAGGCCCCGCGTCCGATCGGCGGCGGGCAGGATCTGCTCACCTCCGTAAAAGCCTACATCGTCCATCCGCCCCGGATCGTCAATCTCAAGACGATCCAGGGGCTGGACCACATCACCGCGGATGGCCAGGGCGGTCTGAAGCTGGGCGCGCTGGCGACGCTCACGCAGGTCGAGGAACACGCGGACATCAAGGGCAAGTTCCCGGGATTGGCCGAGGCCGCCAGTTCGGTCGCCACGCCGCAGATCCGCAACCTGGGGACGGTCGGCGGCAACCTCTGCCAGCGACCCCGCTGCTGGTACTTCCGGCTGGAGAACTACAACTGCCGGAAGAAGGGCGGCTCGGAGTGCTTCGCCAAGGAAGCCGAGAACAAGTACAACGCGATCTTCGGCGGCGGCAAGTCCAACTACGTCCACCCCTCGGACCTGGCGCCGATGCTCGTGGCGTTGGACGCGACCGTCACGATCATCGGCCCCGACGGCAAGCGTGACCTGCCGCTCAAGGAATTCTTTGTCCTGCCTTCCCAGGACGTCCGCCGCGAGACGGTTCTGAAGGACGGCGAGATCGTGACCGAGATCCAGGTCCCCGCCTCCCCGCTGAACGCCAAATCGACGTACCTCAAGTTCAAAGAGCGCGATTCACTCGATTTTGCGATCTCGGCGGTGGCGGCTGCGTTGGAACTCGCCGCCGACAAGACCGTCCGCCAGGCGCGGATCGTCCTGGGCGGGGTGGCGACGATCCCCTGGCGCGTGCCCGCCGCCGAGGAGTTCCTGGTCGGCAAGAAACTGGATGACCAGGTGCTGGCGCAGGCGGCCAAGACCGCCCTGGACGGCGCCAAACCGATGAGCCAAAACGCGTACAAGATCCCGCTGACGCAAACCCTTGTCCGCCGAGCGCTTGCGAAGCTCAACGCATGATCGAGGAGCCCCGCATATGACCCCGCCGAACAAACCTCAAAGCCTCAACGTGCTCGCGACCCCCTTCTGCGGCGAGCTGCGATCCAAGAAATTCTTCATGCTCGACGGCCTTCCCGCCGACGAATCGGATTTTCTCGATCCAAGCGGACATTGCTGGTGCTATCATACGCAGCAACCCATCGGACCCGACGGGCGGCACGTTTCCCCGGCTGATTGCGGCCCGGGACGCCACTGTTACCGGTCCGCGCTGTCCGAACCTTTGTAGAGGAGACGTCAACCATGAAGAAAACCCTTTTGTCCGCTGCGCTCGCTCTAGCCGTAAGCTCTGCCGTCAGCTTCGCCGGATCGCAGCAGCAATCCAACAAGATCTCGGGCGACTACGTCGAGGCGCGAACCGCCAGCGTCTTCGCCGGCGCCTGCCACTACAACGGCGAGCTGGTGACGACCGGCCAGGACGCCATCCTGGCGTGGAACATCACCGCCGGCACGTGGCAGGGCACGGACCTGGCGGGTGTGAAAGCGGTCGCGGCCGTATCCTCCAACGTCAACCTCGCCAACGAGGGTGCGCGAAAGGTGGAGCTGATCGTGGACTCCAAGGCCAGCGACGCCCAGGCCGCCGCCTTGAAAGCCCTTCTGAGCGAGAAATTCGGAGCCAAGTTAGGGCAGATCGTCGCGGTTCGCCGCGCCCCGGTCACGTTCAGCCACACCGGCAATGACTACTCGGTAAGTGCCAAGGGCTACGCCGCGATGGACGTGCAGCCGATGCCCAACGGCGAGTGCTGCAAGCAGCCGAACCTGGTGTGGTATTCGCCGCTGGTGCCGCTGGAGGGGCGGAAGGTGGGCTTTACGCAAACGGCTTCTTATACCGCGGGGACGGTTGGTGATGCCTGGCAGCGCCAGGGCGAGAACAGCGCCTTCTACGGGTCGTTCCAGTTCTAGCTAATTGACTAACCGGACATCAAGAGACGAATGAAACCCCGGATGCAGATCCGGGGTTTTCGTTTCGTTCGCGCAAAGCATAAAGCCCCGGATCGACATCCGGGGCTTCTCTTCTGGACAGACTCTGGGCGCGTTTTGCGCGCGTGAAGAGAGCCCCGGGGCGGAGGTCCGGGGCTCTCTATCGGAGGCGGGGCTTAGTACTGGCGGCGGCACGTGTCCGGAGGCCTGAGGACCTCTGCCCGCGCGCACGCCACGGCCCCACGATGGGAGAGAATCTTCAGGTCAGGCCGTGCGACGGCGACGGGCGAGGAAGCCGACCGCCGCGATGCCGAACAGGCCCAGCGTCGCCGGCTCGGGCGTGACGGCTCCGCTGATCGTGACCGTCCCGTCCTGGCTGGTGAACGGGATGGCCGCGCCCGGAAAGGTCGCCTCGTCGGCGCTGCCGAACGAGGTGAAGCCGTTCTCGCCCGGGTCGCCGTCGTCGATCTTGATCTGGTAGGTGCCCGGTGCGGTCCCGGCGGGAATGACCAGCGGGATGCGCGCCAGGCCAATGCCGTCGGTCACGTCGCCGGTCGTACCCGGGGCCGAGTCGGCGCCGGCGTTGTAATGCGTGGCGTCCGTGCCGGCGTCGTACAGCTTCTGCGTGCCCAGGACGAACGCGCGGGGGTTGCTGGCCGGCGTCTGGGCGTTCGCGTCGAACGCGCCGAAGTGCACGCCACTCGCGCCCACGTTCGGGCCCGTCAGGTAGGCCGAGAGGAGAAGCGTGTTCATCTTCTCATCTTGGGTCGGCGCGGTCTCGTTAAAGTACACGTCAACGTAGGTCGTCAGATCCGATCCGGTCGGCTGCGTGATCGTGGGCGAATCCACGACCACCTTGATGGCGGCCGATGCGGGGACGCTCGCGGCCAGGGACAACAGCCCGGCGGCGGCGGCAAGGGTCAGGACACTCTTCTTCATAAAGATCTCCGAAATTCGAGTTCTCACTCTCTTAAGACTTCTCACTCAAGGACTATGAAACCAATTCCTGCAAAGGCAAACAGCAATGACGATTGTCTTCCCTGACTTGCTCGTGAAGCTCCGCGATCCCGCGTCGCCCGCGTCCCGCCCCCGCGCGGTTCACACGCGGGGGCGGTGCGGACACGATCGTGCGTTGCTCACTCCAGTCGGGCCCCGGGAGCCTGGGTCACGGACGCTCCCAGCAGGGCCGATCCACTCGTGCCGTTCAGGCGAGCAGATCGTTCTTGATCCTCCGGCTGGCGAAGACGCTGGGGGACGACGGCTTGCTCACGACCTTGGGCGCCGGCGCCGGCTTGGGAGCGGGCTTCGCCAGCGTCTTGGGGGCGGAGGTCGACGTCGCCTTGACCGGGGCCGTGGTGACGGGGGCCGCGACGGCCGCGGCGGACACCGCCTGGGTCGCGACCGGCGCCGACGGCGCCGGCTCGCCCGGCGGCAGGGTCGTCAACTGCCGGTTCTTCACCAGGGCGACGTCGCTGGCGATGATGCTGCCCGAGCCGTCCACGTCGTAGAAGATCCCGTAGTTGGTCGGGTTGGTCACCGACGAGAGCTGGCGGTTCTTCACCAGCGTCACGTCGGTCGCGTTGACGGGAGCCGTCTGGTTCACGTCGCCCGGCAGGACGTTGAGGCGGAAGTCGAAATCGCCGCCCGCGGTCCCGTCGCCGCTCGAACCCGTGGTGACGCTGGTCGTCCAGTCGCCGTCGAGCAGGAGCGTCGGATCGCCCGCCGCCGAGACGCCACCCGTCGAGCCGCTGAGTTCGATCAGCAGCTTGTCCTTGGTCAGCGTCGGCAGCGTCCACGTGGCGACGTGGTTGACCGCGTCGTACGTGAAGGCCGAACTGGCCAGCGTGGCGGTGTTGATGCCCTTGAGGGCCAGGTCCGCCTGATCGACCGCCACGTCGCCGTCGAACGTGATGGAGATCTGGTTGAGGTTGGTCCAGGGCAGGTCCTTGAGCTGGCCGGTGCCGTCGAGGACCTTGTAGCCCAGCGTCGCGCTGCCCACGCCGGTGGAGGCGAGGTAGTCGCGGAAGGACTGCTTCCACGCGGTGCCGTTGACGTAGACGCCGGTGACCTTCGGGGCGGTGACTCCGACCGGAGGCGCCAGGAACGGCAACTGCGTCCCGTTGAAGTTCCAGTTTGACAGGTCGATCTCGGTGTTGAGGCCGCCGGTCGCGCCGGTGAACCCGACGAACGCCTCGTGCCCGCCGATCGTGCCCGGGATGTCCACCGAGTACGTCTTGGTGAACGGGACGATCGTGTTGTCGGTCAGGTCGGTGATCGTCAGGGTCAGGGCCTTCGCCGAGTCGTCATAGGAGATGTCGGCCCGGAAGTTGTGACCGTTGGCGATGAAGAAGCCCGGGTCATCATCGGTGGTGGTGTTGTCGATCACGCCGTTGGTGTAGATGCCGACGTGCGTGAAGTTGGGGTCGGTGCCGTTGTAGATCTTGAAGCGGACGGCGACCGAGGGCTTGATCCCGCTGTAACCCAGGTCTCCACCACCGCCGCCCGTCGCGGTGTCGATCATCCGCTGGAGGGTGAAGGTGAAGCCGTCGGCGGCGGGCGAGGAGAACTCGGGGAGTGTGAACTGGAAGGACGTGCTGAAGCCCGTGGCCCCGGCGGTGCCCTTTCCGGCCTGGAGCAGGTCCTGCGCGTTCTTGGTGAAGACCGAGCCGACCTCGTTGTTGACGTTGTCCACCAGCCGCAGGACGTTGTCGGCGCCGGTGCTCAGATCGTTGTCCGCACCGGGCAGGACGGTGCCCGTGCCGTTGATCGTGAGATCGGTGCCGCCCGCGGCCTTGGTGGTCACGCTGGCCACCGCCGAATCCGGCCCGACCTCGGCGTCGCGCACCGCGTGCAGGCGATAGAAGTACGTCTGGTTCGCCTGAAGCGGGCCGTTGTCGGTGAACAGCAGGTTGCCGACCCCGACGTTGGCCGCCACGGTGCCGACCTGCGCCCAGGGGCCGTTGGCGCTGGTGGCGCGCTCGACGACGTAACCGGTCTCGCTGGGGTTGGTATCGACGAAGGTGACGTTCACCGCCTCGTCGCCAACCGTGACCGCCTTGACGTTGCCCGGCGGCACGAGGGTCTCGGTGCCCGCGGCGAAGATCAGATCGGTCGGCAGGACCTCGAGCGGCAGGCTCGGGCTCGACCAGCCGACGCGGTAACCCGCGCCACCGCCGTCCTCGACGTGACGCACCTGGATGACGTAGGTGTGACCGGCCACGAGGTTGGCGGTGCCGGCGCTCTCGGAGAAGCCGCCGTTAGCCGCCAGGCCGCGACGCTGGCCAAGGCCACCGCCGCCGTGATCGATGAGCACCTGCCCGGTCGCCGAGTCGATCAGCGTCAGGTCGATGCCGTCGTCGCTGGAGGTCCAGAACGTGTACGCCTCGGACAGCTCGGCCTTGATGCTGCCGACCAGGATGCCCGAGAACTGATCGGGGCCGATGGCCGGGTCAGGCGAGTTGTTGCCGAAATCCTGGAACGCCGGCACCTGCTTGGTGACGGTCGTGCCGGTGAAATCGATGTTGTCATACCAGGTGGCGGTGAGGCCGGTGCCGCCCTGGGCGGCAGCGGTCACCTGCGCGGAGACCGCGTTGGCGCTGTTGCCGCCGGCGTTGGTCGCGTACACCCGGTACACGTAGGTCGTGCCGTTGACGGCGGTCGCGTCGTTGTACTCGAACCGACCGCCCGTCGCGCCCGGGGCGCTGCCGGCGAGACGGGTGATCTCGGCAAAGGCACCGGTCACGCCGCCAGTGACGGTCGCGCGTTCGATCACGAACTGGTTCTCGTTGACGGCGTTGTCGGTGAAGGTGACCAGCACGCCCGTCGAGCGGGGCAGCGCGATGGTGGAGGTGGGGGCGTCGGGCGGAATGTCCTGGTCGAGCGTCGTGACCTGGAAGTCCGGCGCCGCGGCGCTTCCCTCGTAGTTGACTGCGCGGATGCGGTAGGCGTAGGTCGTCGAGTTGGTCAGACCCGAGTCGATGTAGCTGTTGCTGTTGATCGCCAGCAGCGCGAGCGGGCTGAATGCTCCGACCACACCGCCGGTGACGACCGCACGATCGATCTCGTAGCGGACCTCGTTGGTGGCGTTGTCGGTCCAGGTCAGCTTGACCTGGTGGGCCCCGAGGAAGATCGACGGCGCCGCGACGCCGGTCGGAGCCGGCGCCGGCCCGCTCAGGGGCGTGAGGTACTGCGAGGGGATGTCCTCGCGGGCGCCGGTCGCCGGGTTGATCCACCTGAGGAACGCGCCCGCGCCACCGCCGCCCTGCGATTGCAGGAAGACGAAGTCGTAGCTCTGACCCTCGGTCAGCTTGATCGTGTTCGAGAAGCCCAGCGGATTGCCCGACTGATCGGCGTCGCGCAGGCCGTGCCCACCGGGGTCGGCGGACACCAGCACGCCGTTGACGAACACATAACCGTCGTCGTCGGTGCTGCCCATGATCCTGACGTCGAGTTGCTCGTTGGGCGTGCCGTTCCCGTTGTCGGGGATCGTGACCTTGCCGGTGAAGATGGTTGAATAGTTGGTCGCCGCGATGCCCGGGGCCGGGCTGGCCGAGCCCCAGTTGAAGTTGACGTGATCGACGACGTTGGTCGTATCCGGCGTGCCGGCGGCGAGGACGGTGTTGTTCTGGAAGTTGCCCCAGTACGGGTTGTTAAACCACCGGGCCGAGACGCCGTTGGCCTGCGCCAGCGCGGGAACGGTATAGGTCGTCGGGGCCGAATCCACCGAGTTGACGCTGTTGATCGCCCGAACCACGTAGGTGTAGGTCGCGCCGGGCGCGGCGTATCCGTCCATGACGCGGGTGCTGTTGATCCCGCTGACACCGACGAGCGTCGCCGTCGACGCGTTGAACGTCGAGCCCGTCGATCGCCACAGTTCGAACCGGAGTTCAGATGTCGCGGTGCTGCTGAAGTCCACCGCGGGGCGCAACGCCTCGGGCTGGGAAACACTGCTGATCACCGGCTTGTCGGCGGTGCCCAGCGCCACCTGGTTCATATGCAGATACTCTTCGGGCACGATCTGCCGCGTGAATACCTGCGACCCATCCGAGGTGCGGGTGACTTCCCATTTCAGCTGAGCTGCGGCGCCGCCGCCCTGCTCGGCCTGGAGCATGATCAGGTCGACCGGGACGCCCTCGGTGACGGTGATGGGCGTCACGTTCGTCGCGTCGCGCGGGCCGTGACCGTTGGGGTCGTTCGAGACGACCTGGCCGTTGGCAAACACCAGACCGTCGTCGTCGGTGTTCGAGATCAGCGTGACGGTGTAGGTCGAATCGACCGACGGGTCGCCGTCGAGGTCCTTGGGAAGCAGCAGCGTGCCGACGAACGCCGTCGAAAAGTTGTCCCCCTGCAGCGTACCGCTGAACGGCGGGGTCGGCGTGCCCGTGCCCCAGTTGTAGTCAATCTGCGCCACGGCCGACTTCTGCGTCGGCTTGGACACGACGTAGCTGTTCAAGTCCGCGGGGCGCGCATAGTTGCCCCAGAAACCGGTGTTGTAGTAGTAAGCGTTCAGGCCGGTCCCGGTCGCCGGGATCGTCGTGGTCACGACGGCCGACTCGGCCGTCCCGATGTTGTTGAACGCGACCACCTTGTAGTAGTAGGTATTTCCCACGGTCACGTTCGTATCGCTGAAGCCGGTCGCGTCCGGGGCGAGCGACGCGATCTGCGTGAATGGGCCGGTGGCGCTGTCGGCGCGAAGGACGTTGAAGCCCAGTTCGTTGTCCACCGAGCCGATCGCAAGCCGCGCGTCAAGGGGGCCGCTGGTCTTGTCCGTGAGCACCGGCGTGGTCGGGGCCGCCGTCGCGGCGCCGTACTGGGTCGCGACGTCCTGGGCCGACAGGACCTGGTTATAGATGTCAACCTGGTCGAGGTCGCCGTTGAAGTAGTTGTAGCCGTTGATCGTCGCCAGGTCCTGGCTGCGGTCAACCAGGGCGCCGATGGAGTTAAAGGGGGCGGTCTTGTTCCCCGCCTCGCTGGTGCCTGACCCGCTGAGCGCGCCGTCCACGTAAACGGCAATCTTGCCGCTGGTCGCGTCGCGGGTGATCGTCACCTGGTGCCAAAGGCCGTCGGTGATCGGATTAGCCGAGGCAATGGCCGCGCCGTTTCCGGCGGCGCCCCGGATATTGCCGCTCAGCCCGATGTCACCATAGAAAATGTCGCTCGCGCCACTGGCTTGTTCCACGCCGGTGATGGCGGGCGACTGCCAGACGGCGTCACCGCCGGACTGGCTGTTGGTGGTGGAGCGGATGTAGAACGCGAGCGTGCCCGATCCGCCCAGGACGGTCTCCAGGCCCGTGGCCGTGTCCAGACTGCCGCCAAAGCCCTGCTCCGAGCTGCTGCCCTGGAAGGTCAGGTAACCCCCACCCGCCGGGCTCGGCGAAGCGTTCTGGAAGACCGGTGGGAACTGCCCCGCCAGCGCGCCGTTGTAAGCCGCCCCGCCGGAACCGGCGTTGAGCGCGCCCCCGGCCGCCGGATCCTGGTTAAAGTTAAAGGACACGACCGGCGTAATCGAAAGCATCCGCCGATCTTCGAGCATGTCGAGGATCGGACGGATTGCCTCAGCACAAATCCGCTCGGTTTTCTTACGATCTGATCCCACTCCACCACGAATGCGCATAACTCCTCCGAATAGGCTCGCGATCCCGCGGCACGCTCCGGCACCAATGGTGCAAGAAATGAGAGCGCACAATCACCGGGGCGGGCGAACAAACGCCCAACGGGCCACAAGGCCCTGCAACAACAGTTGAATTAAGAGTCGTGGCGACCTGCGAATGGCCGGTTTACCGGCCGCCCTCTCACTTAACCCAATTTTAGGTACCAAACCAGTTGCACAGGAGAAACTACACACGAGTTACCGCGCCGTCAACGATGAATTTCATTTCTCATTAAAACAGCAGGATTTAGGAATGATTTGTGGACGCACAATTCTGTAATTTTAGAATGGTACGGAACGATATTATCAGATTACCGCACCAGAGTTGTCGGGCACCCCATTTTACAAAAAAGAACCGCGGGACGCGAAGGGTGTCCCGCGGGCGATTGCTTGTCTTAATACAGTGGTGCTACTTCGCCAGGTGCGGCCGCACCTGCTCGATGATCGCGTCGAACGCCTGCGGATCGCTGATCGCCAGCTCGCTGAGCATCTTGCGATTGAGCGTGATGCCGGCGTCGATGGCCGCGGGGATAAACCGGTTGTACGCCACGCCTCGCTGCTTGAGCGCCGCGTTCAATCGCGTGATCCAGAGCGTGCGAAAGTGACGCTTCTTCTGGCGACGGTCGCGATAGGCATACTTGCCGGCCTTGAGCGTGAACTCGAGCGCCGCGCGGTAGATCGTTCCGGGCCCACCAGTGAAGCCGGACGCGGCCTTCAAAACGCGCTTGCGTTTGCGGGCGTGGGTAACGCCGCCTTTCGTACGAGGCATGGTTCAGATCCTTTCGGGATTAGAGAGAGCCAGAGGCACAACACCGCGTGATCGCGGGAGGGCTTGGCTGCGCCAGGACCATCCCAGCGCTTTGGTGTCCGCATGGAATGCGGGTTACTTCGCTTGGCCTTCGGCCTTGGCGGCTTCGGCGAGCTTGCGCTCGTGGGCGATCTGCCGCGGGCGCAGGCCTTCGAGTCCCAGGTAGCGCCGCATGTTCCGGGCGTGCCCTTCGAAGAGCACCTCGGCCTTGCGGAGGTGGCGGATGCGCTTGGACGACCGCGACGACCGCAGGTGAGAGGTGAACATGTGGTTGTGCTTCACCTTCCCCGTCGCCGACACGCGGAACCGCTTCTTCATGCCCTTGTTGGGCTTATATTTCACTTTAGCTGCCATGGGGGGAGGGATATTAACGCCTGAGTCGTCAGCCAACAAGGGCGCGGCCCGCGGAAAAACGTGGCGCAGGAGCAGGATTATGTCATAATCCTCACCTTCCCATTTCCCAAGGAGCTGCGATGAATGCACGATTCCTCACCGGCTTGTCCCTGTTTCTACTCGCCGCGTCGCAGGTGTCCGCCGATCCAAAGCAGGAGGCGACGAAGCCCGCCGAGTACGTGATCGGTGAGATGCACGTCCAGACCCTGCCCCCATTGAACTTCGTTTACGGCAGCGCCGAAACCACCTTCGAGAAGCTCGGCGAGGTCGTCAACAAGTATTTGCCGCTGCTCGGCACCGCGATTGACGAAGGGAGAATTCGGCCGACGGCTGGCTGCATGCTCGTCTATCGGAACATGACGGACCTGTCCAAGCCGTTCACGCTGGAGGTCGGGTGGCTGGTGTCGGACAAGACCAAGGCGACGGCGGAGCTGAAGCTGCGAAAGACCGAGCCATTCAAATGCGCCACGGTGATGTACACGGGGGCGATGGCAAACATGGGCAAGGTCTACGAGAAGCTGATGGGAGACGTGGCGGCTGCGGGACTGGCGCCAAGCGGCGAATCGCGCGAGATGTACCTCTACTGGGAAGGGCCCGACTCGGTGAACAATGTGGTGCAGGTTCAGTTGGGGGTGAAATGAACGGAGCGCGCGGAAGGGTTCGTTCGGGGGCGTACGGTCCCACGTGGGAATATTGGGGATCGTGCGCAGGTTCTTGCGGCGGAGGCGCGGGGCGCTGACCTGGCCTTCGCGGATTACCCGGACGCGGGATTTAAGCTTGGGAAAAGGGAAACAATACGCTTGGCGTCTGCGCGCTGGTTATATAATATGCGCCGACGAGCCAATGCGAGGGGGACGCACTTTTTGTTGCGGGCAGGTGCATCATGATGTTTGACCGTTCTGGTCGTTTCGAGCGTCGCGCAGCCGCGTTTACGCTGGTCGAACTGCTCGTGGTCATCGGGATCATCGCGCTGTTGATCAGCATCCTCCTGCCGACGCTGGGTCGCGCGCGGGAGGCGTCGCATCGCGCGGCGTGCCTTAGCAATCTCCGTCAGCTCGGTATCGCCCTCCAGATGTACGCCGGCGAGAACAAGGACTACCTGCCGATCGGCTTCATGTCCGAGAAGCAGTTCAGCTATGTGGTCAACTGGAACAACAGCAACGGGACGCGGGTCTCGCAGATGGGATACCTGGTGTCGGGCGGGATCATCAAGGACGGCAAGTGCTTTTACTGCCCGAGCGAAGTCGATCCGATGTTCATGTATGACACGCCGGAGAACGTGTGGCCGTTCGATAAGACCCCGCCCGACCCCCACCTGACCACGGCGGGCCTGGGTCACACCCGCTTCGCGTTCAACGCGCGGCCGGTGGCGGACTGGCCGACCAGCGCGGTGCCGAATCGGTTCTTCCCGCTGAACATGGCAAAGAAAAGCCAACTTGGGAACAAGGCGTTGCTTGCGGACCTGATCATCTCCAAGGGAGACGTGATCCGGCGACACAAGAAGGGTGTGAACGTGCTTTACGGGAGCTGGTCGGGTCAGTGGGTGCCGCTGTCGGAGTTCGAGAAGTTGCCGTGGAACACGATCCCGGCCGGGGATGTGAGCACGATCTGGAACGACGTGATGCTGAAGGAGACGGTGGACCCGCCGACGGGGGTGTGGACGGATCTGGACAAGGTCTCGCATTGAGCCATGAAAAAAACCCGCCGGCGCGAACCGGCGGGTTTGCTGATTTTGTGGCGAGGGGGCGCGCGACGCGCCTATGACTGCGTCCCGGCGGGTTGGGCGACGGGGGCCGGCTGGGCGGCCGCGGCGGCGACGGGGGCGGGGCGGTTGGCGGCAGGCATGGAGATGCCCATCGACGACCCGCTGACCGCCGGGCGCGACGCGCCGGACGTCCGCTGACCCCCCTGCTGCTGTCCGGGCGGCGGGGGCGCCTTGTCGGCCTTGTGATCGGGTTGAAGCACCAGGATCATCCGCTTGCCTTCCATCTTGGCGTCGCGCTCGACCTTGGAGACCTGCCAGAGCTCGGTCTTAATCTTGGCGAAGATGTCGCGGCCCAGGTCAATGTGCGCGAGCTCGCGTCCGCGGAACTGGAGGGTGAACTGGACCTTATTGCCCTCCTTGAGAAACTCGCGGGCGTGGTTGATCTTGATGTTGAGATCGTGGTCCCCGATCTTCACGGTCTTCATCTTGATTTCTTTGAGCTGACCGCCGCGCACGCTGGCGCGGGACTTGTCGGCCTTTTTCTGTTGCTGGTAGCGCCACTTGCCGTAGTCCATGATCTTGCAGACCGGCGGGCGGGCGTTGGGGGCGACCTCGACCAGGTCGAGGCCCTGCTCGCGGGCGCGCCGAAGGGCTTCGGCGGTGGAGGTGGGACCCACCTTGTTGTCTTCAGCATCAATCAGGAAGACGGGCGAGATCCTGATCTGCTCGTTGTGACGGAAATTGGTAGAAATAGTCGGGCACTCCTTATGTAAGAACCGATTGCCGACCGCGACGCACTCGCCTCGCAAACAGCCGGCCAAACGCGCAACGTTAGACACGCCAACTCATTGCAGGTTGCATCCGCGCGGGGGTGCGATGGACAGGCAAGACCATCCTTCCCGGTACGTCGCACACCGCCGATTGGTTTTAAAAGGACCCGCGACGGTGGGCGGGGCCGGATGTTTCCAGCCCCGGAACAACGACCTGCTTTAACGCACCCATTAGGAGCTATCGGCCAGAACAACCCCAAGCTCCCGCGGGTGGCGGCAAACGCCCCGATTATAGGGCGTCCACGGCGGGCTATCTTGCGCGCCAGGGCCCGCCATTGCAAGGATTTAGTGAAAAAAATGGCGATGCATCCGCTTGCCGCTGATGTGACTAATGGATCTTCGCAAGCTCATCCGTGAGCGGTGGCTTGGGATGCTTAGGAACGGCAAAGTACCACCAACTGCGCTGCGGGGTCCACCGGTACTCCATCTCAGGCTTGGGGCCCCAGATGCAGGCGCGGGTTGGCCGCAGGTGGGGACGGAGCGATTCGTCGAGTTGGTAGAGACGGGTGGTTGCCTGCTTGAGGCCGCGGCTGCTGGCGTGGGGGAGGGTGTCCTGGATCAGTTGCCGCAGATCCATGTCGTTGAGGTAGTCGTCGAAGGTGAGGTCGTAGCCCGAGCTGACCTTATCGACGACCTGTTGCCAACGGTCGAGCAGGCCGGCCAGGCCTCCCGCGACGACATGCGCGGGCGAGCCGCGCGACTTAAGATAGGCGTGGGTGGGATCGGGCGGAGGCATAAAAAGGATGAATGGGAAGGATGAAGGATGAATCAAAGGAACGGATCAGTCCTGGGCGCGCTGGGCCTGGCGTTTGAAGTAGGCTTCACCGTCGTTGGGTCGGAAGAAGGTGCGGATGGTCCGGTCCGGGTTGAAGGCCAGGAAATCGCCGCTGCGGCGGTCGAAGCGGCAGGTGACGCCGTCCGCGGCGCGCTGGAGCTCGAGGATGGGCCCACCCGCGGGGGCGTCGCGCAGCGCCTGGGCGCGGCGGAGGTAGTCGGCGGCGGTGATGTTGGGACCGAATTCGCGGCCGTGCTTCTGGACGTGTTCATCCAGCGCGGCGCGGGAACGGAATCCGATCTCCGGATGGCGAACCGGATCCGGCGTGGCGCGGGCTGGCACGTCGGCGGGCGGCGGCCGCTGAACCTGCGCGTCGGGCGCGGCGACGGGAATCGGCGGCGCGCGGTGATGGACGTACCTGCCGACAATGGCGATTAGGATCAGCAGGAGCAGGACGGCCACAGGCTGGCTGGCGGGGCGGCGGGACATCGCGGGACCATTCTATCGCCGCGCTCGCCCGGAAGTAATCGACGGCCGGAAATCGGGTGCTGCGGCGGCGGTTCTAAGCCGCGGATCCTTCGCGTCCGCGGGTCTGGAAGACCACGTCCAGGCCGGTGCGGCGAAACAGTTCCAGCACGATCGGCTGCGCGCCGACGATCCGCACTTCACCGCCGTAGTCGGCCACGCCGCGCCGAAGCGTCAACATGGCGGCCAGCATGGCGCCCGACATGTGAGAAAGGTCCGCCAGATCCAGCAGGACGCGTGGCGGGCGCGTGGCCACCAGCAGCGTCAGTTGCCGTTCGACCAGGTCTGCGGGTGTACCCGCGGCCACGCCGAGCCTGACGGTCATCCCCTCGGCACAGGCGACGATGCTCATGGGAAGATGGACTTGTCCCAACGTCATCGGTGAGCCAACGTAGCGCGGCGTCGCGATCGCCACAATCGCCCTGTTCAGGCCAACGGGTTTGCCCATTTGGGGTTGGGCGTCGTCGCCGGCGTCAACAAACGAAAGGCTTTCGCTCGCGTATCTTCTGGCAGATGCGAACCCTGCCGCTGCTGACCCTGCTCGCGATCGCGCTCGCCGGCTGCGCCGACAAGCCCTCGCCGCCACCGCTGCAGGTTGGTCTGGCGACGCGCGAAATCACGCCGCCGCTGGGCTATCGCATGGCCGGCTACTTTTACGAGCGCCGCGCCACCGCGGTCCACGATCCGCTTTGCGCCAAGGCGGTCGTCTTCCGGCAGGGCAACACACGCTTCGCCCTGGCACTGTGCGACCTGTGCCAGACCGCCAGCGAAGTCGTGGAGCAGGCCCGCGCCCTGGCGAGTGAGAAGACCGGCATTCCTCCGGATCACATCGCGGTCGCCTCGACGCACACGCACACCGGGCCGGACTATTTCGGCCCGTTGGCCGACCACCTGCACGCGCTGGCGATCGTCGCCAACCAGGGCGCCGATCCGGCGCAGACGATGGATTACCCCAGCGTCCTGGCCACCCGGATCGCCGAGGCGATCATCGCCGCCGACCGCGACGCCGATCATCGAGAGTCCGCCGCGCGACTGACCGCGGGCTCGGCGCCGCAGCCGAGCGTCGCGTTCAACCGCCGCTACGTCATGAAGGACGGCACGGTCGCGTGGAACCCGGGCAAGAAGAATCCCAACATCGTGCGTCCGGCGGGCCCGATCGAGCCCGACGTCTCATTCCTGACCATCACCCGAAACAGCGGAGCGCCCGACGCGATCCTCACCAACTTCCCCCTCCACCCCGACACGATCGGCGGCACCGAATTCTCCGCCGATTTCCCGCATTACATCGAATCCACGCTTCGTGAACGACTGGGCGCGCCAAATCTGATCGGCCTCTTTGCCCAGGGCACGAGCGGCAACATCAACCACGTGGACGTCTCGACGGATCGGCCGCAGTCGGGGCAGGCGGAGTCCGAGCGGATCGGCGCCGCGATCGGCCAATGCGTTGCCGACGCGTTGCCCGGCGCCACCCCGACTGTCGATGCCAACCTTCGAATCGCCACCACGCGCATCGACCTGCCGCTCCAGCAATACACCCCCGAGGAGGTCGCCAGCGCCCGCGCGCTCTTCGCCACGATCCAGGAGCGCAAGCTGCCGTTCCTCGTAGGCGTGAAGGCCACCAAGATCGTGAAGATCTACGACCGCTACCACGGCCAGCCGATCTGGGCCCGCGTGCAGGCCGTGCGCCTGGCCGACGACACGGCGATCGTCCTGCTCCCCTCGGAGTTGTTCGTCGAGTTCGGCCTGGCGATCAAACGGCAGTCGCCGTTCGCCCACACCTTCGTGATCGAGCTGGCGAACGACTCGTTCGGTTACGTGCCGACAATGCATGGGTTCAAGGAGGGCGCGTACGAGCCGACCAATGCGACAGTCCGACCGGGCGCGGGCGAACGCCTGACCGAGGCGGCGGTTCAATTGTTGGGGCAACTCAAGCGCGATTAACGTCGTCGCTCGCAAACGGCAAAGTCGTCATCCTGAGCGCTGCGAAGGATCTGGCCGCGAGCGACAGGTGGCGTCCATTCGCGGCAAGATCCTTCGTCGGTAAAACCTCCTCAGGATGACGTCACCTGGAATGGGCCATTTGTCCAAATCCCTCGTCCGATTAGCATCAGCGGGTGATGTCCTCGCGCAAGAAGCCTGAATCGCCCGCGCCGCCCTCCCAACCGCCACCGAGCCCACCTCGCCTCAATCCCTGGTGGCACATCCTCCTGCCCGGCATCGTGCTGGGCCTGTTGATCGGCACGGTCGCCGGCGTGATCGCCCACTTCGCCTCCCGCCGAACGATCGACCTGGGCACGCTCAACCCGGCCACGGCGCCTGCCGCCCTATCGGCCGATGCGCGGGTCTTCGCCACTTACGCCGGTTCTTCCACCTGCCGCGAGTGCCACGCGAAGGAGTACGGCCTGTGGTCGACCTCCCACCATGGCCTGGCGGAGCGGCCGATCGACGCGACGGTCGACAAGCCCGCGTTCGACCCGCCGCGCACGTTTCAGCACGGTTCGCAATCCTCGCAGGTGCGGATGACCGGCGACAAATTCGAGGTCGTCACCGTCGGCTTCGACGGCAAGACCGCGGCCTGGCCGGTCGAACGGGTGATCGGCGTCGATCCGCTGCGGCAGTTCCTCACGCCCGCGCCCGGTGGGCGGTTGCAGACGCTCGAGGCCTCCTTCGACCCGCACAAGGATCAGTGGTTCAACGTCTACGGCAACGAGGATCGCCGGTTTGGCGAATGGGGCCATTGGACCGGCCGTGGCATGAACTGGAACAGCATGTGCGCCGCCTGCCACAACACGCGCGTCCGCAAGAATTATGACCAAACCACCGACACTTACCACACGACGATGGCCCAGGCGACGGTCAGTTGCGAATCGTGCCACGGGCCGATGAAGTCCCACGTGGATGCCAAGCGCGGCCTGGGGACTCCGGCGACCAGGCCTTCCTACAAGTTCTCGAAAGATCAGATTCTCGACACCTGCGCCAGTTGCCACTCCCGCCGCGCCGACCTCACCGGCGACTTCGTCCCCGGCGACGCCTACGCCGACCACTACTCCCTCTCCATCCCCGACCTCTCCGACCTCTTCTACCCCGACGGTCAGGTCAAGGAGGAGGATTACGAGTTCACCGCGTTCCTGGGCAGCAAGATGCACGCGGCCGGCGTCCGCTGTGTGGATTGCCACGAGCCGCACTCGTCCAAGCCGATCTTCCCGGGCAACCTCCTGTGCATGCGCTGCCACAACGGCACGTTCAAGGGGGCGCCGCTGATCGTCCCCGAAACGCACTCGTTCCATCGGCCCGACAGCCCCGGCAACCAGTGCGTGAACTGCCACATGCCGCAGACGACCTACATGCAGCGCCACGCCCGCCATGACCACGGTTTCACCATCCCCGACCCCCTGCTCACCAGACAGCACCAGATCCCCAACGCGTGCAACCGCTGCCACACCGACAAGGACGCCGACTGGTCGCTCGCCGCCGTGCAGAAGTGGTACGGCCCGAAGATGCAGCGTCCGTCGCGCCAGCGCGCCCAGGCGATCGCCCGGGCCCGCGCCGGGGACGACTCGGCGCGCCCGGCGATCCTCCAGATGCTCGCGACGGAGAAGCAGCCTTTCTGGCGAGCCGTCGCCGCCACCCTCCTGCGCCAGTGGACGGGCTCATCGCCTGACGTCGGACGGGCGCTGTTCGCCGCGCTCGACGATGCCGATCCCCTGGTCCGCGAAAACGTCTGTCGCGCGCTGGGCACGATCGCGGAGATTCCCGTGGTTCAACAGGCCCTCGAAAAGCGCCTGGCCGACAACATCCGCTCGGTCCGCATCGCCGCCGCCGGACCGTTCGTCCCGACACTCGATCCGAATTCGCAGGCGGGTAAGGACCTGCTGAACTATCTTGCCGTCAACGCCGACCAGCCCGCCGGCGCCATGCAGTTGGGTTCGTACTGCGCCACCCGCGGCGACGTGAACACGGCCGCCGACTATTACCGCAAGGCCATCACCTGGGACCCCAACTCGGCCCCGCTGCGCGATGCGCTGGCGAACGCATTGATCCTCCAGGGGCGGACCAGGGACGCGCTCGAGCAGCTCGACTGGGCGTCGAAGCTCGACCCGCGGGACCCCCGTTACCCCTACAAAGCGGCGCTGGCGCATCAGAAGCTGGGGCAACTTGAGCAGGCTCGCGCGGCGGCGAAGCGCGCTCTCCAGATCGCCCCCAACTTCACGCCCGCCTCTGACCTCCTGCGCGAGTTGGGTCCCTGAGGCCCCTTCACCCGCCCGCCTTGGTCACGCGCCCGACGCCGAACTGATCTCCAACCGTTTTGACGTTCCCCGCCCCGTCAAAATCAACCTCCACGAACTTCGAGCTGCAGAACGGCTTGCCGTGTTCGTCCTTCAGGACGGTGGCGATCTTGTGCGCCTTCACGTCGATCACCTCGGTCGAGGACGTGTACGCCCACCGCCCGTCCCGCG
>DATBFY010000775.1:0-21047 GCA_036558265.1 Tepidisphaeraceae bacterium | reverse complement strand
CTCATCACCCTCGATCGCGCCAACGGCGGCAGCGGCACGGGCGGCATCCACAGCGTCGCGGCGCTCAACATCACCAACCAGCAGCTCAGCCTCGTGCAGAACAACGGCTATGGGTTGGCCGTCACCGGGCCGACCACCATCAGCGGCGCGACCGGCTCGAGCATCGACAACGACGCCGTGCAGCTCAACCTCTCGACCCTGCAGCTCAACGGCGGCTTCACGCTGACCGGCGGCGGCAATACCACGATCGGCCAGCTCGGCGGGTCGGCGGCGTTCGACCAGGCTTCGCTCGGGGTCGTCACGGTCACCGGCCCGGCCCTGCCGGGCTTCGCCGGGTCGGTCCAGGTCAGCGCCGGCTCCCTCAACCTCAACGCCGCCGCCGCGGTGTCGGGCGGGGTCGCGGCGGTCACCGGCGGTGTGCTAAACCTCAACGTCGCCAACGCCATCGCGGGTGTCCCGATCGCGCTCACCAGCGGCTTCATCAACGCCAACGCCGACGGTGCCCTGTCGGGCGTGACGCTGCCGGTCAGCAACGGGTCGCTCTTCGCCAACGCGAACAACGCATTGGGCAACGCCCAGGTGACGCTCACCGGCGGCAACGTGACCGCGACCGCGCCCGGATCGCTTGGATCGGCGACGATCACCCTGAACAGCGCCGCCCTGGCGCTGCGGAGCGACGTGGCCGCCGCGATGGGCGGAAGCGTCGCGATCACCGGCACGAACTTCTCGACGATCAGCGTGGCCAAGCGCACCGACGCGGGCGGCACCGGGAATCGGCTGTCGATCAGCAATCTCACGTTCGGCGGTCAGACGCTGAACATCACCGGCGCGGATGGCGACGTCTTCGCGGTCATCAATCCGGTGACGATGACCGGCACCGCGCCCACGACGCTCAACGCCACCGCCGCCGACGCTGTCTTCCAGGGCGCGCTGACCGGCTCGGGGCCGCTGGTGAAGAACGGCGTCCGTACGCTGACGCTCGACGGCGGGGGGAGCTTTGGCGCCACGACCGTCAACAACGGCACGCTCATCGTCAACAACACGTGGAATACCAGCGGCGTAACCGTCGGTGGCCCCGGCGGCGCGGCGACGCTCCAGCTCGGTGGCGGCGGGTTCAACTCGACCGGCAACGTCACCGTCAACGCCGGCACCTTGCGCATCGCCAAAGCCGTTCCCGCCAACGCAATCCCGGCGTCGTCCGTGCTGACTCTTGGAACCAACGGCGACGTCACGGTCGAATACAGCGGACTCACCACCGGTACGCTGACCAACAATCTCAACCTCGATACGTCGCTCGGGGCGCGCCGCCTGACCCTTTCGGCAGACAGCGGCGCGCAGCCGGGCCAGGCGAGCGCGTTCACTTATTCCGGCGTGATCAACCGCAGCGGCGCGGGTGTGCTTACCGTTGTCGCCCAGGCCGACACGGCGCTTCCGGACGCCCTGGGTAACCTCGCTCGCTCGCCAAGTCGCATGATCCTGGCTGGGAATCAGACGTTTACGACCGACCTTCAGCACGGCGGGGGGATCGTGATCGGCAAAGGCAACGTCCCGGCCAGTGGGACCGCCGGGCCGTTCGGCGCGGGCGCGAATCCGCTGCAACTGACCGTGCTCGATTCGAGCGTCGGCGGGACGGTGGCGGACGGGCAGAGCAGCGCATCGTTCGCCAAGGCTGCCACGACGGCATCGTCGGGCGCGCCGCGCATGCGGCTGGGCGCGTACGTCAACCCCGCCGGCGCGGCAGTTCAGACGATCAACTTCACCGGCTCGTTTGCCTGGAACGACGGCACGCTCCCGCTCTTCGTCATCAACACGCCCGGCACCCCGGGCGGGGCGGCGACGGTCTCGCCGTGGAACGGCCTGATCGCCGAGCCCGGGGCGATCCTCCAAATCAATTCCGGCGCAGTGCTGGACAACGTGCTGTCCGCCTCGGGTACGACGGTCACCGCCGTCGCGCCACTCTACGTCGGTGGCGGCGGCACGGTCCGCTTCAACTCCAACTTCAGCGACGCGAGCTATCGTAACCTCGCCCAGGCGATCGGCCTGGCCGGGACCGTCTCGGTCCTCGACAATACCACCCTCCAGAGCAATACGTCCGGGCACCACTTCGACGGCGTGGAGTTGCGCACCGGCACGTACCAGGTTGGCAGCGTCAACCAAAACCTCGCGGGCGGGTTTGCCGTGATCCCCGGCCCGTTCGATCCGACGCGGCGGACCTCGAACCTCGTCACCGATTTCAACCTGACGCTCAGCGGCGTCGGCGCGGGCAAGGCGTTCGCGATCGCCGGCGGACAGACGCTCGCCAAGTCAGGCGCGAACACGCTGACCGTCAACGGCGACCAGCAGCATGCCGTCGGCTCGACGCTGGCGGTCAACCAGGGCACGGTGAACCTGAACACGGATGCCGGGATGAACGGCGCCGCCGCGCCGCTCAACAACCTCTCGCTGGTCGTGAACAACGCCGCCGCCAGCGTAAACCTCAACGTCAGCCAGCACCTCGCGCAGGTCACGGCGTCGGCCGGCCTGATCAAGCTCGCTCCCGGCGCTTCGTCGGGCGCCCGGGTGATCGATTCGACCGGCGTGCTCGCCACGGGCGGCCGGCTCGACATCACCAACAACCGCCTGATCGTGGACTACGCGCCCGGCAACAGCCCGATCGTGTCGATCCGCCAGCAGCTTGCCAGCGGCTACAACGCTGCCGGGACGCTCTGGGCCGGCAACGGCATCGTAAGCTCCACCGCCGCGGCGGACCCGACATCCGGAATCGGTTACGGCGAGGCCTCCGACCTCGTCGGTCCCGGCGGCGGCACGTTCGGCACCGAGCCGGTCGATGCCAGCACCGTCGTCGCTCGCTTCACCCGGTTCGGCGACGCGACCCTCGACGGCATCGTCGATTTCAACGATCTCGTGAAGCTCGCGCAGAACTACAACACCGTGGACGGCGCTCGCCTCTGGAGCCAGGGCGACTTCACCTACGACGGCAACGTCGATTTCAACGACCTGGTCAAGCTGGCGCAGAACTACAACGTCACGCTCCCCGCCGGCGCGATCCCCGACGCAACACCCTCCTTCTCAGCGGACCTCACCGCCGCCTTCGCCCTCGCGCCCGAGCCCGGCACGGGCGCACTTCTCGGCCTCCTCAGCGCATTCGGACTCACGCGCCGAACGCGCCGCCGCCGCCGCCGCCGCTGACTGACACGTTACTTCTGCCCCGGCCGCGCCAACCCGACCATCTCGATGTCGAAGACCAGCGTCGCCCCGCCGGGGATCTTGTCACCGGCGCCCTTCGCGCCGTATCCCAGATCGGGCGGGATGGTGAGTTGGCGCTTCTCGCCGACCTTCATCCCAACCACGCCTTCGTCCCATCCCTTGATCACCTGACCCTGGCCGAGCGTGAACTTGAATGGCTGACCGCGGCCGACCGACGAATCGAACTCCTCGCCTGTGGAGAGTTTACCGGTGTAATGCACCCACACGATGTCGCCGGGCATCGCCCCGGGGTTCTTGGCCTCCTCGACGACCGTGATTTTCAATCCGGAGCCCGTGGTGGTCGTCTTGCCCGCCGCCGCCGCTGCCCCCGCGACCGCCGGCTTGCCTTTATCCGACGTTTTGTCCTGTGCGATCAGCACACCCGCCGTGCCCAGCGAAAACGCGATGACGACCCCCACGGACAGGCTCAGCCAGTACTTCTTCCAATTCATAGTAAATCCTTTCGATTTCACCGGTCCGGCGCATGATATGTCCGTCCCCCGCGCGGCACAACGCTCAGGATTTACTTCGAAACCGCCGTCCCCAGCGCCTTCCGCACCTCGGTCAGCAACTGCTCCACCTTGAACGGCTTGAAGAGCACCGCCTGCAACCCCTCCTGGCTCGCGCGGACGATGCTGTGGTTGGGGTCGTAGCCGAACCCGGTCATGAGGATAACCGGGACCATCCCGCCCTTCTTGCGCGCCGCCGCGAAGACGTCATACCCCGTTTTGTCCGGCATCTTGATGTCGCTGAGCACCAGGTCGAAGTCGCTCGCCTCGATCAGCGCGATCGCCTCGCCCCCATTGGCGGCGACGGTCACGTTCGCCTGGTACTTGCGCAGGATGTCGTGGATCGTCGTGCGGATGTTCGGCTCGTCGTCGGCGACGAGGATCCGGCTGTTCGCCAGCACCGGGTCGTCCGCCGCCCCCTTGACCTCGCCCGCCCCCAAAATCGTGTTGGGACCCTGCACCGCCTGGTGAAGACAGCGCCGGATCGAGCCCACGTTCTCGAGAATCTGCTTGAGTTTTCGGCGGAGCTCTTCGTTGCCGATGTAGTCGTCCATCAGCGCCGTGGCGTCGGAGAAGATGTCGTTGAGGGGTCCCGCAACCTCGCTGCAGACGTCGTCGGCCACCTTGTGGCTCGTGCTGACGCGCTCGACGATCATCAGGTCCAGAATGTTGAGCGCGATCGCGACGTAGCGGGCGAAGATCTCGGCGAACTGCCGGTCGTCCTCGTTAAAGGCCGCCCGCTGCGCCGATTCGATGTTGAAGATCCCGATCACCTTGTCGTGCAGACGCAGCGGCACGGTCAGGCTGCTTTTCGCCAGGTGAAGACCCTGGACGTACCGCGGGTCGCGCTCGACGTCCGGACAAATGTAACTGCGACCCGTCGCGGCCACGTATCCGCTGATCCCGTTCCCTTCGGTCTCCGCAAAGAGCTCGACTTCCATCGCCTCGCTCGGCAACCCCACCCCGATGACCCATTCCAGCTTCTTGTTCTTGCGATCGAGCAGGCGGATGTTGAAGTGGTCGAAGTGCATCAGATCCCGCGTGTAGCGGATGATCTTTTCCTCGAGCAGCTTTAAACGCTCGCCCACGTTCAACTTGCTCATCGCATCCCCTTCGAGGCGTACCAGCTCGCGGCCGGCCTTGTCGATCGCGTCGATCTTCTGCTGGAGCCGGCGGGTGCTGGTCGCGTCCCAAACGACCGCGACGACCTGCACCACCTGCCCCGCGGGGCTGATGACCGGGCTGGCGATCATCTCCAGGTACTGCGAGTCGTCGATGTTCAGGGCGTAGCGCTTGGAGCGGTTGAAGGGGAAGGGGGCGTCGGGATTGGGAGGGGATACCTGCTGCTTGAAGAGCCCGAAGGCTTCCTGGCAGGTGCGGCGGATGCGTTCGTGGACGTGTCCCGGCCACGCCTGCATCTTCTTGTTCATCCAGTTACAGCGGGCGTCGCCATCGACGATACAGATCCCCTCGCCGATCGTGTTGAGCACAAGCTGTGTCTGCTGTGAGACTAACGCGCGCTCGAGGGGGAGGAAGTCGCCGGCGTCGGAAAAGATCGCGTCGAACTGGTCGTGGCGGAGGGCTTCGATCGCCTGGTCGATGCTCGGACTTTCGACAACGTCACTGTGGGCCTTCAAGGCTTCTAACAGATTGGCGTTGGCAGCAGAATGCCCCGCCAGAACCAGGACTTTAGTGCGCGCCCGTTCCAAGCAGTGTCCGTCAAAGATGAACCCGGTCGCCCGATCCTACTTCGTGAAATATTTATCGGTCAACCAAAATCAACCCTGTAGCGCAAATTAGGCCGCTTATTTCCATCATGTTGTACGGCCCCTGCGCGGCAGGGGTTCATTTTGGAGCCCAATCCCCCATAAGTAACTTGCAGTCATGTCCATGCGTCCTTGATGGATTTCGCGCCGGTGGAGCAATAGGTTAGTCGCCTCGGACGGCAATTGTCCATCGCGCGCGCGCCCTCGCGGGAGGTTTCGCCTTGCCCAAGCGGGTCTTCATCACCGGCGGGAGCGGCTTCGTCGGGGCGGCCGTCATCGACGAACTGCTCGCCCGCGGCCACGTGGTCCGGGCGCTGGTCAACCGACGCGAGATCGCCACCCGCGAGCGGCTCACGCCGATCCGCGGTGACCTGTCCGACGTCCCCGCCCTCGAGCGCGGCCTGGTTCGTTGCGACGCGGTCATCCACCTGGTCGGCATCATCTTCGAGCATCCCGGCAGGGGGATGACCTTCGAGCGGATTCACGTTGACGGCACCCGCGTCGTGATCGACGCCGCCAGGCGCGCGGGGGTGCGGCGCTACGTTCACATGTCCGCCCTGGGCACCCGGCCCGACGCCGTCAGCCGCTATCACCAGACCAAGTACGAGGCCGAACAGCAGGTTATCCAGAGCGGTTTGGAATGGACGATCTTTCGCCCTTCGATGATCCACGGCCCGCGCGGGGACTTCACGCAGATGCAGGCGAGGTGGGCGCGAAATCAGGCGGCGCCCTATTTCTTCATGCCCTATTTTGGCGCCGGCGTGGTGGGCGAAGGGGGGGCGGGCAGGCTCCAGCCGGTTTACGTGAACGACGTCGCCCGGGCGTTCGCCGATGCGCTCGAGCGGTCGCAGACGATCGGCCAGACCTATCCGCTCGCCGGGTCGGAGCGGCTCATCTGGCCGCAGATGCACCGGATCGTTTCGCGGGCGATCGTCCGCACGGCACGGTGGACGGTGCCGATCCCCGCGTGGTATGCGCGGCTGGTCGCGGCGATCGCGCCGCCGGCCCTGCTCCCGTTCAATCGGGACCAGGTCATTATGAGCCAGGAGGATAACACGGCGGATATGGCCAGGTTCGAGGCGGATTTCGGCTGGAGGCCGGGGGGGTTCTCGGAGCAGATCAAGGAATACGCGGGCCAGCTATCGCCGCGTAGCGGCGGCAGACAATAGCCCATGGCGTAAGCCATGGGTTTAATGATGACACAATATAACAGCCCCGCAGCGCAGGGGCGACAGAACTCCCCGTTTACACCGCTTCCACCACCCTCCCGCATTCCGGACACCGCTCCGGCGTCGCCCGCAGGTCATACCCGCACGCCGGACACAGTCCATCCATCACCCGACGCCGCCGAACGACGACGCGAACCACCGTGATGAGTACCGCCGTCCCGACCACAGTTACGAACAGCAGCACCACCGTCCGCGCGCCCAGCGCCGCCACGCCAGCCTCCCACCGGCGGCGCGCCAGCCGATACGCGACTTCCGCCTGATTTTCAGGCGTCTGCGTGACGATCAGTTGACCGTTGATCGTTCGAAGTTGACCGATCTCCCCGCCGGCGTCGCGCCACGACGCGGGATCGACGGACCCGGCCAGATCCTGTTCCAACGCACGGGTCCGGTCATGCTGGGTCGTCCCGCCCGGTCGGAACAAGTTGTCAATCCACCACTGGACGTGCATCCGGACGCCGCTTTGATCAATCCGAGCCGACATTCCGGGAAGCGGCGGTCCGGGCGTCGAAATCCTCGGCCAGTCGGGATCCACCAGGTCCCGCACGTCATACACGCGCGTGACGACGTTCCTCACCAGGTCGTCGCGCGTGGACACGCTCAGCGCACCCTGATCCTCGCAGAACCCCAGCTTCGCCCCGGGGCGCTGGGCCTCCACGCGATCGAGTATCGCCTGCGTCGCCGCATCCAGCGTCGTCGGGCCCGTATGCCAGGTCACCGGCAGATCCTTCGGGACACCCGCCGCGCCGAGCGCCCGCCAGTTCACGACAACCTTCTCCCCGCTGAGCTTGCGCAGATGGCCAAACGCCTCCGACAGCGGCACCCGATCCAGCTCCATCGTCGGCACCGGCGTCGAATAGAGAAACTCGGCCGACGCCGGCAGTGCCCGCCCGCCCGGACGCGGCGGCCCCAACGGATGATCCCCCAGCAGCCCCCGCCACATCAACCACGCCGCGATCAGCGACCCCAGCGCGACCAGCGGCAGCAACGTGCGAAAAGGCCGGCTCACACCGCACATCATAACGCCAACCCGCAAGACCCACCCAGCACCACCGCCTCGCCACAACCCACCCACATAGTCCGCCACTCGTGGCGGGTCCTCCCGGCATTCACGGCCGATAGTAATTACTCCGGAAATCCAGCGGCTTCCCGAACGGCCCCACGCGCACCGGCCGGCTACTCGAACTCGTGTTCGACCGCTCCATCGTCGCGAGCGGCGACGACTGCGCTTCCGACGCCGAGTACGCCACGGCCTTCGATCCCCACGACCCCGCCATCGCCTGTGCCTCCACCCTCGCCCGATCCGACAGCGCGGTCAGCGCGTCCGATCGCCACGCCGCGTCCGCATCCCGTCGCAGCATCCCCCGCGCCGCCTCGTAATCCCCGCACCGGCACAACTCCTCCGCGAACGCCAGGAATGCCGACCGCCGCGTCCCCTCCGCCGGGATCTCCACCGCCCAATCCGACGCCGTCGTCAGCAGCCGGACCGCCTCGCGCTCGCCCCGAAGCGCCCGCACCTCCCGCTCCACCCCCAGCACGTACTGGCAACGCTCCGGATGCGGGTTCAGTTCGTTCAAGACCGCCAGCGCCTGATCCAGGCTGGCATTGGCAAACGCGGCGTCCCCCGCCCCGCGCGACAGCTCGCACAGGCTGATCCAACCCGACAGCCGGTCATGTTCGCCCAGCGCGTCCCGGTCGGCCTGCCGGATCGTCTCCCGCGCCGCCGAAAGCGTCTGCCGCGCCTCCCCCGCACGGCCATTCTCGATCTGCCGGTTCGCAATGTTGAGCTGCCGCGTCAATCGCTCCCTGGGCGCCTTGACCTGCCCGGCCTCCTCACCCGCCATGTGCAGCAGGCGATCCGGATCCAGCGCGGTCGAACGGCGTTCCTGGCAACCGGCCAGGGCGAGCAGGACGAGCACAAGATGGAGCGTTCGAAACATGGTTCCTTCCGTTGACGCCAGTCATCATATAGTGCGTTACCGCGCCCGGAAGTTCACCGCGAGATCTCGGACATTGAAGGGCCGCCGACCGCGCGCGGCGGGGAGACTGTCGTGACCCACGGCGTTGGAGCATTTTGCCAGACCGGGGACGGCGTACATCGCAACCCGCATCCCGGCAAAATGCGCAAACGCCGCCCGTGGCAGGAGCGTCAGCACATCTCCCCTGATCCGCTTGAGCGCCCCCCGCGTGTCGAGAACGCCGCGCGGCCTCCCCACACCCGAGTCAGCGCACACCGGCACACCACCACCCTCCCGTCGGTGAACCTCCACGACCCAGGTGTCAAATCTCAAATAGATGGCGTCGCAGGGGGCCGTGCCGAGGCCCCCCGCTGCGCGGTTGCCGCGGGACGGTGTGGGCGGGATTTGGCCCCCCCGCTGCAGCGCACCAATGGGCCGGAATTCCAACTTGGCTTGAGCCGGATGGAGGCTCAGGCTCTCGCGAATACCGTTACAATTCCACACGCCGGTGGGACTCGCCGGACGATCGCATTAGAATGCCCGCCGGAAAGGGTTTTCCGCGCGCGTGAGACGCAAGCGTGTCATCCGGGTCGTGCTCTGGGGCGTCAAGGGCGTGCTGCTGGCGGTGTGTCTGGGCGCACTGACGCTTTGGCTCCTCTCCTCGATCGGCGACGGGCTCACGTTCACACGGGCGAGCGTGCCGGACGGGGAGGTTGCGCCATTCCGCGGAATTCGGGCAGAGTGTGCCGCGGGGCGCGTGTTGATCGAGTGGTACACGGGCGAGATCGACTCGCGACACGACCCGCGACAAGCAGAGATGTGGCGGGCCCACTTACGTCTGAACCAAGGCTGGCGCCGCGCCGAATCGTTCTCGCCCCCGTTTTGGTGGCTTTTCGAGGATGAACGATCCCGATTCGGAGGTTTCGCCCGATACGCCACCGTGACCAGAAGTCGCGCGCTCCGCTTGACAAGTCGAGACGTCAACGCCCCGCTGTGGGCCGTCGCGCTCATCACGGGATTCTGGCCCGTCTCAAGCATGTGGTTGGCCGTCCGGCGAAGATTGCGCACTGATCGCCGGCTCGTCGCCGGCCAGTGCCCCGTCTGTGGGTACGACCTCCGCGCCACGCCCGAGCGTTGCCCGGAATGCAGCACCGTGCCCGCCGCCGAGACTCCGGCGTGATCGCGCGGCACCCGTCCCGCGCCGCTCGCCGCCGGCGTATTCTTTGCTTCTCCGCTACTTTGCTTCTTTGCGTCACCGCGACAATCGCTCGGCAGGCAGAAAAGAGCAGGCGAGACGCCCGCACCACAGGAAGAGCAGGCGGGGACGCCCGCACCACTGGAGCACTCGCCCCTCGCCTGGGCCTCCATCCGGCTGAGCCAAGGTCGAATTCCGGCCCATTGGGGTTTGGGAGAGCGCCCCAATGGGCCGCCACTTCCAACTTGTCTTAAGCCGGATGGAGGGCCAAGTGGTGTGGGAAGCGGCTGCGGTGACCGCGCGTCCGTGCCTTCCCCCTTAGGACCCAGCCACCGCCGCCTGCGCCATTTCAACCTCCGCCACCTCGGCGCGCGCCGTTGCTTCCCACAACTCCCGCCACCCCTCCCGCTCCACCGCCACCCGCCGGAACAGCACCTGCTCCGGCCGCAGCGTCGGCAGGCTTGTCCCCTCCATCGCCGTCGCGAACCGCGGCGTCATCGCATCGTCCACGGTTGACAGGTCGTACGCCGCCTCGACGCCGAAGTCCGCCGTCGGCCAGACCACAAGGTCATCGCGCCGAAAGTCGAAGCGCGTTCCCTCGGGGAACAGCGCCTGCACCTGTTCACGGACGATGTCCGCGCCCGCCATCTTGTAAAGGCCCAACAGCGCCGCCGACAGCAGCCGACCCTGCTCGCACGCCACGTCCGCGCTCCACCCCGCCGCGTCCACCCCCGCGATGATCCACCCGGCGCGCTGCTCGAACGAGAGGATCAGCGGCGTCGCGCTCAGCGCCGCTTCCGTCATCCGCTGGTCCAGCTCCACCCGGATCATCGTCGCCGCCAGGTGAACGTTTCCCAGTACGATCGGTGTTGCGCTGAATAGCGGATGCTGGTTCAACAGCGCGATGAACTCGCGATCGAAGAACGCCGCCAGCGCGTGGCGAACGTGGTGCGCCGCCTCCAGGTGCCTGGCGCCGGCTGCCGAGAACGGCGCCTCCTCCCTCATCTGCAGCTTGCGCAGCTTGTGGAAGATCTTCGGAACCGTCCCCGAGTGCAGCCCCGGACGCAGGAACTGGGCCACCGTCTCCCCATGGCTGCCGGCGTGCACCGGCCGCAGCGTCCGCGAGCGGTTGGCCTTGTACAGCTTCCAGTTCTCCTTGAACTCCCACGCCAGGAATCCGAAGATCCCCGGGATGCACCAGATGATGCTCGTCGCGTAGGTGAACGCCGTCGCCTCGGCCACGCCCACCGTCTGAAACAGCGACTTGAGCGGAAAGATCAGCGGGAACAGCAGCTTGTGCGAGACCGTCACCACCGGGAAGTGCTTGATCGGGTTGATCTGCGGCTCGACCAGCAGGTTGATCACGAACCGCGTGACGTACGCGATGAAGAACCAGAAGACCCCCACGACCGCCTTGGCCGCGACCGTCGACCGACGCTGTCCGGCGCGGAACCGCAGCAGCTCGTCCACCGCGTAGAGCACGCGGTCCACCCACTCCAACAGCCCGTGGAACACCTGTGCGATCCGCCGCACCACCGCGACCAGCACTTCCCACGTCAGGCGGGCGAACGTCGTCCGCAGCGTGTGCAGCAACGCCTGCTCCAGCGCCCGCCCCATCCGCGAGTTGAGCATCACGTTGACGACCAGGAACACGCCGGCCAGCGTGAACATCTTCTTCCGATCGCTGACCGTGTCCGGCAGGAACACGTACACGAACCCCGCCAGCGCCAGGGGCTTGAACACGTATCGGAAGAACAGGCGCGCGAACTGGCTGCGGAAGAACGCCTGCACGAGCGGGCGCGTCGCCACCCAGCGCGGCAGGTCGATCAGCAGCGCCCGCACCGCGCGCCACGCACGGCGGAAGAACGCCGCGACCCCACGCCTGAACGGCGGCGCGTTGATCAGGCCGAACAGGAACAGACCCAGCAGGACCAGCAGCCACCACTGGTTGAAGATCTTCTCGTGCGGCGGCGGCAGGTCGGCGCGGGTCGGCCCGAACACATGTCCGGCGCTCGACGCCGCCGCAGCGACCAGGTGCTGGTGGTGCGCCACCTTGCGGATCAATAGTCCGACCGAATGATCCAGCGCTTCCAGGATCAGGAAAGCCCCGCCGAACGGCAGCACCGCGAACCGCGTGAGAAACCGCCCGGCGCGGGTCGCGAAGAACAGCGACGACACCCGCTGGAACCAGCGCCGGTAGACCTCACCGCGGTGATAGACGTAGTCCAGGTTCTCTTCGAGCCGCCGGTCGATGCGCAGGAGCTGGTCGCCGCCGCCACCGCCGGCCCCTCCGCCGCCGCCGGGAACGGTCGCCGACCGCCGCGACAGGTCGTCCAGCTTCATCTGGTTCCTTGACACCGCGTCGCGTACGCCGGCAAACGTCAGGTAGCCGCTCTCCACCGTCTCGTCCAGCAACTCCTCCGTCAGCTTCGCGTGGGCGACGGTTTCCGTCGCGTCGTGGGGGTCCGGACGCAGCCCGCCGTCCGCCAGCGCCTGCGTCAGCCCCGGCCGCAGGAAGTGTCTTAGCCGCTCCTCGACGTCGTGGATCGCCGCCCGCAGCAGGCGCGCCAGCTCCGATCGCCCGTGCGGCGACAGCCGCGCCCGTGCCGTCCGCCGCAGCGCGCTCCGCAGCGCCTTGACCGTCAGCACCAGGCGCTGCCCCGGCTGAGGCCGCCTCAGCGCCCGCCGGCCCCAGTCCAGCAGGTAATCCATCACGTTGACCGAGTAGATCTCCCGCTCGTGATAGACGCAGACCTTCTGCAGGTCGTAGAGGAGGCGCCCCTCCGCGTTCCACCACCCGCCCGCGGCGTTCTCCAAAAGGGCCGCCAGCCACGCCCGCCACTGCCGCGCCAGCGAATCGTCCAGGTGCAGCGCGGCCTTGAGGCGCGCGACGAGCTGATCGAGGTCCTTCAGCGCATCGGCGTACACCGCCGACATCGCGTCGCGACTCGGACCCGGCGCGCCGGACGCGCGATAAACCCGCATGCGGAAGATCGCCGCCCGCACGTCGTTTCCCAACCCGTCCGCTCGCTCCGCCCGGCTTAACAACCCTTCGCGGTGTTTCGCGTCACGACGGATGCGGCGCGGAGGCTTGGCCGAGCGAGCCTGGCGCTCTGCCCCTCCCGGTCCGCCATGCGGATCTGCCGCGCCCGGTGGGCGGGTCGTTTTCTGAATCTGCTGCGCGTCCACCTCCTCGGCCAGCACCTTCAGCACGGCCGTCGGATCTTCGATCGCCGGGAAGAACCAGGGCAGCGGCTCGGGGGCGAAGCAGGTAAACTCGAGGTAGACCGCGGCAAATTCAGCGTAAACCTCGGCGTCATCAGCATATGCGGAAACAAACCGCTCGCGCTGGAGCACGTATCGCGCTTCGTTGAACACCCCGCGACCCATCCGCTCGATCCGCTGCTGGACCGCCGAGCGAGCGATCGGGGTGGCCGAGAGGTTGGCAGCGATGGTTGCGCGGACCTTGGCGTGAAAGAGCAGCCGCCAGTAACGTAAGAGCATGTCCGGACCAGAGATAGACAACATGCGATCCGTCTCCGGTCGAGCCAGGAGGATAAGCGTCGGCTGGTCCACGGGTGGGGCATCGAACGGAAGTTCTTCCCGGGTCACGATTTCCAACAATCGCTCGCGGCCGATGACGTGGGCGAAGAGGCGAGGTGCCCCGAACATGCCCGCGGCTCCTCCCCGGTCGTACCAGACGATCTTTTCCAGCAACCAGGGAGCGAGGAAAACGACCGATCGGTCCGCGGCGAACACCTGCGCCTCCAGAGCCTCCATGCTCAGTGGCGCGGACGGGTTACCGTTGTCGGCGGGGGGCATGCGGTTGAAGGGATCATATCGGCCTGATCGGGGGTCATCCAACCACCGACGAACGCGAACGATGTCGAAAAATCACAAAGAACTTGCGCAAAAGCTCATCGCACAATCATGTAGCGAGGAGCATATTACCGTCACGTACGGAGGGCGCATGAAAGGCCGCGGGATTCTTACTTTGTCCATCGTCTGCTGCGCGCTGGCCAATGCGTCGCGGGGGGGGCTCTCGTTTTACGTGGATCCGAACAGCCCGTGGCCGGCGGGTTGGTACAGCGCCGCCGTCAGCGACATGCAGACGGTGGTGAACATGTACAACGCGTACGGGGACTTCGGGAGCGGGAGCATTTACGTTTATTACAACGCCGGTATCCCGACGGCGCAGTCGGGTTACGGGGCTTCGGGCGGGAGCATCGGTGTGGGGGGGACCTATCCGAACGTGCGGGTGCTGCTGCACGAGTCGTCGCATTGGCTGGGGACGGGGACTTACAGCAACTACTGGAGCGGGCCGCATGCCTCGGCGCTGATGCAGCAATTCGACGGGGTGGGGGCGGTGCTGAACGGCGACGGGCAGCATTACTGGCCTTATGGCGAGAATTACGACAACGAGTCGAGCGCGATCAACGACCGCCGGCACGTGGCGATGGTCTACGCGCTGCGGGAGGACTTCGGGATCGGCTCGACCGCGCCGCCCTCGGCGGCGACCAACGTGACGCTGAAGGGGAACGACAACGCGGGCGAGTCGGGGTTCAACTATCCGTGGAACTGGAGCGACGATCACTTCGCGCAAGCGGGCACCAATTACTCGACCGGAAACTTTGCGCTGCGCACGCCGACGGGTTACCCGAGCTGGACGTTCGCCGGGTCGTCGCTGACGGTGAACAACAAGACGAATCCCAGCGCGGGGCTGCTGTTCAACGGCTGGGGGACCACGGGCGTGGTGACGATCCGGAACCTGATTCTGGACGGGGGGACGATCAAGCACGATCAGTACCCGCAGGACCTGTTTCAGCTCGCGGGAAACGTGACGCTGGCGTCGAATTCGACCGTGAACGCCGCGAATGGGCCGATCAAGATCCTGGCGAGCGTGAGCGGGCCGGGTGGGCTTACGAAGACGGGCCCGTATACGCTGACGATGTCGGGCAATGCAAACTACACTGGCAATACGACGATCAGTGGTGGGACGCTGCAACTGGCGCCGGTCGCCCCGGTGGCGAGCTACAGCTTTGACAACGTCAGCGGGAGCACGGTGGTGAACGGGGGCAGCGGCGGGACGGGGATGAACGGGGCGCTGGCGAACGGTGCGACGATCGTCTCGGGCGGTCAAGCCGGTAATGCGGTTCGTCTGGCGAACGGCGGATCGGTCAACATCAATAACCCGATCACGGACCTGGGCAACCAGGGGAATTGGACCGTTTCGGCGTGGGTGAAGACGACCACGCCAGGGGCGACGATCCTGACCAAGGGGGACGGGACGGGCTGGTCCAACGGGAACACGATCTTCTACCTGGGCGACGGCACGGGAGGCGGGAGCGGAGGCATCCCGAGCGGGGTGCGATACGCGGGGGGATTCTTCCAGGGCTCGACCGGCGCGCGGGTCGTGAACAATAACGCCTGGCACCAGGTGACGTACGTGAACAGCGGCGGGGCGTACGGGATCTACGTCGATGGGGTCGCCCAGCCGCTGTCGGCGGGCAACGGGGGGTTTGGGAATGCCGACGTGGGGTCGGTGGTGCGGCTTGGCGTGACGACCGACACGTTCGCGGGGGACGGCACGGTTAACTTCAATGGGCTGATGGATGATGTGCGGTTTTATAACCAGGCGTTGTCGGCGTCACAGGTTGGGGCGCTGTACCAGGGCAAGAGCGTAACCGGCAACCTGCCGTCGAACACGAACGTGACGATCGCGGCCGGCGCCGTGCTGGACGTCAACGGCGTCACGCAGACGATCGGCACGCTGACCGGGCCGAGCGGCTCGGCAGTCAAACTGGGGGCTGGGCAGCTCACGGTTTCGTCGGCGAGCAGCAGCAGCTTTGCGGGGACGATCAGCGGCGCGGGATCGCTGACCAAGGGTGGAACCGGATCGCTCACGCTGAGCGGGAACAATACCTACAGCGGCATCACAACGGTCAACGCGGGGACGCTACGAGTGAGCGGAAGCATCGCCGGCAGTTCCGGGGTGACGGTCAACGGCGGTGGGACGTTCGAGGCCGCCGGCGGCCAGACGATCAGGTCGGCAGTCGTGAACGACGGCAGCGTGCGGATCACGCGGGGCGCGCCGGGGAATCCGGCCACGCAACTGACGATCGGCGATGGGACGCAGACGTTTGCGGATGCATCGACGTCGGCGTTGTCGATCGGCGGCGGGACGGTGGACGTGTCGGACAACGGGCTGGTTTTGCGGTTTGCGCCGGGCAGCGGCGCGGCGGCGGCTGGTGTGATTCGCGGGTATCTGGGGTCGGCGCGGAACGGCGGCGACTGGCGAGGGCCGGGGATCGCGGCGGACGAGGCGATCGCCGACCCGGGCGACCGGGCGGTGGGGTATACGCTGTCTTCCGAGCTGCTGGGGACGTCGGGCGGCAGTTTCATGGGCGGAGCGGTGGATGGGTCGTCGGTGCTGGTGCGGGCGACGGTGATCGGGGACGCGACGCTCGACGGGGAGGTGGATTTCGCGGACCTGGTCAGGCTGGCGCAGAACTACAACAGTTCTGGCGCTGGGGTCGGTTGGTTTGACGGGGACTTTAATTACGACGGCACGGTCGATTTCAATGATCTGGTGGGACTGGCGCAGCACTATGACGCGGCGATGCCTGCGGGTCCGGTCGCGGGTGCGCCGGCGGAATTCCAAGGCGATCTCGTGGCGGCGTTTGCTGGGGTGCCTGAGCCGTCGGCGGTGGGGCTAATGGGATTGTTCCTGGCGATGGGGTGCGCGCGAAACCGCAAGCGGCGACGTCGGCGCGGGTTGGGAAATGGGTGACGGATGCTGATTGTCCCGGGTGGTGGAGAGGGTGCGCCATGATGAATCTGCGAAAGGCTCCTCATCGCATCACGGTCGCGCCGCGGTGCGTGATCACGGGGACGATTCGCATGACCGCGGGGGGCAAGAATGTCCCCGCTCGGCCATGCTCCGTCCCACCGATTGCGCGGCAGGGGATCGGTCGTGGTCGGAAGTTCTTTTTGGGCAGACAAGAATGTCTGCCCCACCAGGGCGGGAGTCAAACTGAGGTGTTTTCTTGAACGGCGGCGCTGCTCGACGTTCTTCATGCCGACCGGGCGGATTGGCCTGCGCGAGGTTGATTGCGCTTGTGATCGCGTGGCTCTGTGCCGTGGCACAGTCGGCCGGTGCGCAGCTCACGGGTGTGACCACGGCGCACGATCCGTCGTCGCTGGCGAAGGACGGGGCGACGTACTACTACTTCGCCACGGGGACGGGCATTGTGTCAAGGTCCTCGACGGACAAGGTGGCGTGGAGCGCGGGCCCCTCGGTGTTCGGCGCGCCGCCTGCGTGGACGACGCAGGCGGTGCCGGGTTTTGGCGGCGTCTTCTGGGCGCCGGATGTCGTCCACCGGAACGGGCAGTACTACCTCTACTACGCTGTTTCGACTTTTGGCTCACAGGTATCGGCGATCGGGCTGGCCACGACCGCCACGCTCAATCCGGCCGCCGCCAATTACGGTTGGACGGATCACGGGGTCGTGGTCCAGTCGGGCAACGGGAGCAGCTACAACACGATCGATCCCTCGATCCTTCAGGACAACACGACGGGTCGAATGTGGATGTCGTTCGGCTCGTACTGGAATGGCATTTACGTGACGGAGCTTGACCCGACGACGGGGAAGCGCAAGAGCGGATCGCCCGACATCCATGTGGCGAGCAACTCATCAATCGAAGCGTCGGCGTTGATCCAGCGCGGGGGTTATTACTACCTGTTCGTGAACTGGGGAAGTTGCTGCAGCGGCACGGACAGCACGTACAACATCCGCGTGGGACGCAGCACCAGCCCGACCGGTCCGTTCCTGGACAAGAATGGTGTGGACATGGCGAACGGCGGCGGGACGCTGTTCCTCGATGACGATGGGAAGATGATCGGCCCCGGGCACGTTGGCTACTTAAGCGAGGGCGGGCAGGACTACTTCGGTTATCACTACTACAACGGCGACGCCAACGGCGCGCCGACCTACGGGCTGCGCAAGCTCTATTGGACGGCCGACGGATGGCCGAGCTATGCGGTCAAGAACCCGAACTGGATCGGCGGGACGAGCGCGAACTGGTCGGCGGGGACGAACTGGTCGATGGGCGGTGTGCCCGACGGCGTCGGACACGTCGCGAACTTCGCCTCGACCTCGTCGGGCCGCTATACGGTGACGATCGACGGCGGGGGGAAGACGGTGAGCACGGTCAACTTTTCGAGTCCCGCCAGCTACACCGTTGGCGCCGGCAACGGCAACGCGCTCATTCTCGACGCCGCCGCGGGCGACTCGGCGACGATCAACGTCTCGGACGGGAGCCACACGATCGCCGCGCCGATCACGGCGATGGACAACCTGGGCGTGAACGTCACGCCCTCCGGCAGCACGCTGACGCTGAGCGGCGCGGTCTCCGGCGCGACGCTGACGAAGTACGGGAAGGGGAGGCTTTTGCTGGGCGGGGCCAATGGGTATAC
Organism: Tepidisphaeraceae bacterium; assembly: GCA_036558265.1. Lineage (GTDB taxonomy): Bacteria > Planctomycetota > Phycisphaerae > Tepidisphaerales > Tepidisphaeraceae > RYN-433. Next base: position 2,671 of record DATBFY010000775.1, on the reverse strand, counting down.
GGGATCGGTGTTCGTCAGGCGGGGGACGCTGGAGGTCAGCGGGTCGGTGGGCGCGGGGCAGTTCGCCAGCGTCGGACAGATCGTGGGTGAGGTCGGAACGATGATGGTTCGCGGGACGGGCAAGTTCACGGCCAATGCGGACTTGAACATCGGCGACACGGGCGACGGCAATGCACCGGCAACCGGCACCCTCGAAATGCGCGACAATGCGAGCGTCACCGTCAACGCCGCGGGCGGGTTCTTCGTCGGGTCGGGCTTCCGGGCCAACACGAAGGCGGTCGGCACCGTCAACCAGACCGGCGGCACGCTCACGGCCAACGGCAACTTCGACGGGGCGTTCGTGGTCGGTGGCCGCAACTCGAGCCTGGCGGTCGGGACGTACAATTTCAGCGGCGGGACGGTGAACGCGAACACGAACGTTCAGGTCGGCGGGCGGGGAAGCGGGACGATGAATCAGACCGGCGGGACGTTCAATGCGGGTGGGAACGTGTCGATCGGCCGATACGCCGGGGCGACGGGCATTTGGAACGTCAACGCGGGCACGGTGAACCAGAGCAGTGCAGGCCGCGCGCTGATTGTGGGCGAGGCGGGGAACGGGACGCTTAACGTCGGCGGCGTCGGGCAGGTGCTGGCGAGCGGTCCGCTGCGCATCGGCGGCGCGAGCAGCGGCGTCGGCACGGTCAACCTCGACGGGGGCACGATCGTCGCGCCCATGGTCGCCAGGGGCACGGGGGCGGGGACGTTTAACTTCAACGGCGGCACGCTCCGCGCCGCGGGCGACAGCGCCACCTTCATGCAGGGGCTGAGCGGCGCTTACGTGAAATCCGGCGGCGGGTCGATCGACTCGCAGGCGTTCAGCGTCACCGTCGCCCAGCCACTGCTGCACGACCCGACCCTGGGATCCAGGCCCGACGGCGGCCTGAGCAAGAACGGGTCGGGCACGCTCACGCTTGCGGGCAACAACAACTACACCGGTGTTACGACGGTGAACGCGGGCACGCTGCTGGTGAACGCCGCGCTGGCGGGCGGGGTGACGGTGGCGGCAAGCTCAGCGCTGGGCGGCGGCGGCACGATCGCGGGGGCGATCGACGTCTCCGGAAACCTTGCGCCCGGCACGAGCAACGGCGGCACGGGAAACCTGCGTGCCGGCTCCGCGCACCTGCGCGGCGGATCAACTCTGAGCGCCGCGATCGCCGGGGCGGCGGATTTCGACGCCGTCACGCTCACCGGCGCGCTGGCGATCGACCCCGGCGGCAGGCTCGCCGTGGCGTTGCCCGGGGGCTTTGCGCCCACAGGCGGACAGTCGTTCGACGTGATCGCCTTCGCCTCGGAGAGCGGGCGGTTCTCATCGTACACCGGCCTGCAACTGGCCAATGGCCTGACGCTGGCGCCGTTCTACCTCGACCACGTCCTGCGGCTGATCGCGACATTGCCCGGCGACGCGGACGGGGACGGGAGCGTGGGTTTCGCCGACTATCAGCGGCTGGAGCTGGGCTTCGGGCAGGCGGGCGGGTGGCAGCAGGGGGACTTCAACCTCGACGGGATCGTGGACGGGGCGGACCTGGCGAGCTTTTTTCAGCATGCCGGGCAATCGGTGGCCATGACCGGCGCGTCTCTGCCCGCCGTACCCGAACCGTCGGTCGTGGCGCTGGCGGGGCTTCTCCTTGCGATGGGCGGCGCGCGAAGCCGCAAGCGGCGATGATCGGGTCACGGGCCTACTTCTGTGGGCACGTCATCTCGCGTAGAATCCCATCCAACTCATTCCCGTGGACGGAGGTTCGATCATGCGCCGGATCCTGTTGCTCGTTGTCGCATTGTGTTCGATCGGTGCGTACTCATCCTTCGCCGCCGACGCCGAACGCCACCTGCTCTACATGACCACGCCCGACGCGGCGCAGCCGGGCGGCTCGGGCGACGGGTTGCTCGTCTTCGACGTGGATCACGATCACGCGTTCGTCCGGCGGATCGAGATCCTCTCGCTCCACGAAGGCGTGCGCGGCGTCTGCGCCAGCGCCGCGACCGGGCGGATGTACATCACGACCAGCCTGCATCGCCTCGTGTGCATGGATTTAAAGACCGACAAGGTGCTGTGGGAGAAGAAGTACGACACCGGCTGCGACCGCGCGGCCATCACGCCCGATGGCAAGCTGCTCTACGTGCCGTCGGGGTGGTGGATTCACGATCACTGCTGGCTGGTGGTCAGCGGCGAGACGGGCGAAGAGGTCGCGCCGCGGATCAAGGTGGACAACCCGTCCCACAACACGCTGGTGAGCCTCGACGGCGCGCGGGCGTACCTGGCGAGCACCGAGCGCCTGACCGTCGTGGACACCAGGGATCAGCACGTGATCGAGAGCATCAACCCGATCGGCGAGTTCGGGGTCTTCCCGTTCACCGTGAACGGCGCGAACACGCGGGCGTACGTGTGCCTGGGCAAGACGGTCGGCTTTGACGTGGCGGACCTGACCAGCGGAAAGGTGATCGGGCGCGTGCTGCCCGACGGCCAGCCGATGCGCCGGCGCACGCACGGAGTGGGTCTCACGCCGGATGAGAAGGAAATCTGGATCAGCGACCAGGGCGGCAACGCGGTTTACGTGTTCGACAACACGGTCTGGCCGCCAAAGCAGGTGGCGCGCATTGCAATAAGCAAGGGCGGACATGGTTGGGTGGCGTT
>DATBFY010000774.1:0-5084 GCA_036558265.1 Tepidisphaeraceae bacterium | reverse complement strand
CCACGCCCACCACGTCGTCATTCGTGTAAACGCGGAACCATTGCGTCGAGAAGACGCCCTGGACCCGCTGCGCCAACGCGGCGTCCTCCGACGCCGCCACTGCCGTCGCCGGCAGGTACCGCGCCAGCTCACCGGCCACATTGGGCCCCGACAGCGCACACAACGCCGGCCCGGCGCTTGTACCGGGGTAGAGCGCGTCGTTGATGACCTGCGTCGGCCGCAGCAGCGACGTGGTCTCGATCCCCTTCGCCACCGACACGATCGGCACACCGTTCGGCACGTGCCGCCGCAACCGCTCGAACACCCCGCGGATGTACTGCGTCGGGATCGCGCAGACGACCACCGTCGCCCCGTCGAAGCACTCGCCGTCGTTGGCCGTCAGCCGCACGCTAGGCGGCACCTTGACCCCGGGGAGCAGCTTGGGGTTCTCGCGCCCCTGCAACAGCGCCTCGATCGAGTGCTCGAACGCGCCCCAGATGAGCACCTCGTGCCCGCCGGCCGTCAGCAGGATCGAACAGACGGTCGCCATCGCGCCGTCGCCCAGGATGGTGATACGCTCGGGCATGGGAGGGGGGATTGTAGCGGAAGAGAAGACGTGATCGAGGCCGCGCGCGCCTCCCCTGTCGCCCATAACGCGTATCCGGTCCGCTGCCAAGCCCTGGGCCGGGGGAGTTCACTGACTCCCCGCCCCCCTCGCACCCATCTTCAACGTATAAACCGCCTTGCTCGCCGTGATGAACAGCGTGTCCTTCTCCCTCCCGCCGAAGCACACGTTCGCCGTCCACGGCTCGTTGATGTCGATCTGCGCCACCTTCGCGCCGCTGCGGTCGAACACGCTCACGCCTTTGCCGGTCAGGTAGACATTCCCGCGATCGTCCAGCGTCATCCCGTCCGACCCCATCTCGCAGAACAGCTTCTTGTCGGACAAGCTCCCGTCGTCATGGATGCTGTAGGCGTACGTCTTGTGCGCCTCGATGTCCGCCACGTACAGCGTCCGCCCGTCCGGCGTCCCGATGATCCCGTTCGGCTGCTTCAAATCGTCCACCACGCGCGTCAGCTTCTTGCCGTCCGGCGACAGATAATAGACCCCCTGCACGTCCTGCACGATCGGCCCGCGCTTCCAGTAGTCGCGCTTGTAGAACGGATCGGTAAAGTAGATCCCGCCGTCCGGCCGCTGCCACACGTCATTCGGTCCGTTAAGCAGCTTGCCCTTGTACTCCTTCACCAGCACGGTCTGCCGCTTGCTCGCCAGGTCGATCGACCATAGCTCGTTCTTCTCGTCCGCGCACGCGATCAGCGACCGCCCGTCGTTCGACACGCACAACCCGTTCGACCGCCCGCACGGCTTCATCCAATCGGCAAACCTTCCCGTGGCCGCGTCCCACCGCACGATCCGGTCGTTGGGCTGGTCGGTGAAGTAGATGTTCCCCTCCTTGTCCATCGCCGGCCCCTCGGTGAACAGGTAATCCGATGAGATCTTCTGCGGCTTCGCCCCCGGCGCAACGGGATCTTTCGATGACATGGCGGCACGCGCCTCGCGCTTCTCGCTCCCGCCGCCCTGCGGGCTCCCGCACGCAAGCGGGACGCAGGTTACGGCAAGGATGGCGATCAACTGTCCAAGCTGCACTCGTCGGTTGTTCATGTGTTCTCCGCTGGAAGAATATGGTCGCGACGATTCTAATGGCCCTCGCCGATGCTCACCACCCTCCGTCGCGCCGCCGCCCGAATCCCCCTGCTCGGCCCCGCGCTTAAGAAGTCCTACCTGGGCCTCTTCGCGCGCGACGGCGCCGTCCGCTCGATCGAGACGGGTCCCCTTGCCGGCCTCAAGTATCACCACTACCGCTGGTCGACCCCTGACCACGACCTGGTCGTGAATAACTGGGCCGACGAGGCCGCCGCCGCCTTCACGCGCCTGGTCCCCGGCAAGAAACGGATTTTCGATATCGGCGCCAACTGGGGCTTCTACGTCCTGCTCGCCCACAAGCACCGCGACGCCGACTGCCAGATCATCGCCTTCGAACCGCACCCCCGATCCGCCAGCGAACTCCAGACCCAGATCACCCTGAACCAGATCGCCAACGCCACCGTTGTCCAATCCGCCCTCTCCGATCAGGACGGCGCCATCGAGTTCGTGGACACCGGCTCGGCCATCGGTCAGAAGATGGCCGCCGTCGATAACTACTTCACCACCGCCCGCCGCATCCGCGTCCCCGCCATGTCGCTCAACACCGCCGTCGACCGCTTCGGCGCCCCCGACCTGATCAAGCTCGACGTCGAAGGCGCCGAAAACCTCGTCCTCACAGGCGGGCGTGACATCCTCACGCGCTACCGTCCCACCTTGATCGTTGAAGTCCACGGCCCGGAGCGCAGCAACGACTTCTATGGAATCGTCGAATCCTGCCATTACCGCTGCGAAACCGCGGCCGGCACGCCGATCACCGACCGCGCCTATCATCACCAGGTCGTCTGCCATCCCGCGTAACGCCGCACCGGGTTGCAGCGTCCTTTAATTGCCGCGCGGAGGCATCATCCGGCAGGCGCGGCAAGGTCCGCCCAGATTGCCAGACGTGCGAAATCCGCAACATCAGGCCACAACGCGCCCCCGCCCGGGCTCGTTTGCCCCAACCCAAAGCGCGGGTCATATTTCCTCCGCGACGACTTTCCGCAACAGATTTTCCAACGGCCCACTGACCCCGCCGACTACCTATGACCGCTCGTAAGCAGTCCAGCGCCAGCCCCGCCCTCGCGTCCTTCGAAGACCTCGAAGACCGTCGCATGATGGTCTACTGGCCCGGCTTTGTCGAAATGGACAAGGTCTTCCAGCAGTACCCCTGGCTCAACGGCGCCGGGCATGGCGTGGCCGTCATTGACCGCGGCATCGACTACCTCCACCCGCGGCTGGGGGGCAACCCGGTCACCAACACCCCCAGTCCCCGCATCGTGAACGTGTGGGACTGGAACGACAACGACGCCAACCCCTTCCCCACCGATCCCCCTACCGGCCCGGACCCCCTGAGCGCCCACGCGACAGGCGTCGCCGGCGTCCTCGCCATGCTTCCCTACAAGAACCCCAAGGACGGCCTGACGTACCAAGGCCTCCTCCAGGGCTCCACCCTCTACAACCTCCGCGAGAGCTTCGACGACAGCCAGAACAGCATCGCGGCGGCGCTCCAGTGGGTGCTGGATAACCACGCGAAGTACAACATCACCGCGATCAACCTGACCGACTTCGTCGGCACTACCGCCAACATCCCGGTCTACGAAAGCCAGATCGAGGCCCTCTGGAACGCCGGCGTCTTCATGATCACCCCGGTCGCCAACAACTGGCTGGGCGATCCGGAGACCGGCCTGCCCGCCCACACCGCGATCGGCTACCCGGGCAAGAGCCCCTACATCTTCGCCACGGGCGGCCTGGACGCGAACGGCACCGGAGTCCGCACCGAAACCCAGCGCGGGATCAACCTGGACCTCCTGGCACCCGCTGTCAACGTCTGGATCCCCTATTACACCCCCAGCACCGGCGTGCACGAGTGGGTGCAGGGCACCGGCAACTCCTGGGGCACCCCCATGGTGACCGGCACCGCCGTCATGCTGCAGCAGATCGACCCGACGATCAAACCCGCCGAGATCATGCAGATCATCCAGGACGGCGGGGTCTGGGTCGCCGATACCGCCGCCAACGCCGCCATCAGCGGCTACGCGGGCTACAAGCGGATCGACGTGCTGGGCGCGGTCAAGCTCGCCTACTCCCGCCGCGATGATGCCTACGACCAGGGCACGGGCAACGACACCCTCGCCACCGCGGCGACGATCGCGCTTGACGGCAGCGGCAAGGGCTCGCTCACCAACCTCAAGCTCCTCGCCCACGACCACGACTACTACACGTTCACGATCGGCGCGGACGGGCAGTTCAACTTCACCGCAACGGCCGGCGCCCAGCTCCTGGACTCCCACGGCAACGTGATCGGCACGTTCGGCGCCGGGGGCGGACTTTCCGGGCAGGCGCTCGCCGCCGGCACCTACTACGTCCATGCCTACTCCGACACCCAGGGTCTCGCCAGCGCCTATTCGGTCAGCATCCAAGCCGTCCCCACCGATCCGCCCCCCACCGCCCCGGGCGCAAACGGTACCTTCAATGACATGAAATACGACGCCGGCGGCAACCTCCACTTCGTGTGGTACGACGCCTCTGACAAGACGCTCAAGTACGCCGCCCGCGACGCCGGCAAGGTCTGGGGCCCGGTGCAGACGATCGACAGCGCCCCGGACGTGGGCAACTTCGTCTCACTCGCGCTCGACGCCTCGGGCAAGCCCGCCGTCGCCTATTACGACGCCACCAACGCCGACCTCAAGTACGCGAGCTTTAACGGCGCGACCTGGGACGTGACCACCGTCGAATCGACCAACACCGTCGGCTATTACCCGTCGCTCAAGTTCGACAACGCCGGCAACCCGATCATCGCCTACTACTATAAGACCGGCGGCGATCTCCGCGTCGCCACCCGCGTCGGCGGGGGCGCCTGGCAGGTCAGCACCGTCGATTCCAACGGCGACGTCGGCCGTTACCCGAGCCTGGCGCTCAACCCCGCCAGCGGCGCTTGGTCCATCGCCTACGAGGCCACCGGCGTCGGCGCCTTTAAGTATGCCCAGCGGAACGGCTCGGTCTGGTCCACCACCCTGGTCGATCAGAACGGCGCCGGTGGCGGTTACATCTCGCTCGCCTTCGACGCCAATAACCGCCCCGCCTTCAGTTACTACGACGCCTGGAACGCCGACCTCAAGTTCGCCCGCTTCAACGGCAGCACCTGGAGCAAGACCACCGTCGCCGCGAAGAACAGCCAGGGCCTGTACACCAACCTCTTCTTCGACGACGGCAACGACCCGGTAATCTACTACTTCAACAAGACCGCCAACTCGCTGGTCCGCGCCCAAAGCTCGGCGGGCGTCTTCGGCTTCCAGATCCTGATCACGAACGGCGGCCGCGAGAACCGCGTCGCCCGCGACGACGATGGAAACGAGACCTACTCCTACTTCGACCCCACCACCCTGGGCCTGCAGGTCAACGACCGCTGACCAATAGGCGT
>DATBFY010000773.1:0-3059 GCA_036558265.1 Tepidisphaeraceae bacterium | reverse complement strand
GGCTGGTTGCAGACGTCGCTATTGACCGCCTGCTGGATCAGGGCGTCGCGATCCGCCGCGAGGAGGTAGCCCTTGTCGAATGCGTTGTTGGCGGCTTTCGTGACCGCTGCCACATAGCCGTCGTGCGTGCCGTAGCGCTCCTCGAGCGACTTGCGCGGGTCGCCCGTGGCCAGGCGCTGCGCCTTGGTCTTGTAGAACGGCACCATGCCGCCGACGTAGTTGCAGACCTGCCCGGCGTGGAACGGCCGGCCGTCGTAGCCGACATCGGCGGGCCCGGCGGTGATGTTCCAGCCCAGGTAGGTGCCGAGGGGTGCGTCGACCTGCACCGTCGGTACGCCGCCCATCTCGTTGCCGTCCGCGTTTACGCGAGGCACCAGCATCTTGATGACGTGCTTGATCGGCGGGGGCGCGTTGGTTGGCACGCCGTTCGCCTCGCTCTCGTCGTAGTCCGGACCCCAGTCATAGTCGAACACCGGGAAGATGAAATTCTCCGGCGCGAAGATCGAGTCCGGGATCCCGGGGATGCCGTGTGGAAAGCCCATGTCCCGCATGTTCGGCTCGACGAGGAGCGGCTTCCAGTGCTTGTGGTGCGGCTTGTCACCATCGAAGCGGTGGTGAGAGTCTTCGTCGTCCCAGTCGTCCCAGTCGTCCCAGTCGTGCCAGTCCTTCTGCTGAGCGATCGGATCGATCGTCGGCCACTGGCTCGGCGGCGGCGGCGTGCCGTTCATGACCCAGTCGCGCAGCGCAGCGCGTACGCGGTTGACCAGCCCGGTCGCCGGCACCGGGTTCGCCCTCAGCGTGCCCTTTCCCCAGTTGTTGCCGGGGCAGCTCACCGTGCCCGCCGCGGCGGGGTTCTCGGTCGTCTGGCCGTTGCCGCCGCCGTGCGTGGAGCTCGGCAGGTAGTAGCGGCGCACGTTGTCGGGCAGCGGGATGTCTTCCTTCGCCGTGGTGCCGACCCAGGAGGTGGTCATCTTCAGGGCGAAGACTTCCGCCCCGCCGAAGGTCTCGACGATCTTCGGGCAGGTGTGCGAGGCCTTGCAGCGATCGAGGATGCCGCGGGTAAGCAGGTCGCGCACGGGGTCCGGGTACTTCGACCACCATTGCGGGCCTTCGCTGCCCATCTGGTAGAGCTCGAGCACGCCGTCTGGCTGGCCCCAGCGCGAGTTGTTCGCCACGCGCCGCCCGGCGATGAGCGGCCACGCGCCGTCATGCACGATTCGCCCGGACTCGTCCTGGTTCATGCCGAGGAAGATGAAGTGGCGCGTGAAGTTGCCCGACTGCGACGAGCCGCGCACGATGGCCCTGCGAATGTATCCGTAGAGCGGGTTGAGGTTGTTGTAGTCGTCCTTCGCCTCGTAGCGGAAGAAGGACTGCACGTCGCGGAAGGCGGCGGTTCCGGCGCCCAGGACGTACGGATCCTTTACGTGGTAGACGAGCTGGTAGAGCTTCGCCGGGTCGAAGCCGCCCTTCAGGCACACCTGTACCGGGAGCGTGGTGACCGGCAGGGGGGCATCGAAGGTGCCGCCGCCGCAGTACTTCCAGTCGCTGTTCGCGACGGTGGGCCCCGCCGTGATGTGGCCGTTGATCGTCTCGCTGAGATGCGTGGTGAGCCTGTCGCCTGCGTTGTTCGTCCAGTCGACCGGAAAGTAGGGGATCGGATTGCCCATCACATTGAGCGGCGCCGCGTTCACGCCGCTGCGGTTGATGATGCGCCCGAGGATCTTGCCGGTCGTTCCGACCAGCACCGGCGTCTTCACGTAATGGTTGCTGAAGGCCGGGGCGGCGCAGGGGGCGACGTAGGGCGGTTTGCATTCGACGTTTGCCGGCAGGCGCGTCCCTCCGGCGTTGTCGCCCTGCCAGCCGGAGAGCAGGTGCACGTCGCCGGCGGCGAACAGGTCTGCCGTGAAGGCGACGTCGCCCCCGCGGTTGGGGACGTCGTGCCACATCAGGCCGCTCGCGGTCCCCATGTCGACGGGCTTGCGGATGCGGAAGCTGGCGATGTACTCGACCCGGCCGTGCGAATTGCGGGGCGCGTGCCTGAGGTCGGTGATCTCCGCATTCAATCGGCTATAGGGGTTCAGCTCGCCGAAGGCGCGGCCCGTAAGCTGCTCGTAAGGCTGACCGGCGATCGGCGCGACGGTATCGACAACGATCCTGGTGACGCGGGCATCCGCGGGCTGCGCCCAGGCGAGCGCGACCGCGGCGGTACACGAAAGCAGCTGCAAAGTGCGGTTCATGTTCTCCTCCTCCTTTTGTCCCTCCGGAGCCGTACCGTCCATGACGAGCCCCCCCGCATGGACTGCGGGCAAACAGCAACGAGAATTATTTGACACCGGACGGGAATGTGGAATATTGATGTCGGACTACCAGATATCTGGCAACGAGATACCCTGACCGGTCTGGGTGCGGCGCCCATGGACGTCAAACAGCTCGACTATTTTGTGCACGTTGCCGATCTGGGAAGCTTCACCAAGGCCGCTTCGCTGCTCTCGGTCGCCCAATCCGCCTTGAGTCACCAGGTGCGCCAGCTCGAGGTCGAGCTCGCGCAGACCCTGCTGTACCGCAATGGGCGCGGTGTCACGCCGACAGACGCGGGCAGGCGCCTTCTCGCGCACGCGCGCGGAATCCTGACGCAAATGCGCCGCGCGCGCGACGAGCTCGCCGAAGACAAGGACGCCATGGTGGGGCACCTGGTCCTCGGCTTACCGCCGAGCATCGCCAGGCTCGTGACGGTTCCTCTGTTCAAGTCCTTTCGGAAGTCTTTTCCGAACGGATCGTTCGGCGTCGTCGAGGGATTGTCCGCGTCGGTCGTCGAGTGGCTCGTCGAAGGACGTGTCGACATCGGACTGGCCTACAACCCGGCCCCTTTGCCAAGCATCGAGATTACCCCGCTGCGTGAACAGGAGATGTTTCTGATTTCACCCGGGGTCGCGGGCAAGGCGCCTCGCGGCAGGAAGGTTCCGCTGAAGGAGCTGTCCCGCTATCCTCTGATCATTCCGAGTCGGCCGAATGCAAACCGAATGCGGATCGAAGCGCAGCTTGCGTATCTGGGGCTGAAG
>DATBFY010000772.1:0-5882 GCA_036558265.1 Tepidisphaeraceae bacterium | reverse complement strand
GAACCGCCTGGCGGAGGTCGCGGATCAGAAGGTGCTCGATGTCGAGGCGATGTACAAGTCGGCGCAGAAGGAGGCGGTCAGCTACACGTCCGACTCGCTGGAGTACCAGTTGCTCGAGTCGGACATGCAGCGTCTGGATCGCGGATGCGAGCTGCTGGACAACCGCATCAAGGAGCTGGCGCTAACCGCGGAGGACGCGAACATCGGCCGGATGAAGGCGCAGATCCTGGACGTGGCGCGGGTGGAGGACAAGCCGGCCAAGCCGAAGAAGGCGCTGATCCTGGCGATGGCACTGGCGCTGGGGATGATGTTCGGGTGTGGCTCGGCGCTGGCGGCCGACTGGATGGACCAGCGGATGCGGTCGGTGGAGGAAGTTCGGATCACGCTGGGCTACCCGGTGCTGGGGGTCGTGCCGCACATCAAGACGCGTCGGGGCGCGCTGACCGCGGGGCGGACGGTGGCGCTGGAACCGATGTCGGAGACGGCCGAGTCGTACCGCACGATCCGCACGGCGGTCTACTTCGGCACGCCCGACGGTGCATCGAAGCGCCTGCTGATCACCTCACCCTCGCCCGGTGACGGCAAGAGCACGATGGCGAGCAACCTGGCGATCGCGATGGCCAAGGCCGGTCAGCGCGTCGTGCTGCTCGACTGTGACTTCCGTCGGCCCACGCAGCACAAGGTGTTCGAGCTGGAAACCGAGGTGGGCCTGTCGAGCGTGGTCGCCGGGCAGGCGACGCTGGAGCAGGCGCTGCGCTCGTCGCCGGCGGTCGAGGGGCTGGACATCCTGCCGTGCGGTCCGCTCCCGCCCAACCCGGCCGAGCTCCTTAACAGCCAGAACTTTGCCGATCTGCTCGATCAACTGGCGAACACGTACGACCACGTGCTGATCGACGCGCCGCCGGTGCTGGCGGTGACCGATGCGCGGATCATCGCGGCGATCTGCGATCAGACGATCCTGGTGCTGCGCGCGGAGAAGTCCACGCGGAACATGAGCCTGGCGGCGCGGGACGGGATCCTGAGCGTGGGCGGGCAGCTTTTGGGCGTGGTCGTGAACGACGTGCCCAAGGCCAAAAAACGAAACGGTTATCAGTACAGCTACGGGTATTACCGCTACGGCTATTACGGACAGGGGCAGATCGCGGCGGGCGCTAACGGTGGTGGCCGTCAGGCGACGGCGCTGCTGGAGCCCGGGCTGCGGGGCACGCGGCGGCAGGTCGTGGCCGGGCGCGCCGCGAACGGGGGCCAGGACGACGGCGGCTTTGTCCACGAGGGGGACGGTCACCTGCCGGAGATCGGGAATTGACGCCTGTCCCCCACAATCCCGATGACCGTGGCGCGGGCGTTCCGCCGGCGGATGCGCGCGATCTTGACACCGCCCCTGCCCAAGCGCTGCGGCTGAAGCACTTTTCGACGCCGTTGAGCGTGGACGTGCACTGCCATTGCCTTCCGGGACTGGACGACGGCCCCGCGACGCTCGCGGACGCGGTCGCGCTCTGCGAGGTGCTGGTGGCCGACGGCTTCACCCACGTGGTCGCGACGCCCCACCAACTGGGGCGTTACGACGGCCGCAACGAGCCGGACCAGGTCCGCGCGGCTGCGATGGAATTGCGTTCCGCGCTGGCGGAGCGGGCTATCCCGCTGCACGTGGACATCGGGGCGGACGTGCGGATCGACGAGCGGCTGGTGCCTATGTTCCGCAAAGGCCAGGTGCTGAGCGTCGCGGACAATCGCCGGTATCTCCTGCTGGAACTGCCGCACGAGGTCTTTCTCGACCCGCGCCGGGTCATCTCGGATCTGCGGCGCGAGGGTGTCACCACGATCCTCACCCACCCCGAGCGGCACCCGCACCTTCAGCGGCATCCCGAAGCGATGCTGCCGTGGATCGAGATGGGCACGGTCGTGCAGTTGACCGCCGGCAGCGTGATCGGGGATTTCGGCGCAACCGCCCAGCGGGTGGCCTGGCAGATGCTGCAGCGCGGCTGGGTATCGATCATCGCGACCGATGCGCACGACACGGTTCGCCGGCCGCCGCGGATGACCGCCGCCGCCGACGCGATCGGCAAACAGTTCAGTCATGCCGTGGCACGGCGCCTGTGCGTGGAGAACCCCGCGCGGGTGCTCAAGGGCGAGCCGATCGTCTCGTTCGCCACGCGCACGGTTGCCAACCCGGTGGCGGCCCCGAAGGGCGCGCTCGGCTTTGCCGGCCTGCGCCCCCGCCAGCCGAGGCCGGCTGGGGGTGTGCGATGAGCGGTCGGCGTGATTTTCGCGATCAGTCGGGATCTGCCGCGGCGTTCGGCGAGCTGGCCGCGCCCCCAACACGGTTTGACATCGCGATCGAATGGGTGCTCGGCGCGCTGTTGATCTTCGCGCCGTTGGCGCTGGGCGCGGTCGAGGCGTGGAGCGAGACGGTAGTGACGGCGCTGGCGGCTGCCATGGTCGTCCTGCTGGTTGCCAAGCTTGTGGTCCATCGCGAGACGACGCGATTTGCGTGGACCTGGGCGTACGTGCCGATGGTGTTGTTCGCCGCCTTGTTGGCGGTGCAGCTCGTGCCGCTTCCGGCCGGGTGGGTGGCGGCGGTGTCACCGCAAACGCTCAAGCTCAAGTCACAGTTGCTGGACGGGGCGACGGGAGCCCAGGCGGCGCTGGCGCGTCAGACCACGCTTAGCTTCTACCCCCATGCGACGGCGCACGACCTGCGGATCGTGCTGGTCGCGTGCGCGATCTTCGTCTGCGTGCTCAACGTCTACCGGCGGCCCGAGCAGGTGAAGCGACTGCTGGCGGTCGTCGCGGCTTCCGGCGCGGCGGTGGCGGTGCTGGCGCTGATGCAGGACCTCTCGGGCGCCAAGGAGATCTACTGGTCGATCTACACCGGCCGCGCGGTCACGTCGGGGCCGTTCGTCAATTACAACAATTTCTCGCAGTTCATCAATTTGTCGGTCGGCGCGGGGTTGGCGCTCATGCTGGTGCTGGCGCGCGAGATCGAGCGCGGGGACACCGGCACCGGGAGCTGGGGCGCCGCGGAGCGCAAGACACGATGGCTCTGGTGGCTGGGGGCGATGATCACCGCGGGGGTGGTGGCGATCTTCCTCTCGACCAGCCGCATGGGCGTGCTCTCGACACTGGCCGCGGGACTGGTGGCCGGCTTGCTCATCCAGTTCCGGCGGCCCGGCAAGGGTGGGAAAAGCGGTAGCGTGCGCGGGTGGGTCCTCGTGCCAATCGCGATGGCGGTCTTCGTTACGCTTCTGTGGGCCGGGTTTGACAAGGTCTACGACCGCCTGGCCACGCTGGGAAAAATCGAGCGGACCGAAGGCGGGCGCTGGCAGACGCTGCAGGACCTGCCGCAGATCTACAGGCAATTTCCGCTGCTGGGGATCGGCTCGGGGGCGCACGAGACGTTCTACCCGATGTTCGACCGCCACGGCGACGGCCATCGTACGGCGCAGGTTGAGAACGACTACGCCCAGGTGCTGGAGGAGACCGGCATCGTCGGTGCGGGGCTGGTGGTGGCGTTCCTGCTCGCGCTCCTGGCGAACGTGCTGCGCGGGGTGCGGGCGCGGTCGATCTGGACCCGCGTGGCGATGATCGGCCTGAGCTACGGCCTGCTCGCCGTCTTGATCCACAGCGCCAGCGATTTCGGGCAGCACCTGGCATCCATCGCGGCGCTGTCAGCGGTTACCTGTGGACTGATCCTGACGCTGGGTCGCTCGGCGGCGGCGGCGGCGCGTTCCGTGCGGGCATCCAAGACCCAGGCGATCGAATCACCACGGGAGCCATCGCCCGCCGTTCGGCCGGCGCTCGGCGGCGGCGGTTTCCTGCCGCTGCGCCTTGCGGGCGGGGCACTCGGACTGCTGGTCATCGGTTGGGCGCTGTGGCGCGCGGGGCGGACGTGGCTGGCCGAGTCGCACTGGGAGCAGGCGCAGGCCGCCGAGTCGTGGCTGGCGCGCAACGACTGGGACGGGGACGACGCGGATTACGATCGGTTGATCGGCCAGGCCGACCAGGCGTTCGAGGCCGAGGATGACAACGTCCAGTACCGCCATGGCGCCTTGATCTACCGCTGGCGGCGGCTCACCCGCGAGCGCGACCCGGAGACCGGGGCGCTGCTCCTGTCGCAGGCGGACCTGGAGGGCGTCAAGCACCTGATCGCCGACCTGCACGCCAGCCGGGCGCTGTGCCCCAGCTTCGGCGGGAACCTGAGCATGGCCGGCCAGCTCGAGCGGTTCGTGCTGGACGATCCGACCGGCGCAGCGCACATCCGCGAGGGATACCGCCTCTCGCCGCTGGATCCCACGACGTGCTTCGCGGCCGGACTCTTGGACGCGGTCGAAGGCAAGTGGGACGACTCGGTCGAGAAGTTCCGCCGGGTCTCGGACACGATGTTCGCCGACGTGGTGGAGATCTACCTGCACCAGGTGAACCGGCCGGACCTGGCGCTGGCGGTGGCGGGGGATGATGCGACCAAGCTCTTCCGCTTGGCGGACGTGCTCCAGAACGAGGCCGCCGCCCAGGCCGCCGCCATCCAGCCGTCGGGCGCTTCGGCGGCGGCGATTGCGACAGGCGATCTGAAAACGAACAACGCGACTCCTACGACTGCGCCCACTGACGTCGGCACGCTGGCTCAGCAGGCCAAGGCCCAGGCGATCGCGCGGATCAAGGCCAAGGCCGCCGAGCCCGACGCGCCCGCCGCGACGCTGGCGGCGATGGCATCGGTCACGGCCAACGAGGGCGATCATGCCACGGCGGCGGACTATTACCGCCGGGCGCTGGCGATCGAGTACGGGCAGGTCGGCTGGCGGCTGGGTTTGGCAAGGTCGCTGGCCGAGCTGGGCGAGGTGCGGCAGGCGATCGCCGAGGCGCGGGTCTGCCTGCGGCTGCGGCCCCAGGACTACACCGCCCGGCGGATCATCCAGGACATGAGCGTCCTCCCGGGCGCGATCGCGGCCGGAGACGGCGACGACGACAAACAACCCCAGACGCGCGAGTGAGAGACGTTGTGCAAAGGGGCGGAAGGCTGTACGCGACGTGGAAGGTCGTAGAAAGGTTTCGGGTAGAACAATGCTGGCGAAAGATGGAGCAGTTGCAATTCGGGCCAGCCGAGGGAACACGTCCATCGCCGCCGCGGCTGAGGAGGGCCGCGGCGGAGGTGGCAACATTGACGCGCTGCCGGTGCCGCGCGGGACGGGGCGGGATCGCGAGGGGCAGCGGCGGTCGCGCCGCAGTCCCGAACGGGCGGCGGGGGTTGCGTCGGACTCTCATCCGCCCCGCCACCTCCGAGACCTGCTGAGCCCCGCCCAGGCCCGTCACATGCTGGAGCGCGAGCGGGCCCGCGCCGACCGCAGCGGCCTGGGGTTCTGCCTGGTCGTTTTCGGGCCGGTGAGTGATTCTGACGGTGCCGCGCCGAGCCATCCCCTGGCGCGGCTGGCCCGGACGGTCCTTCGACGGGCGCGGGTGACGGACGAGGTCGGCTGGTTCGCTGACGAGTCCGTTGCCGAGGCCGGTGCCAGCCGTGCGGGTCGGAAGCTAACCGCCTCCCGCGTCTGCGCGCTGCTCCCTGACACCGCCGCGGCGGGTGCCCGGCGGTTCGCGGCCGACGTACTCGACAACCTGCGCTCCGCCGCCGCCGCTGCCGATGGGCTGCCCGAGTTTCGGATCTACGGCTATGGCCTTGCCCCGGCCGAGTCGGATGCCGTCGTCACCGGCCACGGCCGTGGGCGCGACAAGGATAAGGACGACCGGAATTGCGGCGGGAACGCCCGCAACGGGGGCTCGTCCGCTGCCACCTCGCATCGCCGACACGGTGAGACGACCATCCCCGATCACGCCGCCACCCGCCTGCACGACGTCGAGGGTCTGCTGATCAAGCACCTGCCGGCCTGGAA
>DATBFY010000771.1:0-2403 GCA_036558265.1 Tepidisphaeraceae bacterium | reverse complement strand
GCCGACCGTCCACTCGATATCCCGCCGGATCTGCTCGATCAACGGCTCGAGCGCACCGTACTTGCGTTGCTCCCGCCCCCAGTCGATCAGCTCCACGCGGACGGCCTGCCCGTACAGGTCCCCGTCGAATCCCACCAAGTGCGCCTCGACCTGCCGCCGGAGCTTGTCACCGAAGGTTTCCATGCGGCCGACGCTGACTGCGGCGGGGTAAGTCGAGCCGTCCAGCGAGCAGCGTCCGGCGTAGACGCCTTCCATCGGTACGACCTGCTCGCCGGTGTCGAGGTTGGCCGTCGGCACGCCGATCTCCTTGCCCCGCTGATACCCCTTGATCACCGGCCCCTCCAGCACGTATGGCCGGCCCAGGCAGATCGCGGCATCCCGCACCCGCCCGTTCCCCAGCAACCACCGGATCAGCGAACTGCTGACCGGCACGACCGTCAAGTCCAGCAGCGCCACCTCGACCGCCTCGATCACGTCCAGGCGAACCGTCGAACTCGCCGCCCACTCCCGCAGCCGCGAAATCGTCCCCCCCCGCCCCTTGCCGAAGTTGAACGACCCCCCCTCCACCATGTGCCGGGGCCGAACGACATCCCGCAGGATCGCCCAGAAATCTTCGGCCGTCAGGTCCAACACCTCGTGACTGGGCGGGAGGACGACCAGCCGATCGACGCCGGCCTGCGCGAGCAGCTCGCGCTTGAAAAGAGACGGGGTGAGTCGCGGCGGGGCCTTCTCCGGCCGCAGGACGGTCAATGGGTGCGGCTCGAACGTGACCGCGACGAGCTGCGTGCCTTCCTGGTCGGCCAGGGATCGGCCGGTCTGAAGGATCCGCTGGTGGCCGATATGGATACCATCGAAGTTCCCGACGGACAGGACGGCGCCGGGGGGTGTGGAGCGGAGGCCTTCGATGCCCTCGACGATCTGCATAGCGGACATCTTACGGGAAGGCGATGCGCCCCCAAACCAGCGCGTGCGATCAGACCTGCCGGTCCTCGGGCGTGACGTCGTCGTAGGGCATGTCGGGCAAGGGACCCGGGTCGGGGTCGTAGGCGTCGGCGTCGGCCGCGTCGGCGACGTAGGCGGTCAGGTTCGACGGCGGCGTCATCTTCGCCAGAATCCGGGCGACCGGGTCGCGGTGGCCCAGGATCGGCGCGGCGGCGTAGAGCGCGAAGCAGATGCACACGCCCGCGACGGCAGCCCCGGACAGTCGCCAGAAGGCTTGGCCGAGCGCGGGCTCGTCACCACGCTTCTTCGGGGCCTCGCTCAGCGAATCGAGCACGCACGTCCACGACCAGAGCATCGCCACCGCAGCCACGACCAGGACGATCTGCCAGGCGCCCAGCCACGACGTGCGATTGGCCACCGCGACCGTCACCGCGACGACCCACACGTGCGCGACGTAAACCGCCAAACTGCGACGCCCCAGGCGCGTCAGGAAACCGGCGACGTTGCCGCCGGCGATCCACCGCCAGCAGAGGTCCGTCAGCATCATGATCGTGGTCATCAGCGACAGGTACCGGACGGCCTCGCCCCACGAGAGCGGGTTCTTGACGAAGCTGATGCCCAGCGACCAGCCCCAGGCCGTGTTCTGGACGGCCTCGACGAGCGCCAGGACGGCACAGCCGACGCCGGCGAGCGTCAGTTTGCCCCGCAGGGTCAGGCCGTCCCACTTCGGCAGGGCGGCCCCGGCGAGCATGCCCATCACGAAGATCATCTGCCAGAGCACGATCATGAAGTTCTGCTGGATCGGCAGCGACAGCGCGTAAGGGTGATACTGGCCAAAGGTGAAGATGCTCAGGCTGAAGAGGGCGGCGGCCCACCAGTAACCCCGACGGATGATCTCCAGGAACGCCGGGGCAAGCGCGACCATGATCACGTAGAAGATCAACAGGTCCGACCCCTCGCGGAACATCAACACGTCGCGCACGTACGTCAGCGGCTTGGGATACGGCCCGGCGAAATCGCGAATTGGATAGATGAAGATGAAGCTGAGCGAGGCCGCGTAGTGGACGAAGAGCAGGTAAAGCGACCGCCGCCAGAGCGACTGGTAAGTCCCCCAGCGCTTGCGGTCATCACGGGCCTTGGGCAGGAAGATGTAGGTGATCCCCAGCCCCGCGAGGAAGATGAACCCGCCAGCCGCGAATCGGGTGAACTCCCCGAAAACGCCCTGGAGGAACGAGCCCATCTTGACCCCTTCGTAAACCAGGTGGACCAGCACCATGTCCACCAGGCACAACCCCCGCCAGAAGTCCAGGCGATGGTCCCGTCCGGTCGCGGCAAGGGCGCGGGCGGGCGTCGTCGTCGTCAGTTCGGCAGCAGCGGGATTTACGGAAACGGCACAACTCACAACGGCACAGCTCCTTCGCGCTCTCGCTCTTCTAACGCAGACGAACTAGACACTCTTTC
>DATBFY010000770.1:0-5974 GCA_036558265.1 Tepidisphaeraceae bacterium | reverse complement strand
GCGGGGACCTACGTCGTGATGGTGACGGTTACCGACAAGGACGGCGGCGTCGGGACCAGCGCGTTCAACGTCGTCGTGGGTGGCGACAACGTCCCCCCGCAGGTCGTCGCGGGCAACTTCCTGTACCAGACCGCCCCGCGGCAGGTCGCGATCACCTTCAGCGAAGACGTGGGCGCGAGCCTGCAAGCCGGTGACCTGACGGTGAGCAACCTCACCACGAGCACCGACCTGCCCGCCAACGCGACGACGATGACGTGGAACGCGTCCACGCTGACCGCGACCTGGACGTTTGCCGCCGGCGCGCTCACCAACGCCAACTACCGCGCCACGCTGCACGGCTCGGCGGTGAGCGACGGGGCGGGCAACGCGATGTCCCAGGATTACGGCCTGGATTTCTTCTGGCTGGGCGGCGACGCCAATCACAACCGCACCGTCGATTTCAACGACCTGGTGCCGATGGCGCAGAACTACAACAGCACGGGCGGCGGGAAGACCTACGCCGACGGCGATTTCAACGGCGATGGCAACGTCGATTTCAACGACATGGTGATCCTCGCGCAGAACTATAACGTGGCCCTGGCGGCGCCGACGCCGAGCCAGCCGGTGGCGGCGCCGGTGTCGATCGGCTCGCCGGTCATGCCGTCGATCGACGCGGTCTTGCAGTCGTTGAAGAACCCGACGACCACGCCGACGTCGGGTCCGAGCCCCACGCCCAAGCCCACGCCCAAGCCGTCACCCAAGCCGGTGAAGTCGGCCCCGCCGACGCCGGTCGCCAGGCCCGCCGCGCCAAAGCCGCTGCCGGTGAGCAAGGCCGCGAAGGCGGTGACGGCGGCGCCGCCGGTCTTCAGCAATACGCGGATCGCGACGACGGCGAAGAAGCGCAGCGATCTGCTCGGGTAATCGTCCGACATCATCACTCGAAGCACCTGACGCCCGGCGCGCGGAATACCCCGCACGCCGGGCGTTTCGCCGAATCGGCCCGCAGTGGCTTGCCTCTTCGCGAGTTCTACGACACGATCGCCTCGCAATGCCGCCGCCATCTCACGACGTCACGCTCGCCGTCCTCGCGGGCGGCCGCGGTTCGCGCATGGGGTTGCCCAAGTCCCGCCTCACGCTCGGCGGCCGGCCGATCCTCGCGTACCTGCTCGAGCGCCTGGCCTGGCCGGGCCCCACGCTGCTGGTCAGTTCGCCGGGCAACGAGCGGCCGCCGGGGCACGAGCTGTTCGGCGCGGAGGCGACGGACCCGCAGGCGGACCAGGGGCCGCTGCGCGGCGTGCTCACGGCGCTCGAACGCGCGTCGGCGGGGACGGACGTGGTCGTCATCGTCACCGTGGACATGCCGGCGATGGAGCGCGGATGCCTGGAATGGATGATCGACCGGCTGGGTCCGGGCATGACTGCGGTGATGTGCTCGCGATCGGTCGAAGGGGTCGAGCGTGTCGAACCATTCCCCTGTGTCATGCGCGCGTCGGGCAAGCAGATGATCACCCGGCGACTGGGCGCGGGGCTCCGCTCGGTTCATGGGCTCTGCGAGGAAACGGGGGTCAAGGTCTTCCCCGCGCCGGCGGACTGGCCGGCGCGGGTGTGGGCGAATCTCAACTATCCCGACGATCTTGCGGCGTTCGAGCGGACGTGAGCGTCGCGACTACCGCCGCCCCTTGCGCGATCGCTGCTTGGATCGCTGGTTTCGCCGCTGGCCGCCGGTGCTGTGGCGATGCTGCCGCTCGACCTTGGTGCCCTTGCGGTGCTTCTTGTTGGGCTTGCCGTTCTTGCCCGGCTTGGGGGCGCGCCCGCCGCCGCCGCCGCCGCGGTTGCCCAGGAGCTGGCGGATCGCCAGGTTCAGCTCGCGCCGCGCCTCGTCCACGTTGACGATCACGACCTTCGCGACGTCGCCGATCGCGATCCGCGTGCCCGTGCGCTGCCCGGTGACGCGGCCGGCCTTCTCGTCCACGTCCCACCAGTCGTCCATCAGGTCCTCGTAGCGGATCAGGCCGTCCACCAGGTACTCGTTGATCTGCACGAAGATGCCGAAGTTGGTGATCCCGGTGACCACGCCGGTGAACTCCTCGCCGACGTGCTTCTTCAACAGTTCCAGCACCTTGACCTGGCGCAGTTCGCGTTCGGCGTCGTCCGCGCGCCGCTCGGTGAAGCTGATGTGCTGCCCGGTCTTCACCAGGTCGTCGTACGACGGGACGTCCGCCAGCTTGAGCTTGCGCTGCCCGAGGATCGCCTCGGCGGCGCCTTCGCCGGCCCGGGCCTTGGCGTCGAAGTAGGCGTCGAGCAGGCGGTGGATCGTCAGGTCGGCGTAGCGGCGGATCGGCGAGGTGAAGTGGCAGTAGTGCTGGCTCGCCAGCGCGTAGTGGCCGATCGACTCGGGCGAGTATTCGGCCCGGCTGAGGCTCTTGAGCACCGCCAGGTTGATCGCGAACGACTCGGGCTTGCCCTTCACCGCGTTCAACAGCGCCTGCAGCGCCTTGCGGTCCATGTCCTTGGGCAGCCGGTATCCCGAAACCTGGACAAAATGCCGCAGCCGCTCCGACCCCTGCGGCTCGGGCTCCGGGTGGATCCGGCGGAGGAAGGGGACGCCCAGGGCATCCAGCAACCGCGCCACCGCCTCGTTCGCTTCGACCATGAACATTTCGATCAGGGTGTGGGTGAAGCTGGTGTCCTCGGGCTCCGCGCCAACCACCTTTCCCTCCTCGTCCAGCTTCAATTCCATCTGCGGGAGGTCCAGGACGACCTGGCCCTGCTGGTAGCGGCGTTTCTGAAGGCGCCGGGCGAGCGTGTTCATTTCATCAAGGAGGGCCAGGACTTGTGGCGGATAGTCCGACCGCTTGCGGTCGCCCTCGGGGTGGGGAATGACCTCCTCGCGGTCGATCAGGGCCTGGGCCTCGCGATAGCGCAGCCGCTTGTTGGAGTGGATGATCGTGTTGGCGAACTTGGTGCCGACGGGCTCGGCCTTGTCGTTGTAGCGGATGAACGCGCTCTTACAGAGGCGCGGCACGCCCTCCTGCAGGGAGCAAACGCCGTTCGACAGGATTTCGGGCAGCATCGGGATGACGAACCCGGGGAAGTAGGCGCTGTTGCCGCGCTTGGCGGCCTCCTCGTCGAGCGGTGAGCCGGTCGGGACGAAGTGCGAGACGTCGGCGATGTGGACGCCCAGCTCGTACTCGCCGCTGTCGAGCCGCCGCAACGAGATCGCGTCGTCGTAGTCCTTGGCGTCGTCGGGGTCGATCGTGCAGACGATCTCGTCGACCAGGTCGATGCGGCGGGTGCGCTCGGTCTCGGGGTCGAAGGAATCGACGCTGCGACGGGCCTGGGCGCGGACGGCCTCGGGGAATTCGGCCGGCAGGTTGAATTGCACGATGACGCTCTTGAGATCGACGTCCTTCTCACCGGCCTTGCCCAGCACCTCGGTGATGACGCCCTGGGCGGGCTCGCCCTCGTCGGGGTAGCTGGTCAGCTCGATGACGACCTTGGTGCCCGCCTTGATGTGCCGCGACGCGGCGTCGGGGGCAAGGATCGGCTCGGTCAGGGTGTTGCCGTCGGGCAGGACCATCCAGGTCGTGTGCTGCTTGACCAGCGTGCCGACGAAGCGTTTCTGGCTGCGCTCGATGATCTCGACGATTTTTCCTTCGCAGAGGGTGCGTCCCTCGCCCTGGCGGCAGTGCAGGATGCGGGCGCGGACGACGTCCCCGCTGATCGCGCCGCCGTTCTCACCCTTGGGGATGTACAGGTCCTCGTGGGAGGTGGGGTCGGTCGGGACGACGAAGCCGAAGCCCCCCTTCTTGCCGCGGTAGGTGCCGACGAACTCGTCCTTCCGGGCCTTCTCGGTTGGGAGCACGACGTTGCCGCCGGCCCCCAGCGCCACGCGCCCCTGGTGCATCAGCTCGCGCAGGGCGTCGCGGAATTCGTGATAGTTCTGGTCGTCATGCGCGTCCAGCTCGCGGGCCAGCTTTCGCGGCCGCTGCGGGCGGTACTCGTCCGACGTGACGTGTTCGATGATCTTATTTTTCAGTTGTTCTGACATATTTTTGGCAAAGTGTAGTGCTTCCGCGGCTTCCAGAGAAACCGTCGAAGCGATTCGGCCCCCGGGGGGAGTTAAATTGCATCTTCCCCTGCATGTACGCCTGCGACGCGCAACGTGCGCGGCGACGTTGGGTAAGCGCTAGCCGCTCAAGCGGCCAGCCCGCTACATGCACTAAGGTGAATGAATGGCGGGAAGGGACTGTTACCCCACTAGCCTTCTACGACGCTCTTTTCTATCGGTTCGACGACGACCCCGCTTGAGCGGAGGAAATCGATGGCCCCCTGGACCTGGTGGGCCTCTCCGGTCAGCAGGACGGCCATGATCCCGATCTCGTTCTGTACTGACGCCTGGCGGATGTCGAAACTGACATCGGGAAATTTCCGGGACATCTGCCAGATGATCGGCTGCTCCACCTGGGTGCGGGTGGGGAAGGTGAACCAGCAGCGTTTGGAGACGGGCATGGCCGGTCCTTTCACGAGCGAGACCCGTCATCCTGAGGGAGTTTCAAACGACCGAAGGATCCTGCACAAAGGGGCGAAGCCGCGCGATTCACCGGTCGCGGCTGGATCCTTCGCTGCGCTCAGGATGACGGCTTGACGCCGTCGCGGGCGGCTACTTTCCGCCCGCGATCGCCGGGACGATCGAGAGCTCGTCGCCGTCGGCGACGGGGGTGTCGAGGTTCTGGAGGAAGCGGATGTCCTCCTCGTTCTTGTAAATGTTCACGTAGCGATTGAGCTGCGCCGGGCCCTTGAAGAGCCGCGTCTCGATGCCCTTGGCCTTGTCCTTGAGCTGCTCGAGGGCCTGCGCGACGTTGCCACCCTGCACTTCGACGATGTCCGCGCCGTTGGTGAAATTGCGAAGAGGCGAGGGGATGCGGATCTTCACGCTCATGTCTTCTCTGCTTTCTACTGACTACCGACTACTGACTACTTGTCCTTGTTCTCTTTGAACTTCAGGCCCCCGGCCATGCCGCCGGACGAGTTGTTCTCCAGGAACTTGGCCAGTTCGTCCAGCTTCTTGGGGTCGATCGCGGGACCGGCGAGGTCCCACTTGGCCATGCCCTTGTCGTCGCCGATCTTCGCGTAGGGCCGGTTCTCGTCGCGGGTGACCACGGCGCGGAGGCGGCTGACGGCGGCGGTCATCCCGCTCACTTGCGCCGGCTTGGCGTCGCTGATCGCCCAGCTCCGGATGCCGGCGGAGACGTTATCGAAGATGCCGTTGGCGTTCAAGCCGCGGGAAGCGCGGTCGGCGACGTCTTCCAGGCCGGCCTGGAGCACATCGAGGCGGTTGGGCAGCCTCGAAAAGAGCGCGTCACGGTATTCGAACAGCACGTGGTTGCGCTCGCTGACCCGGGCGACGGCCTCGTCCATTTCCTTCTGAAGCGAACCGGCCTGCGACTTCTTCACGCCCATGACGGCCTTGGAGAGCAAGCGGTGGTTGAGACCCGGGTGCTCGGTCGGTGCGGGCGAGCGGCGATAAACCACGATCGCCCGCTTCACCAGCTCGTCGGGAAACTTGCCCGGGACGGCCGACAACAGTTGCCACTTGACGTAAGCCTCCGCGCCGGCGCCACCGGATACGCTGGCCTCGAGCGCCTTCATGACGACATCGGGCGTGGCGTCGGGCGAGGGGTTGGTCTTGAAGTAGTCCGACGTCTCGCGAAGCTTGTTCGCGCCGGGGTCCCTGGCGTACGCCTGCCATTCCTTCTGGAGCGCGGCGACCTGCGGGTTGAGGTTCGCCGGCCGCTTCGCCGCTGCCACCGGCTTCGCAGCATTGTCGCCACCGGGACTCGCCGTTCCGGCCGCGACGTACCCGGCTATGGACAGGCACACTGCCGCCACGATGCTCGTCAGACGGTACGTACGAATCATGGCGGAAACCCTCACTGAATGCCCGCAACTGGACGGCGACCCTCGATTATACCCTCACCAGCGCCTCGCGGCC
>DATBFY010000769.1:0-16976 GCA_036558265.1 Tepidisphaeraceae bacterium | reverse complement strand
CCAAGCGGCTTGTGGAGATGGCCCACCAGGAGGGCAAGGCCGCATACCTGATCGATGACGAATCGGAGCTGGATCCCAAGTGGCTGGAGGGGGTGGGCTGCGTGTTCATCACGGCCGGCGCGTCGGCGCCGGAGAAACTGGTGCAGGCACTGATCGATCGATTGCAGCGGGATTTTGGAGGCGAGGTCGAGGAGCGCACGCTGGTGGAGGAGGACGTCCACTTCGAGCTCCCCAAGCCCCTGCGGCGGTTGGCCGTCGTAAAGTAGCGTGGGCTTCGCCCACCACCCCGCGCATCCCGCGTCGTTCGTGAGCGTCTTCCTGATGCCGGACGATCCCATCAAGCTCGATTATCAACGAGCGCGGCGCGGACGTGGACCGAAGCGCTGGTGGGGCAACCCATGGATTCAGATGGCGATCTGGTTGGTCGGGTTCCTGGTCGTAGGTCTCCTTATCTTGTTTCTGTTGGGCCGGTTCGCGATTTAGGCGTCGTGAGGCGCGCCTCGTGCGAGATGGCGGGCGGAGCCCACCCTGCCCGTGGGGAAATGCGTCTGGACAGAACGGGGACCGGGGGGTATCGGTGTGAGCCGCGAAGGCGCGGCCGCGATCGGGCGTTTTCGAATTTATAGGATGTCCGCCCACCGCCTTGAATGCCTGTGGGAAATCGGACGATGAAACAGCGGGTGGGTCTGCGCCACCTTTGTCGGTGATGCCGCCCCGCGTCTCAGGGCGCATCCACGCGCAACGCCTTATCGAGCCAGAGGTTGTCGCTCCCGTGAACACCGATGCCCCGATGCTCAGTGAACTGGTCAAGTACCGAGGCCTGCTCGGCATGCTCGCCTGGCGCGACATCCGCGTGCGGTACAAGCAGTCGCTCCTGGGCGTGGCGTGGGCGTTTTTGATGCCGCTGATCCAGACGGCAGTGCTGGTCCTGGTCTTCGCCTATTCGGGGGCGATCTCGATCGACGACACGAAACTGGGGGGCATGCCGTACGTCCTGTTCGTCATCGCCGGGATCATCCCCTGGACGCTCTTTAACGCGACGATCGCATCGAGCATGGAGGTGCTGACGCGTAACAGCCGGCTGGTCACCAAGATCTACTTCCCCCGCGAAGTGTTTCCGCTCGCCAACGTACTGGGCGCGCTCGTGGATTTCGGGATCGCGATGACGGTGTTCATCCCGATTTACGTCTTCTACGTGTTCAAGTCGCCGGTCGCGCCGTTCGTCCAGCCGCATCCGTCGGGATGGCTGCTGCTGCTGCCGTTCGTGCTGGTGATCGAGGTGATGTTCATCGCGGGGCTGTCGATGGTATTGTCGATGGCCAACCTCTTCTTCCGCGACGTGAAGTACGTGATGACGTTCGTGCTGCAACTATGGTTCTTCGCCACCAACGTGATGTACCCGATCCGGTTTGAGAACCGGCCGAAGCTGCACTGGCTGACGTACCTGAACCCGATGATCCCGATCCTGGACGCCTACCGCGACTCCTGGATGGGCCGCGGGTTGTCGAACCCCAACGGCCTTTTCGTAGCGGCGATCATCTCGACACTGGTGTTCTTCGTCGGCTGGCGGGTCTTCCACAAGGCGGCGTTTAAGTTTGCGGAATACGTGTAACAGTTGTCAGTTGTCCGTGGTGAAGAAAACGCATGTTTGGGAAGGAGAAAGGCTCTTGGCTCGAACGGCATTCGAAAACCTGGAGGTCTACAAGCTTGCGGAGCGCTTGGCGGATTCCATCTGGCGCGTTGTGCGGAAGTGGGACGCGTTTGCGCGAGATACGGTCGGCAAGCAGTTGGTGCGGGCCGCTGATGGCATTGGAGCGAATATCGCCGAAGGTGTCGGGCGCGGGTCGTTCCAGGACAATCGACGGTTCGTGCGGATCGGGCGCGGGTCGCTGTACGAGGTCATTCATTGGCTGCGTCGCGCCTATGTGCGGGAACTGATCTCGCGCGCGGACACGGGCCTTATCAAGCCCATGATCACGGAGCTGTCGCCCCGACTGAACGCGTACCTCAGATCAATCGGTTCGAAGGGGAAGAACAACTGACAACGGACCACTGACAACTGACAATGCCTGATCCCGTCGTCCACTTCGATCACGTCTATAAAAAGTTCGCCATGGGCGAGCAGCATACGACGCTGCGCGACCTGATCGCGGCGAGCTTTGGCAAGCTGCTGGGCAGAGGGGCCGCGCACGACCCGGCGCAGCTCAAAGGCCAGGAATTCTGGGCCGTCAAGGACCTGTCGTTCAACCTGAAAAAGGGCGAGTCGATGGGGATCATCGGGCCCAACGGCTCGGGAAAATCGACCACGCTCAAGCTGCTCTCGGGCATCCTGCGGCCGGATCGTGGCACGTACAACGTCGAGGGGCGGCTCTCGGCCCTGATCGAAGTGGGCGCGGGGTTCCACCCGGATCTGACCGGACGCGAGAACGTCTTTCTGAACGGCTCCATCCTCGGCATGACGCGCAAGGAGGTCCAGAGCAAGTTCGCCGACATCGTCGAGTTCGCCGGCGTCGGCGACTTCATCGATACGCCCGTCAAGCGCTACAGCAGCGGGATGGCGGTGCGGTTGGGCTTCGCGGTGGCGGCGTTCATCGAGCCCGACGTGCTGCTGGTGGACGAGGTCCTGGCGGTCGGCGATACCGAGTTCCGCAACCGCTGCCACAACCGCATGACGCAGATGCTCAACCGCGGCGTCACGATGATCCTCGTGAGCCACAACCTGGCGGAAGTGCGGAACCTTTGCGACAAGACGCTCATGCTCTGGAAAGGGGAGAAACTGGTCGAAGGGCCGACGCAGAAAGTCGTCGAGGAATACCACCAGCGCGTCGTCGAGATGATCAAGATCGACCAGGCCAAAGACGCCGAGCGCGACGCGGCGGCGCCCGGGCAAACGCCCAAGCCCAAATCCGAGGTCGAGATCACCGGCGTCCAGTTCCTCGACAAGACCGGCCTGCCCACCGACACGATCTCCACCGGCGACCCGATGACGATCCGGATCAACTTCGACGCCAAGCGCCGCGTGGCGCGGCCACACGTGGCGATCGACCTCGAATGGGCGGCCGAGGACGTGCTGGCGGCCACCTGCGACACCCAGCGGGACGGCCACACGCTCGGGCCGATCGAGCCCGGCAAAGGCTACGTCGACTGCAAGTGGGGCCCGGTCCTGATCGAGCCCAACGTCTACAGCATCAACGTGCGCATCCTCGACGCCGACACCGACACCGTCCTGGGCGGCAGCGAGCGGAACCGCTTCATCCTCAACGAGCAGGTGATCGTCTACGGCCTCTTCGGTCTGCCCCACACGTGGGAACAGCCCCGGGCGGCGGCAGAGGTGCGGCCGGCGGGCGCACAGGACGCGGCGGCGTGACCAGGAGAAGACGAGGATCGAAGATGGAAGATCGAGGATGGAGGAATATCAAAGCGCCTGGCATCCCTCCATCGTCCATCCTCCATCTTCGATCCTCGTATTTGTAACACCGGCACGATGGCGTACGAACCCCGCAATCCCGCCCCCCGCGTCTCCGTCGGAATTCTCACGCGCAATGCGGGCGCATTATTCGCTCGCGTGATCGATGCGCTGGCGAAGCAGCGGACCGATTGGCCGTTCGAAATCGTCGTGCTGGACTCGGCGTCGAAGGACGGGACCGACAAATATGCCGAGTCGCGCGGCTGTCGGGTCATCCCCTATCGCCCGGCCCAGTTCCGCTTCGGCACGGCGCGGGACACGCTCTTCGAAAACTGCCGCGGCCAGGCGATCGTCACGATCAGCCAGGACGTGGTGCCGGGGGACCAAACCTGGCTGGCGAAAATGGTCGCGCCCATCCTCGATGGCCGCGCCGACGCCACGGTGGGCGAGCAGCGTCCCGCCCCGGGCGAATACGCCTTCTACTGGGATTACAACGGATCCTGGATGCGCTCGGTCGCCATCCGCTTCGACCAGGCATTTGGCCGCATCGCGATCAGCGGCTCGAACCTCGCGCTGCGGCGATCGACCTGGGAGCGGCTTCGCTTCGGCGACGTCGAGGCCATCGAAGACCGCGTCATGCAGGTCAAGCTCTTCAAGAGCGGCTGCAAGATGCTCCAGGTCCGGGACGCGGTAAGCCTGCACGGTCACGATTATTCGTGGAAACAGCTCAACGACCGCTTCGGATCGTTCGCGATGGGATGGGCGGAGCTGGGCTGGCCTTATACCATGCGCCGGCTCCTGCGGGATCTGGTTCAGCCCAGCCGCTACATCGAGACGGCGGACGCGTTCATCCACCGGCGTCTGCGGAGCTGGAAGGAGCTGTTCTTCCCCTTCGCCATGTGCTTCATGCAGTGGCGCGGGAGCAGAAAGGTCAAGCGCAGCGTGTTCGACGATTCGTACTACGTGATGAAGGAGCAGTGAAGTTCCCGCGCACGTCATCCCGAGGGAGTTTCAACGACCGAAGGATCTGGCCCGGAATGGACGTCAAACGCCGTTCTCGGCAGGATCCTTCGCTTCGCTCGGGATGACGGCTTGGCGTGCCTTCGCCATGCCGCGCGCGACCCGTTGTTCATTATGAAAATCGGTTACCTCATCGCCGACTTCCCGGTCCTCTCCGAAACCTTCGTCGTCAACGACATGAAGGGCCTGGAGGCGCTGGGGCACGAGGTCGTCGCGATCTCGCTGGGGAAGGCGGACCCCGCGACCGAGCGAAACCCCAACTACCAGATCAAGGGCAAGACGATCCGGGTGAAGGGACTGGGCGGTCACCCTTTCATACGGAAACTGACCAAGCTCGGGGCGCGTCGGCGGTTGATGCGGAAACACGGCGCGGCACTGGCGCGAAAGTACAACCAACAGCCGGCGGCCATGACCGATGAGCTCTGGCGGGATCGGCTGACCTGGGACGCCGCCATCGAGCAGATCGATGCCGAGCGGTTCGACTGGCTCTACGTCCACTTCGCGATGCGGCAGTTGCTGCTGGGGTTCTGGGCGTCGCGGTTGCTCGACCTGCCGCTGGGCGTGACCCTGCAGGCCCACGACATCTTTGTTAACCCGATGTCGACGTGGTTCGACTGGACGCTGGGTCAATGCCGGGTGGTGGTCACGGTCTCACACTACAACCGCGAGGCGATCCTGAAGCTCGCGCCGGGCTTGCCGCCGGAGAAGGTCAAGGTGCTGGCCAACGGAATCGACATCGAGCGGTTCAGACCCAGGCCCCACGATCCGCATCGGCCGTTCCGGTTCGCGGGGACGGGCAGGCTGGTCGAGATCAAAGGGTTTCACGTGCTGATCGAGGCGGTAGGCCTGCTCGCCCGCAAGCGGCGGGATTTCAAGGTCAGCATCGTTGGCGACGGGCCCTTGCGGGGCGATTTCGAGAAACGGATCGCCGAGTTGAACGTCGGGGACCTGATCGAGCTCATGGGCAAGCGTGACGCCAGCTTTCTGCAATCGTTTCTGCCGGACCAGGACTCGTTCGTCCTGCCGTGCGTGATCGCAAAAGACGGCAACCGTGATGGCATGCCGCTGGCGCTGCGGGAGGGCATGGCCTGCGGCCTGCCGGCGATATCGACGAGATTATTGGGCCTGCACGAAACCGTTTCCCCCGGGACGGGCACCCTGGTGCCCCCGGACGACCCGGCAGAACTTGCGCGGGCAATGGAGGAGATGATTGACCTCCCGGCCGTGGATTATCGAGCCATGGCCGGGGCAGCCCGGGTCAAGGCCGAGGCGGAATTTTCGCTCCAGCACGAAGTTAGCACGATCGCGCGATGGATGGCCGATGAATCCACAGAGGTGCGCCACGAAGGCACGAAGCCACGAAGGGAGACAGAAGAGCGCGTGAAATCGTGAGGGCAGTTGCCCAGATAGGATCGAGCAAAGCCTTCCGTTAAAATAGGTATTCTGTTCGTGTCTTCGTGCCTTCGTGGTGAATCCCTTCTGCCATGGCCGAACTGGTCTCGACCATCATCCCCACCTACAACCGGGCGGCGCTGCTCGTGCGCGCGCTCGACAGCATCGCCGCGCAGCGGTATCGCCCGATCGAGGCCGTGATCGTCGATGACGGCAGCACCGACAACACCGTGGAGGTCGTCGCCAGCCGGCGGGATTACCTGGCGGGGCGGGGCGTTGACGTCATCTTCCACCAGCAGCGGAACCAGAAGGCGCCCACGGCGCGCAACGTGGGGATGAAACTGGCGCGGGGGAGCCTGTTCGCGTTCCTCGACAGCGACGACCTGTGGCTGCCGACCTTCCTGGAAACGGTCGTTCGCCTGCTGGATGAGCACCCGGATTGCGGAATGGGGTTCTCGGGCATCCTGGGCATCGACGACAACGACGTCGTCTTCGCCGAGCGGCGGATGTACATCGACCCCGAGCCCGAAGAGGGGGTGCTCCGCGAGCCGTTCAATCGCATTATCCGATACATGCCGACGCAGACCAGCGGGGTGGTGGTGCGGCGGTCGGTGATTGCAGGCGTGGGCGATTTCGACCTGTCGCTGCCGGTGGTCGAGGACTGGGACCTGTGGTACCGCATCGGCAAGCGCTACGACATGTGCTACACGGTCAAGGCACTGGCCTGTAACCGCAGTCATCCCGACAACTTACCGAAAAACGACACGCTGGCGCTCTCGGGCAACATCAAGATGAACCTGCGCCACCTGCCCGACGTGACGGACGACTTCAGCCGAGAGGTGTTAACCACACGGATTCAGAAGCAGATCACGCTGCTCCAGGAACAGATCATGCGCGAGGGCAAGCACGCCAACGGCTACGCGCCCCTCCTGGAAAACGACCTCTCGCCCCAGACCTGGCGGTACAAGCTGGGCATCCTGATGCGCGACCAGCCCATGTGGGTGGGACAGGCGTATGCGTGGGTGATCCGGGCGCTTGGCGAATACCAGCGGAATGAGTGGATCCAGCGAACCGGCGGGGTGGTCGCCCGATGAAGGGGTTGCGGCTCTTGATCGTGGCGGATTCGTCGACCACGCACACGCACCGGTGGGCGAAGTGGGCGCGGGAGGGCGGGGCGGAGGTGACGGTACTGTCACCGTATTCTGATCCGATCACGGGGGTACGGGTGTGCAAGTTCCCGCCGGAGCGCCGGTGGTATCACCGGATTCCCAAAGCCCGGATGCTTCTGGACTTAGGGCCATTCCGGCGGCTGATCCGCCAGATCGATCCGCAACTGATTCATTTCCACTTTGTCTCGGAGGGGGGGCGGGCGTTTTACTGGGATGGGGTGCGCGTCCCGATGGTGGCATCCACGTGGGGGCAGGACGTGATCTTCGACCGCGGGCCGGACCCGAAGGCGCAGGCGAGCTTGAAGCGGATGCTCGAGCGCTGCCGGATCGTGACCGCGACGACGCACCAACTGGCGCGGGAGACGGCGCGATACATGGCGGCGGATCGACCGATTCACGTGATTCCATTTGGCGTGGATCTCGCGCGGTTTCAGGTGCGCCAAACGCCCAGCGCCGGAGGAGAGGTTGTATTGGGGTTCGTCAAGTGGTTGAAGCCCAAATACGGACCGGACGTGATGGTGGAGGCGTTCGCAAAGATCCACGCGGCGCGACCCAATACCCGGCTGGTGCTCGCCGGAAAGGGTGAGATGCAGGAGCAGCTCGAGCGGCGGGTGGCGGAACTGAACCTCGGGAAGGCGGTTCAGATCCTGGGTCGGGTGGATCACGACAAGGTGCCGGAGTTGATCCGCTCATTCGACCTGATGGTGATGCCCAGCGTGTACGAGAGCGAGACATTCGGGGTGGCGGCGATCGAGGCCTCGGCGTCGGGTGTGCCCGTGGTGGCCACTCGCGTGGGGGGTGTCCCGGAGGCGGTCATCCATGAGAAGACCGGGCTTCTGGTGCCCGCCCGGGACGTCGATGCGCTGTCGCAGGCATGTATATCGTTGATCGACGACCCGGAGCGTCGCCGCCGGATGGGCCTGGCTGGCCGCCGCTTCGTCGAGCGCTACTACGACTGGAAGGATAACACGAGGTTGATGGGGGAGATTTATCGGTCGGCCAGGGATGGAACGAGCCCCCGGGGCGTGCCGATATTTAATGCGGGAGACGAACCGGAATTGGTCGTCCCGTAGGTTCCGCTGTGCGGAACGTATTTCGTTCGCGAGCGCGAGGGCATTGGCTCATGGCATCCGCACCGTCGATCCTCTATCCTCGGCCGTCGTTCACCAGCGATCAGACTCCTGTGGCGCGCAACGTTCTTTATCTCGCTTATTTCTTTCCACCGCGGGGCGGGGCGGCGGTGCAGCGCTCACTGAAATTTGCCAAATACCTGCCGCAATTCGGGTGGCGGCCATTAGTTGTCGCCAACGCCGGCGCGACCGTTCAGCAGGACAATGCGACCAAGGTGCAGGATCCGACGCTGCTCAACGAGCTGCCCGAGGGGGCGGCCGTGCGCTACACGACGCTGACGGCGGATGAGAAACGGGCGTATGACCGAGCGCAGTCGAAGTGGCGGCAGCGGCTGAACGTGACGGACCCGATGGGGTGGTGGTGCGAGCCGGCGGTGCGGCTGGGGATGGAACTGGTGAATGAGTTTAAGCCGCAGGCGATCGTGGTGACGATGTCGCCGTTCACGGCGTACCGCGCGGGGTTGGAACTCAAGCGGCGGACGGGGTTGCCGCTGGTGTTCGATCTGCGCGACCCGTGGGCGCTGGATGAGACGCGGATCTATCCGACGCGGTGGCACGCGTCCCGCGACTGGGTGCATATGAGCCGGGCGCTGGCGGCGGCAGACCTGGTGGTGATGAACACGCCCCAGGCGGCGGTGTCGGTGGCGGAGGAGTTCGCGCGCGAGATCCAGGGGATCGGGGACGCGTGTCCGAGCAAGGTGATCGCGATCACCAACGGGTTCGACAGCTCGGACTTCGGGCAGACGACGCACGCGCAAGGCTCCGCGCCGCGGGACGTGCTGCGGATCGTCCACACGGGGATGTTCCACTCGGAGCTGGCGGAAGTGTGGGACGACGTGCTGGCGGGGCGGGGGTTCATGAACAAGCTGAAATATCCCCGGCGGCCGATCAACTTGTGGACGCGCACGCCGCGGTATCTTCTGGAGGCGATGGAGCTGGCGATCAAGCGGGGGGAAATTCCGGATGGGAAGCTGGAGCTGGTTCTGGTCGGCGAGTTGACCGACGAGGATCGGGAGATGGTCAATCGGTCGGGCGTGGCGAAGATGGTCCGGCTGCTGGGTTATCGCACGCATGCGGAGTCGGTGGCGTGGGTGGAGTCGGCGGACGTGCTTTTTCTGCCGAACCACACGCCGCTGGACGGCGGGCCGACACTGGTGGTGCCGGGCAAGACGTACGAGTACCTGGGGAGCGGCCGGCCGATCCTGGCGATGTGCCCGAAGGGGGATTTGCCGGAGTTCATCCAGAACTGCAAGTCGGGGATCGTGACCAAGGGGGATGACGCGAACGCCGCGGCCGGGGCGCTGGCGGCGTTGTATCGGGCGAAGCAGGAGGGGAGGGCGCTGTTGACCCCCGATCGGACGGCGGTGGAGCAGTTCGAGCGGCGGGAGCTGACGCGGAAGTTGGCGGGGGCGCTGGATGAACTGGTGGAGGTGGGGTGTGCTCCGCTGGGGGCGGGGGCGAGGTGAGATAAAAGTGCGCGCCAGGCGGTGCGACTTAAGGGAGCGGCATTGAAGGCGCAAGATGCGAGCGCCCAGCCCAATCTAACTCTGCCCTCACCTGGCCATCCCCCACGGGCGTCAGGCGTGTTGGCGGTTGGCACCAAGGTCGTCCGCGGGAGAGGGAGAAAACCGGCCGGCGAGTGGTGCTCATTTGTTCCACGCGTTGTCATTGCGGGGATTCTCGGTCGGCGGTGAGGGCGTGGCGGGATAGAATCGCCGCGGCTTCGCTATGAAGAGGGACCCGTTCCTGCGAGTCTTCGTGCGTCGGACGACCGCCGTCCTGCGGTGGGGGGGCGCTGCTGGTCTGCGTCCTGACGCTGGTCTTCTGGTGGCGGGGCCGCAGGGCGCAGGAAGCGATACGCTCCGAGGCCGCCGTCCGCAGCGCCGACCGAATGTCCTACGTGGAGGGATGGCTCGGCTCCGGCGCAGAGGGCGTCTGGCTGTACTGGCAAGGCGCATCGTGCCCGTGGGCCGCTGGCGGTCAGGAACCGCACGGAATCACTGACAAGTACCAGCGCTGGCGGAGCGAGTGGACGTATCGGGTCTTCCGAAGCATCCCGGGCAGGAACCCGACGGACACGTTCTGGCATCGCCTGGGGTTCTGGTGGAGGCTCGACCGCAATTTTCGAAAGGGATACCGCGAAGTAATCGTATCCGCTTACGCGCCGCACTGGGCCGTCGCGCTGGCGGCGGGGATCTGGCCGCTGTCCGACCTGGTTGCCCGGATCTGGCTGATCCGCCGGACGCGGTCAAGGATTCGCGCCGGCCGGTGCCTCGGCTGCGGCTACGACCTGCGGGCCACGCCGGATCGATGCCCAGAGTGCGGGCAGGTAGCGGGGAAGGCGGCCGGCGCGGCGAGGATGTGAAGATCGGATGTGCGACGACCCATGCGCCCGCGAAGGAGGTCGCGCATCCGCGGCTTCGGCCTCCATTCGGTTGAGAGAGGTTGGAATTGGGCCGATTGGGGCGCTGCCCCAAGCCCCGCCGACACCGTCCCGGTAACCGCGCAGCCGTCCACCCTCCCGCGATAGGCAAGCGCGCGGGCGGAAGCAGGACGGCGTGATCGGCGATTCTCTCCCATCTGCCACCCTCAAACGTGCATCCTTATTCCCCATCGTCGAACCCGTCCGGCGCTTGCAGCAGTTACGGCCGGCTGGCTGGAGATAACTGGGCGGAGCGCGTGGCAGACGTCGGGAGGACGATCGGATAGCGCGTCGTGTCGCGCACCTCGTAAAGATAGAAGACGCCGTCGGGGAGCACGTCACCGAAAATGTAGCGGGGAGTTAGATCCCAGCGGGACACGCCGTTGAAGAACTCGTCGGTGTCCGAGAGGACCAACGCCCGTATCGCACCCGGTGGGCGTGCTTTCCACCAGCCGGGCATCTCCGCGTCTTCAAAGGTTGCGTCGAGCATGTCCTGAGCCTTGGTCCCCTCTATCACCTGGTATCGCGGCTTATTCCGGCCCATTCGCATCACGCCACCCTCGACGCCCTGGGGCTGGCGGGCGCGCCACGCGTCCGACAGGGCGCTTCGAAACGCGTCTGGCGAAATGTCTTTGAGCCGGAAGCGATACCACCAGACCTGGTGCTCCCAATGATCCCCGTAATTCTGGTAGGCCGCCCGCTCCGGAACGACCTTCGATGCTAGCGGGCCGAGAAGCGATGCGAGCTCGTGCCGTGCCGAGGCGGTCGAAACCTCGTGAACCTTCGAGTGCCACCACGAGACTGCCCACGACGTGAGGCCCAGCATGGCGACGGCGGCTCCGACGACGAGGAAACAGCGCAACAGGGCGCGCCATATCTGCCGCGGCCGATCGGCGCGGGCGGTGTCCGGATGTCGGTAATCCAATTTGGCCAAGACATCCGGGATTATCCGACCCATGGGTTGGGCTCGCCAGCTCAATTGGGATAAAGACCGGATCGATTGCTCTGCGTCCAGCTCTGCCCTCACCCCGGCCTTCTCCCACGGGCGTTACGCGTGTTGGCTATGGATACCCGAGGTCGCCCGCGGGAGAGGGAGTATGCACGGGGCCGGGATTCCTGACGGATTTTCGGGGTTTCCTATTGGGTGCCTCTTCCATTAAAAGGGCCGGACGGGCAGTTTCCTGCAAACGTGAACCGGTACTTGAGGAGGCCCTCATGCTCGACCCGCAGTACATCAATCCGATCGACCGGGAGCAACTGCGCGAGCGGTTTCAGAACGCCCAGCCGTTCCCGTTCTTCTGCATCGATAACTTCCTCAACGAGGAGTTCGCCAACCGGGTGCTGGCGGCGTTTCCGGATTACGGGCAGGCGCGAGAGGTGGGGAAGGAATTCAAGGGCGTGAACGAAAAGGGGAAAGTGCAGGTTACGGATTCGAAACTGTTCTCCGAGCCGGTCCAGAAACTTAACGAGGCGCTGGCATCGCAGGAGTTCCTGGATTTGCTGTCATATGTGACGGGGATGCCCAAACTTCTGGCGGATGATCAACTCGTGGGTGGGGGGATCCACCAGACCGGGCCGCGGGGGCACCTGGACGTTCACGTTGATTTCAATTACATCCGCGAGCGGGACCTGCATCGGCGGCTGAACATCCTGATCTACTTCAACAGGGATTGGCAGCCGGAATGGGGTGGGAACATCGAGCTTTGGGATCAGGACGTGAAACACTGCGCGCACTCGTTCAGTCCGATCTTCAACCGGTGCGTCGTGTTCGAGACCAACGAGATCAGCTTCCACGGGGTGTCGGCGGTGCAGTGCCCGCCGGACCGGGCGCGCAAGTCGTTCGCGGCGTATTACTACACAAGGGAGGCGCCGGCGCACTGGACGGGGAAGTATCACGACACGATCTTCCGGGCGCGGCCGGACGAGAAGCTCAAGGGTCGGGTGCTGATGCCGCTGGAGAAGGCGACGAAGCTGGCGACGCGTGCGGTGAACAAGATCGGGCGGATGGTGGGCATTGGGGCGGGGGCGCGGGAGGACGGGAAGACGCAGGAGCGCGAGGTCCTGCATGCGGGACAGGAGGGGGAGGATCGGCCCTAGGCTGGGGATCTCCGGTGCGTCCGGCGAGTTGACGAATCGGAGATGGAAGATCCCTTCAATCAGGAAGTTTGTTTCAGGACAGACAAGAACGTCCGCCCCACCGGTGCGTCACCCACCTCACGCGCGGGCCGTGAAATGCCCATGTTCCGGCGGCGTCCCTTGGGCATGCCGGTCACTTGTAAGGGCTTGCGCCACGAGGGACGATAATATGTGGGCCAGGAACCCGCTTTGACCCCGGACAAGCCGTATACCCTCGTCGTCTGCATCATCGGCAGCATCCTCGTTTACGTGCTGCCGCTGCGATACGCGCTGTTGCCGCTGGCACTGTCGATCTCAATGTGGCCCAGCAACCTGCTGCTGCCGCCGGACAGCTCGGGGCTGACCGCGCAACGGGTGATCGGGTTTCTGCTGCTGGTGCGCTGCCTGACCAACCCGGGATTGCGCGCGAAATACAAGTGGAACATGGCGGACTGGGCGGCCGTGTTCTACTTCGTCATGCTGACGATCTCGCAGATCCTCACGCAGGGTCCGGCGAAGGCGATCAACAACCGCGGGGGTTTTTTCCTCTCTGCGCTGGTGCCGTTCTGGTGCGTGCGGATGCTCATCACGGACAAGGAGAGCTTTTACGCCCTGATCAAGGGGTGGATGTGGGGGTGCATCCCGCTGGCGGCGGGCGGGGTCTACCAGTTCATCACGGGGAACAGCCCGTTCTTCGAGCTGATGCAATATGGCGTGCCGAAGATCCTGGCGATCAAATCGCAGCGCCTGGTGGACATGCGGATGATGTTCGGCGAACTGCACTACCGGGCGTCGTGCCCGTTCCTGCAGTGCATCATGTTCGGGTGGTTCTTCGCGCTGCTGGTGGGGCTGGGGACGAACCTCTTTTGGCAGAAGCGCAAGGTGTTTCCGTGGATCATCCCGTGGTGCGTGCTGCCGGTGGGGATCGTGGTGTCAATCGCGGGCGGGCCGATGATGCTGGCGGCGCTGAGCATGGCGATCATCGGGCTGTTTCCCTTCCGCGCGTTCTGGAAGCCGGCATGCTGGTCGCTGTTGATCCTGCTGCTGGTGATGGGCGCGGTCTCCAACCGCAATCCGCTTGAGATCCTGGCCAACTCCGGGTTCGACCAGACCAGTTCCTGGTATCGGGTGGGGTTGCAGAAGTACACGCTCTCGGGCGGGATGGGTGGGCACTGGATCGCGGGATATGGGGATATCCCCGGCGAGTACGCCGGCTTTCACGACCTGTGCATCCACTGGATCTACCTGGTGGTGATCAACGGGCTGATGGGGGCGGTGGGGTTTTACGTCTGGATGGCGGCGTGCGCGTGGCAGTTGTGGGTTGCAAGATCGAAGGCGGTCGGTATCGAGGATCAATGGCTGGTCTGGACATTATTGGCCGTCTGGATCGCGTCGGTGATGTCGATGTTTGTCGTAAGCTTGTTCGGGGAAATGTATTTCATTTACCACATGTTCCTAGGCCTGCTGGCGAACGCGCCGATAATGGTGGGTGGAGGCCTGCGCCACGTGGGCGTATTGGCGGAGGTGGATGGCAAGCCGGTGCTGCTGAGATATGCGCTCAAGCAAGGGCAGCGTCTGGCCGTGGTTCACCCCGGACAACCCCCGGTCGTGTCCCCGCAATCGACACGGTAGATTCGCGGTTTAGCCCAAACGGCCGGGCGGGCGGCCGTTCGCGTCAGTCACGATGGTGTGAATGATGACTCAAATGCTCGAACAAGGTCAACTCCAACCCTCCGGCGAGCAGGCCCACATGAACGACCCGATCGCCGTGCCGTCCGCCGAGGCGGCGACGCTCGACGTCAGCGTGTGCATCGTGAGCTGGAACGTCAAAGATCTGCTGCGCGACTGTCTCAATTCGCTCAAAGCCCAGGCCGGAGATGTTCGGTACGAAACCATCGTCGTCGACAACCTGTCGGACGACGGGTCGGCCGAGATGGTCAAGCGGGAATTCCCGTGGGTGAAGCTGGTGGATCCCAAGGCGAACCTGGGATTCGGGCGGGCGAACAACGTCGCGTTCGAGCATTCGACCGGGCGGTGGGTCCTCCTGCTCAACCCGGACACAGTGGTGCTGGATCGGGCGATCGAAAAGCTGGCGCGGTTTGCCGACCAGCATCCGGAGGCCGCGGCGGTGGGGGGGCGTACGCTCAAGAAGGACGGCAAGACGCTGGAACGCTCGTGCTGCTGGGGCAGCCCGGGGATGTGGCCGCTCTTCTGCAAGGCGTTCGGGCTGCACATCCTGTTTAAGAATTCGCGGATCTTCAACCGCGAGGCGATGGACTACTGGCAACGTGACAGCGTGCGCGAGGTGGGGGTAATCACCGGGTGCTGCCTGATGATCCGGCGCGACGTGTACGAGGCGACCGGCGGGTTCGACGACCGGTTTTTCATGTACGCCGAGGAGACGGACCTGTGCTGGCGGATGCGGCAGAGCGGGAAGCTGCTCTTCTGCCCGGAGGCGCAGATCATCCATCTGGTGGGGGAATCCGCCAAGAAGGCGACGAGCAATCGGCTCTTTCACATCAACCGCGCGCTGCTCAAGCTCTTTCGCAAGCACCATGGGGTGGCGTATATGGTGCTGGCGAACGCCCTGATGTGCCTGTTCTATCTCGTGCGGGTGCCGCTGATGAAGATCGGGACGTTGTTCGGAATAGGGGGGCAGGAATTGAACGAGAAGACCCGGGCTTACTGGCAGACGTTAAAGGAACAGATAAGACTCTTCCGTCCGAAGAACTGGTATTTGATCGACGAGGCCTGAGGACCGGCACGGAAGTAAATGCATGACGCACCTTTTCAGAGAACTTCAGCGCCGCGAAGCGCGTGGCGAGCCGGTGCGCGCGGCCGTGATCGGCGCCGGGTTCATGGGAAGGGGACTCGTCTATCAACTCTCGAAGATGCCGGGGATGCACCCGGCACTGGTCGTGAACCGCACGCCGGAGAAGGCGATCGTCGCGTACGTCGAGTCGGGGTACAAGCGCGAGCATATCCTGGTTTCGGATGATCCCGCGAAGCTCGCCAACGCCGTTCACGAGAAACGGCCGGCGGTGGCGACCGCGCCGGAGATCGCAGGGCACGTCGCTACCGTAGACGTGGTCATCGAGGCGACGGGCGCTGTCGAGCTGGGCGCGCGCGAGGCGCTGTCGTGTATCCGCAACCTCAAGCACTTCGTCTCGCTCAACGCCGAGACGGACGGAACGATCGGTTGCCTGCTCAAGCGCAAGGCCGACGAGGCGGGGATCGTCTACACCAACGCCGACGGCGACCAGCCGGGCGTGATCATGCGGATGGTCGAGTATTGCCGCGGGTGCGGGTTCGAGGTGCTCGCCGCCGTCAACTGCAAGGGGTTCATGAACGTGGACGCGACGCCCGAGTCGATCCGCGAGTGGGCGGTGCGGCAGAACACCAGCCCGCGCATGACGTGCGCCTTTACCGACGGCACGAAGATGAACATCGAGCAGAACGTCGTGTGCAACGCCGCGGGGCTGGTGCCGGCGCGGCGAGGGATGATCGGCGTGCGCACGGATCAGAAGACCGCGGTGAAAGACTTCGAGGCGACCGGGGCGCTGGATGACCCGCGCGGGATCGTCGATTACACGTTGGGCGGGGACTTCGGCGGCGGGATCTTCATCATCGCGCGCGGGAAGAATCGCGATTTCGTGCAGCCGTATCTCAAGTATCTCAAGATGGGCGACGGGCCCAATTACATGTTCTTCCGGCCGTATCACCTGTGTCACATCGAGACGCCGCTGAGCGCAGCCGAGGCGGTCATCTACCGTGAGGGGACGATCGCCCCGATGGGCAGGCCCGCGGCGCACACGGTCACGATCGCCAAGCGCGACCTGTCGGCTGGGGAGACGCTGGACGGGATCGGCGGGTACAACCAGTACGGGCAGCTCGAGGTCGCCTCCGACGCCCGCGGATTCCTGCCGATCGGCCTGGCGGAGGGGGTGCGCCTCAATCGCAACGTCAGGAAGGGCGAGCCGATCCCTGAGGATGCGGTCGAGCTCAACGAATCGTCCCTGCTCGTGAAGCTGTGGAGGGAGCAGCAGAAGATCTGAAAACGTGAAACGTAAAGTGTGAAACGTGAGAGAAATGTTCAATGCCAGGGCACCCTCGTGAAATGACTTGCTTCACGTTTCACGTTTTCATGTTTCAACGACCGCCGTTGCGTCCTTCTACTCCGACTGATCGAACTTGACCCGTCCTCGCATTTCCATCTTCGGCCTGGGTTACGTCGGCGCGGTTTCCGCCGGATGCTTCGCGGAGCGCGGGCATGACGTGGTCGGCGTGGACGTCGCCGACGCCAAGGTCGCGCTGCTGGCGTC
>DATBFY010000768.1:0-12486 GCA_036558265.1 Tepidisphaeraceae bacterium | reverse complement strand
TGCGGGCGATGAACTGCGTCGTGTAAGCACCGTCCGGCGCGGGATTCGGCGTGGCCACAAAAATGCCGATCCCATCCGGCGCGAACAGCCCCGGGCCCGAAAAGAAGCCGCGGTAGGCGATCTGCCCGCTGGCGTTGAGCGATCCCGCCGAGCCGTTGCTGAACCGCACGTTCGGGTCGCCCATGCCGGGCACCGGATCGCCGGTCGCGACGACCTTGCGCACGTTCCCCGGCCTGCCGGTCATCAGTATCTGGGCGGGCAGGTTGCTGTTGGTCAGGTTGGCCGCATAGGCCTGGAACAGGACCTGCCCTGACGGGTTCACGATGGGGTTGTTCTCAAACGCCACCCCCGAGTAGACGAACTGCGCCGGCAGGCCTGGCACCGGATCGCCGCTGCGCGCCAGCAGCGTCAGTTGACCGGTCGCATCCCCGTACCACATCCCCGAGTCGTTTGAGAACCGCGACGTGTCATGCTCGTGGACCAGGTTCGGACCATCCAGGTAACCCGAGAGGAGGAACTGCCCCGCCGCGTTGATGCGCGGCAGCGAGAGCGAGACGAAGTGAACGCCCGCCGGCGTCCCCGGCGCCGCATCGCCATAACGTGCGACACGAACGGGCGCAGCGGGCGGCCCCGCGACGATCGCAGTGTCGTTCGTGTAGTCGATCCCCGGCCCGGTGAAATAGGCGAACGACGCGACCAGATCCTGCGATAGCGCCGGCCCCAGCGCATATGAAAAATCATATCCGACATTCGCGAACGCGAACTGCTTGACCCCCGCGCCCAGCGCCGGATCCGCCGGCGCGCCCTTGCGCGCCAGCACCTGCCAGGCGCCCGGCGCGCCGGTGTACAGCGCCGCGTCATTGCTCAAGTCAACGGCGGCTCCGGCCAGCCCCGCCTGGAATGCCACCTTCCCGTCCGCCGAGAGCGTCGGAAGGCCGAATTGCAGGAACGTCGTCCCCGCCTCGGTCCCGGGCGCAGCCGCGCCGGATGACGTCACCAGTGTGAAATCCGCGAACGCTGGCGCCACGACCAACAGCGTCGCGCCAGTCGCAAGTACGGCGCCTCGCCCCTTCGCACCGCGCCGCCGACGCCGCCACAAGAGTGGTATCGTCGCGCACACCAGCAGGACAGCCCCGGGTTCCGGCAGCGGCGTGAGCATGAACGGTCCCTGGTCCCCGTCCGCCGTGCCGACGATCTGCCCGGCATCGTTGATCGCGTTGGCCTCGCGCAGGACGTTGCCCGCCGACTCGTCCCCCAGCGCCAGCGTCGTCAGATCAAAGATCCCCTCGCCCGGATAGTAGACGAATGCGCGGTAGAGGTCCTCGAAATAGTACACGCCCACCGCGACCCCGCTGGCGTTGATCCCGCGAATCTCCGGCACCGCGCTGGTCCCGCCCATCGGCACCTCCTCCAACTCGGTCACCCCCTGGCCCGGTGAATAAATTATGTTGCCGACGGCGACGTGCCCCGCGCTGCTGATCGCCACCGCCACCGCCCCGACGTCCGAACCCACCACCTGCACCGACCGATCGTGGTCCCAGATCACGCCTTGCGGTCCCCCGCCCGAACTGGCGGTCCCGGCGATCTGCCCGTTGCGGTTCATCGGCCCGGCCGTCGTGCTGCCGTCCCCGCCGACAAGACCCGGCAGATATCGAATGCCGCCCGACGGAGTCCACGCGTACGAGCGCGGTCCTGCATTGATCGCGATCGTGCCATCGTCGGCGATCCCCGTCGCGACTCCCGGGTTGCCACCGACCGGCGCGGGCAGTTCCAGCATGCCGGCCTGCGCCGTCCAGAGGAACGGGCCCGCGATGCCCCCGCCCGAGTATCCGACGACCTGGTCCGCATTGTTCAGCCCGACCGCCGAACTGTAACCCCCGCTCCCCGGCAGGGCCCCGAGAACTTGATACCCATCCTGCGGCGTCCAAAGGAACGCCGTCCTGAACTCACCCAACCCCGAATAGCGGCTCGCGTAACCCGCCAGATGACCCTGGTCGTTTACCGCGAGCGGCGTAACGTACGTGTTCGGAGCGCCGGCCGGAGTGCCCAGGAACTGGGTCGCGTACTGTGGCGCACCCCTCGCCGGAACTCCCATGCCGGCAATCAATCCGATCAAA
This sequence comes from Tepidisphaeraceae bacterium, assembly GCA_036558265.1. Lineage (GTDB taxonomy): Bacteria > Planctomycetota > Phycisphaerae > Tepidisphaerales > Tepidisphaeraceae > RYN-433. The sequence continues at coordinate 10,369 of DATBFY010000768.1, read as the reverse complement.
CAGACGACTTGGAACCCAACGGCCGGCGCGCGCGTGGAGGTCATGGTGCCGTCTCCGGGTGAGCTATCCACCTTTCCCCGATACTACTTGAAGGGATTGTCAGGATTATGACACCGCGAGCGCGACGGCGTCAAAGGAAAACTCGCCGGCTCACCGCGCCTTGGATTCGAGGTCTTTCAACCCCATCTCCGCCTTGTGGATCTGCTCGCGCACCCGCGCATCCGCATCAAACTTGCGGAAGTCCGACAGCACCTTCGACGAGTACGCCGACCCACGCTCCCGCAATTGACTCGATAACTGTGGCGTCAGCCGTGACTTAACCTGCGCGACGACCGCGTCACCCTGGCGGTGGATCGATCCCGCCACCGTCCCCCAGATTCTCGCCATGTGCTTCAAGTCCTCGAACGTGTTGACGTCCGCCCCGTCCATCGTGTCGCTCCACGGCTCCTTGATGCTCAGCCGGTACGACGCCCCGTTCCAGTTGCACCAACTGTTGAAGTATTGCGGTGGCCGGCTCAGGTCATGCATGTCTTCCGAGCTGCGCTGGCCCGCCGGTCGTGGGTCGGTCGGGATCAGCCCCACGCGCTCCGCCGACGTCGGGATCTGCTGCTTCAGGTACATGATCAGGAGCTTCTCCGGGCTTTTCTTGTTCTCCAGCAGCACAAGGTACTTGTGCAGCCCCTCACTGCCCGCCGATTCGAGCTGCGTCCGCCGCGCGATGTCCTGCACCGCCTTCTTGCGGATGTCCGCCTCCTTGAACAGGTCTTTGCCGTCGGGCGAGTTCATCAGGGCGTTTTCGATGGCTTCAGCCATTTCACCCTTACCCTTCAAGGGTCGCAGGATCTCCTTCACGTCCCCACTCTTGTCCTTCACTTCGCCGACGAACTGGTCCTTCTTGACGTACTTGTCCAGCTCGTCCGCGTAATCGCGCTTGCGCGCGGTCTTGAGCATCTTTCCAACCCATGCGTCCTCTTCCAGCATCTCGGTCGGCGTCTGATCCGAATCCAGGCTCGCCCGGTACGCCTCCAGCATCGTCGCGATGATCTGGTCGAGCTTCTCCGTGCCCAGCGACACGTGCCGGCGCGTCGCGAGCAGTTGAAAAGTGATGACCCCCTCGAGCAATTCGACCTGAAACGGCAGCCGCGCCGAATCGTCAAAGTCCACCGCGCCGAACGCCACGTGCCGACCGAACTTCCCCTGCGAGTGATACAGGCCCAGGTTGCCCGGATGCAGGTCGCCGTGGATCCGCAGATACGCCCCCTGGTCCGCATTCCAATCCGCCGTGTTCGTCTTGCACCACTCGTAGAACAGTTCCTTCGACCCGCGCCAGAACCGGTAAGGTCCGGCCGAGAGGTTGCGGATCTTCATCGGGAACCCCACCGGATCGTCCGACGACGTGAACGGCGCATAAACACGTTCCAGGACGTCGTAGGGTCCGTTTCCACCCTTCCCCGCCGACGCGGTGGTCGCCGAACTCTTCGATGACGCGGTGCTGACCCGATCCTGCTTTTTGCAACCGCATGCGACAATGCCGCAGAGGACGAGCAGGGTCGAGAGGACAGATAGACGCGGGATCATTTGAGGGATTGTATCGTCAGATTGCGGCAAACACCCCGGCCGCTGAAGCGGCCTCGCCTAATTATGCCCCCGAGCTTTCGCGCTTCGCCTTGCGCACCTGGATCTCGTCGCGGAGGCGCGCCGCCTCCTCGTAGTCCTCGCGCTTCACCGCCCGATCGAGCTTGCCCTGGAGTTTATCCACCGGATCCACCGGCAGCTTGCGCTTGATGTCGCGCGCGAACCGCTTGAGGATCTTCACCTCGTTCGACTTGTCGAACGCCTCCTGCTGCCCGAACCGGATGAAGAATTCGCGGATGCGGTCCAGGCCCTCGGTCACCGTGTGGTACGCCTTGGGGTACTGCTCGTCCTTGAACTGAAGCGACGCGGTCGCCCGCGTGTTCATCATGATGATGTACGGGCGGTACTGCTCGAGCACGAAGCGGTCGCTCTCGTCGGCGGCGTACTCGCCGCAGATGTCCAGTACCCGCAGGTTGCGCGCCGTGTCGCGGATCACACCCGGGAAATCCCCCAGGATGAACAGGCTCAGGTAGCGGTGATAGTACATCACCGCCTCCTCGCGGAGCTGCTGGCACTGGTCGCCGCTGAGCGCAAAGCCCAGTCCCGTCCCGTGGCGCTTGGTGTGGCGGCGAAGCTGTTCTTCAAAGTATTCGAGGAACGACTCGCGGCCGTAAGGCCGCTGCCCGTCGGGGCGACCCTGCACCTCCATCTGCAGGAGGCCCAGGTCGAGGCGCATCTGGAGCTTTTCCTTGCCGTCGTTCCCGGCGATCTTGCGGACGTTGATGGCGCCGGCCTCGTACTCCCACCCTTTGAGGACCGACGAGATGTCCTTCGTTTCACCCGGGGGACTCTCCGGATGGTGCGGCAACGGCTTTTCTGGTCTTTCTTTCGACATCGACGAACTCTCTCCCAGGCGCTGGCGGCGATACGCACGGCACGCGAGGCGGTCCGGCCCTCCCAGGCCTGTGCCTGATTTTAGCCTGCGGCGGCGCGCCGGACAAAGCTAAACTGCGCCCGTGACGCGCGCCGGAAATATCGACGCCGCCACACATTAGCTCACCCGCTGACCGCCGCTGGCATCCGCCCGTCACCTCGACTACGCTCTTGGCCCCAATAACTGCCGGACAACGTCCCGCGCACCCGCGCCAAAGGAGAAAACGACCTTGAAAAAGATCGGTGTGGCCATGATCGGTTGCGGCGGCATCGCCCTGCAAAACCACCTGCCGGGCTTCGCCCTCCTGCCGCAGGCGGCGGTCGTCGCCCTGTGCGACACCAACCCCGCCGTGCTCGACCGCGCCAAGCAGCAGACCGGTATCCAGGTGGCGTTCGACGACTACCGGGAGGTGCTCAAGCACCCGGCCGTCGACGCCGTCGTCATCGCCACCCCCAACGTCACCCACGCCCCAATCGCGCTCGCCGCCGTGCACGCGGGCAAGCACGTCCTCTGCGAGAAACCGATCTCGATGGACCTCGGCGAGGCCAGGGACATGCTCCAGGCCGCTGAACGCGCTGGCGTCCGCCACATGACCGCCTTCACCTACCGCTTCGTCCCCGCCATGCGGTACATGCACCACCTGGTCAGGGGCGGCCACATCGGTCAGCCCTACCACTTCCGCGCCCAGCGCTTCCAGGACTGGGGCGACCGCAACCTCGCCTGGCGTCAGGTCAAAAAGCTCGCCGCCACCGGCGAGCTGGGCGACATGCTCTCCCACCGCATCGACTTCGCCCACTATCTCGTGGGTCCCATGGCACGCCTGGTCGCCCGACTCAAGCGATTCGTCGACGTCCGCGGCGGCCAACCCTCGGACCTCGACGACTGGGTCTCGATCCTCGCCGACTTCAAGAGCGGCGCCACCGGTGTCTTCGAGTCCACCAAGCTCGCCACCGGGCGCAGCGAGGGCGGCAAGTCCCCCGACGTCTGCGAGGTCAACGGTTCCGAGGGCACGCTGGTCTACCAACTCACCCGGCCCAACGAGATCCAGATCGGCAGGAAGGGCAGCACCAGCGGCCTCGAATCCGTCCCCGTTCCTGAAGAGTTCCTGAAAGTCCCCGGCTCGCCGCGCGATGTTCATACCGGCGACCCGGTCCTGACCTTCCGCTGGGACCAGAACTTCGAGTTTATCGACGCGATCGTCAACAACCGCCCCGCCAGCCCGAGCCTTGCCGACGGTGTTCGCTGCCAGGCAGTCATGGACGTTGCCCTGAAATCCGACGAGACCGCCGCATGGGTTGATGTCCCTTCCGTGTAACACCGTGGAAAAACACATGCCCAGAATCGCCATCGTCACCGGGGCATCCTCCGGAGTCGGCCGCGCCACCGCGATCGCACTCGCTTCTGCCGGGTGGGAGGTCGCCCTTATTGCCCGCCGGGCCGATGCCCTCCGCAAGACCGTCGATCTCGCCCCCGAGGGTGCCCGACCCCGCCTGCACCCGCATCCCTGCGACATCGTGGATAACGCCGCCGTCGCGTCCGTCGTCCGCTCGATCCTCCAGCGTTTCGCCCGCATCGACGCGCTGGTCAACGCCGCCGGCACCAATATTCCCAACCGTTCGCTGGCCGACATGACCGACCAGCGTTTTCATGAGGTCTTCGACGTCAACCTCACCGGCGCGCTCAACACCATCCAGGCCGTTCTCCCCGCTATGCGCAAGCAGCAGGGGGGCACGATCGTCAACATCAACTCGATCGCCGGCCAGAACGCGTCGATCCTCTCGGGCGCCTCCTACGTCATGTCGAAATTCGCCCTCGCCGGACTCACCCAGTCGATCAACGTCGAGGAGGCCAGGCACAACATCCGCGCCACCTCCATCTTCCCCGGCGACATCAACACCGAGATCCTCGAGAAGCGCCCGACACCGCCGCCCGCCGAGGCGCGCGAGAAGATGCTCCAGCCCCAGGACATCGCCGACTGCGTCCTCATGGTCCTCAACCTGCCCCCGCGCGCCGTCGTCGAGGAACTCCGCATCACACCGCGTTGAAATTTCAGGTGGCACGGGCGTCCCGCCCGTGTCTTGGTTCACTTGGTCGGCGCTACCCCTACCTCGCCGGGGACGAAGTACTGAACACGGTCGGTTAACTCAACCTTCAACCCGGCTGCGTCGGCGCGCACCTCCTGGACCTTTTCACCCGGATGCCCGCTGACCGCAAACGCGCCCGTTACGCCGGATATCGTCACCTCGTGCCCCGCCTTCGCATCCGTCGTCCACATCGCCAAACGCCAGTCACTGCCCTTCACGAACAACAACACCCAATCATTTTCCCCGCCGACCGCCAGCCGCTTCGCAAACTTGAATCCTCCCAGCGCCTGCGTCAGTCCCCGCGCCGCCAGGTACGCCGGCTTGGGCTCATACACCGGCGTCTGATCCTTGCGATACGGGTTGTGCACCGTCCCGAAATGATGCTCCGCCTCTTTCGGATCCTGCCCGTCATCGTGCCAATCGTACCAGATCGAGATCGGCACCCCGCTCGCCAGGTTCACCAGCCACTGCCGCGGCAAATACTTCCCCTGCCGCTCTTCATCAAAGTTCCGCCAGCCGGAGGAATACCCCCACTCGCCCGAGAGGATCGGGATCGTCTTTCCCTTGGGTCCATACTTCTCAATCAGCCCCCGCACCTTGGCGTAATCCGCCGCGACGGTTTCCGGATCCTTCTGCCGATAGGGGTGGACCGACACCGCATCCCAATACTCCAGGCAGCCCGCCTTGAAGCACGTCTCGAGGAATTTCAGGTCGATCGTGGACGTCGCCGGGCCGACGTACAGCTCGTCCGGCGCCGCTTCTCGGATCGCCTTCCCCACCGCCAGCGCCAGCTTGGCGTAATCGTCCGCGCTCGGTGCCGGCTTCCAGAACTGCTTGATGTTCGGCTCGTTCCACATCTCCCAGACGACTCGCCGTCCGGCGAAGTGTTTGACTGCCGCCGCCGCCCACGCCGCCATGGCCGCGCGGCCCTCGTCCGTGTGCGGCGACAGCCCGCTGTCGTAAAGCCGGTTCGAATAGTCCAGGATGAACACCACCCGGATGCCGTGCGGCTCGGTCGCTTTCAGCAGCCGCTCGTACTCATCGAATCGATATTCCCCCTTTGCCCGCTCGGTCGCGCCCCACCCGAAATCCATCCGCACCCAGTGGAACCCGCCCTCCGCCAGCATCTGCATTTCGCCCGGCTGCGGGTCCACAAAGTGGATGTTCACCCCCAGCGCATCGGGCACCGCTAACTCCGGCAGTTTTGCCCGCTCCGCCAGCGCGGGCCAGGCGAGCACGGCCAGGATTCCTGCGATCCAGCAGTCACCGCGCCTCAGGCTTGGATGGTTGCGCATACTCGTCCTTCCGCTGGATACATTGGGCAAAATACAGCAATCGTGACGGCCGCGGCCCTCAAGACCGGTGACGAATCTTACATGCGGGCAATCTCCCTGACGACGGGCGCACATTTCTGTTGACATCGATTGCACACATGCAGATAACCGTTTCCATGAGTGAGCAATCGTCCGGAGTGGGAACCAGGGGCCGCCGCGTCATCGCCGCACTGAGCTTGGCCGCCGTGGCGACGGCCGCACATGCCGCCACGCTCAATTCGCCCCTGCAACTGGGCGACACGTTCATCAGCGATAACGGGATGGCCAACCTCTCGCAGATCCGCGCCGGCGCGCGCGTGGGTGGCCAGATCGCCTACGGCGCCAACGAGCGCATCCCGGGCCTGGCGATCGACGCCACCGGCAACCTCTATCTCGCCGGCAACCCCGGCGGCACCGGCCTCACGGTCGAGCAGATCCAACTCGGCCAGGCCACCTCCACCGTCCTCCTCGATTCCACCTCGCTGACCGGTGGCACGACGCTGCGCGACCTCGCCGTCGCACCTGACGGCACGATCTACACCCTCTACTCCAGCAATGGCGCAATCGACAAGTTCACTCCTGCGGGCGGCGGCACCTACACCCGAACCGCACTGGGCACCCTCACCGGCTTCACCGGCGCCGACCGCGGCAGCGGGCACCAACTCTCCCTCAGCGGCGATGGCAACTACCTGATCACCAGCAGCCGCACCCAGAACAGGCTGTGGTCCATGAACACCGGCACCGGTGCCAACCAGACCTGGACCACGCCGACCGGCAACGGGCCCGTCAGCGGCACGCAGCTCACCCTCTCCGCCGAGTCCGTCCTGGATCCGCGCGGTAATAAGATCCTGGTCCCGATGGGCAACGACGGTTTGTACGAAGTTGATTTCGATCCGGCGACCGGCACGTTCCCGACCGCCGCACCCTTCCGGCTCACCAACGACACCGTCGCCGCGTTCGTGGACGCCCTGACTTTCGACCAGGCCGACAACCTGCTCGTCTCCACCCGCGACACGTCCACCATCGGGTCGCTCCGCCCCTTTACCGAGGCCGAACTGCTCGCCGCCGAGTCCGGTAGTCCCTTCACCCTGCTGTCGCGCACGCCGACGTACACCGCCGCCGACGCCCGGATCGCGCGCGATGTGATCGTCTCCGGCGTGGTTCCCGAGCCCGCCACGACCGCGCTGCTGGCGATCGGTGCTGTCGGCCTGCTCGCCCGCCGCCGCAGGGCCTGAGCCGCGATCACGACAGCAAGCAAATTCACGCCTCTCTTGTGCCGATAACACAAGGGAGTGTCCGATCCGCAAGTCTCCATCATCTTCCCTACTCTCAACGAGGCCGAAAACCTCCCGCTGCTGATCCCGCGCATCGCCGCCGCGATGGCCGCCGGCACCTATGAGATCCTGATCGTCGATGATTCCAGCCCCGATCGTACGCCCGACGTCTGCGCCGCCCTCGCCCGCCGCTATCCACTTCGCCTGATCGTCCGTGAACCGAAGGACGGGCTTGCCGGCGCGGTCCTCCATGGCCTTCGCGAGGCCGCAGGCGGATTCCTGGTCGTCATGGACGCCGACCTCCAGCATCCGCCCGAGTCCATCCCCGAGCTCCTCCGCCCGCTCCAGGAAGACCGCGCCGATTTCACCCTTGGCTCCCGATACACGGCTGGCGGCTCGACGAAGTCGGAATGGTCCCTCCTCCGCCGCGTGAACTCCAAGGCCGCCACGTTCCTCGCCCGCCCGTTCGCCGGCGACGCCCACGACCCGATGTCCGGCTTCTTCGCCCTCCATCGAGAGACGTTTGCCCGCGCCCGCCACCTCACCCCGATCGGCTACAAGGTCGGCCTGGAGCTCATGTGCAAGTGCGGCGCCCGGCGCGTGGTCGAGGTGCCGATCCACTTCGCCACTCGTCACGCCGGGCAGTCGAAACTCACCGTTCGCCAGCAGTTCAAGTACCTCGAACACTTAAGCCGCCTCTACGATTTCTTCTTCCCGCGGATCTCGCCGGTCATCAAGTTTCTGATCGCGACCGCGTCGGCGTGGCTCGTCGGTTTCGCCGTCTACCTGCTGGCACTGGCCAAGTCCCGTGCCGACGGCCTGGTGGCCCCACCCCCGGCCATCGCGATCGCCTACGCCGCCGCCATCATCGCCACCGCCGTCTTCCACGTGCGCTACACGCGCACGCAGCGCGAGTTCCTGATCCGCCCCCGCCCCTGGCGCGACTTCGCGATGATCTCGCTCTGCGAGTGGGCCGCCGCCGCCGGCATGGCGGTCTTCTGCTCGCGCCGCATCGCCCACATCACTCCGCTCGAACTCTTCCTCTACTGCTTCGCTGCCGCCACGACCACCCGTTACGTGCTGCGCAAGGAGTTCCTCCAGGACGTGCGCGGCCTCCGCACGGAGCTGCGCCCCGAGAAGCCTGCTCCGGTGGGGCAGACATTCTTGTCTGCCCTGGAAGAGTCTCCGACCAACCACTCCTCTCCTTCCGAGCCTCCGCACCGGACCGGATCACCTCGCCGCACCGATTTACGCCACCGCCAGGATGCCGCATAATCGCCGGCGATGAGCCAACTGCGTGAGCCCGCCGCCGCGGCCCTTGCGGCAATCTCCCTGCCAGATGCTCCCCCTCCGCGCACGTTCCACAACCGCCTCGCCCTGGTCCTGGGCATCGTCATCTTCTCTGCCCTATCCCTCTGGGTCGGCGCACGCTCCCTGGGTTTCCTCGAAGCCGACGCGATGACGCACTACATGTTCGCGCGCTTTTCCTTCCGCGAGTGGAGTTACTTCGTCAATGTCTGGGGACGGCCCCTGTGCACGGCGGTGTACGCGATCCCCGCCAATCTTGCCGGCGTCGCGGGGGCGCGCGCGATGAGCCTGGCGATGGCGGTCGCCAGCGCCCTGGTGGTTTACCGCGTCGCCAAGAACCAGAGATCGCGCATGCCGGCGATGGCGGCGATCCTGCTGTTCGCACAGCCGCTTTTCTTCGCGCACTCGTTTTCCGAGCTGACCGAGATCCCGTTTGGGCTGGTCGCGATCCTGGCCCTCTGGGCGTACCAGGCGAAGAACTTCCTGGCGATGGCGATCCTCGTCTCGATCTCGCCCACCGGCCGACCCGAGGGCCTGGGCCTGGTCCTTCTGGCGATCGCGGCGCTGATCTATCACCGCCGGTGGTATTACCTGGCAATCCTTCCGGTCCCGTGCCTGCTGTGGAGTTACTTCGGCTGGGTGTCGTGGGATCGTCCGGGCGACCTGCCGTGGTATCTGTGGCTCAAGAAGAACTGGCCTTACGCCGCCAAGAGCGCGTACGGCTCGGGGCACTGGTACTACTTCATCGGGATCCTGCCGGTGATCCTCTCGCCGATGATGTTCCCGTTCGTGTTTGTCGGGGCGTGGGGTTGTGTGAAGGATGCGCTGCGACCCTGGGTGCCCTGGCTTGGGGGGGCAGAGGACCCACCGATCTCTGACAGCGCATTCGACGATGCCCACTTCCGCCGCTGCGCGTTCTTCGTCGCGGCGATCCCGCTTGCCGTCCTGGTCGTGCACACCTTCCTCTGGACGTTCGGGTTGATGGCCAGCAGCGGCGAGCCGCGGTACCTGCTAAGCGTCTCTCCGTTCTGGGCCCTGGTGGTCGCGCGCGGGTGGGAGTGGGTGTGGCTGCGCTTTCGACTTCCCGCGCCGTTCCTGGTCGCGGGGTTGTTTGCCACGACGCCGATCTTTGCCAATCGCTACTACCAGGTTTTCCCCCTGCGCCTCTACGACGGTGACCTGATGGGCAAGGCCGTCGCCGAGTGGTATGAAAAGACACCGGGCCTCGCGCAAGACTACCCCCGCGTCATGGCCACCCCGCCCAGCGTTTACTACTTCATGGACCTCTCCCAGTCCGATCCCAAGCGCGGCGCCGCCTGGGGCAAGGACAACGTCTACAAGCACACGCCGGGGACCATCCTTATCTGGGACCCGATCTTTGGCCAATCCAACGCCGATCGCAACCTCATCGTCCCCAAGGAGGAACTCGAAGCCCAGGGCTGGATCTGGATCGGCAACGTCGTCTATGGCGGCGACTGGTGCAACGTGTACTTGAGCCCGCAGTCCCTCTCGGGCGCGGCGTCCGATCCGGACAAATACCACGCCCCGGGCGATGTCACGCCGGACAATTGAACGGACCGGTGCGAGTTCACTTCTGCCGCTCCACCACCACCAACTCCACGCCTCGTCGTGCCAGGTCGAATGGAAGCGTCACCTTGCCTTCCTTGACGGCAACCGTCTCCTCAGGCCCGCCCCAGAGTTTTCCGGCCTCTTCGAGCCGCCGGTATTGCTCGGCGGTCGGCTGCCGGGGACTGTCCATCTTTTTCCAGGCCGTAAACGCGTTTGAGCGTTCCTCGTCCACCACAAACGTCCTGACCCGCGCCGTCGTTTGACCGGCCGGCAGTCCGTCCACCGTCAGTTCCACAGCGGCGAAAAAACCAA
>DATBFY010000767.1:0-3124 GCA_036558265.1 Tepidisphaeraceae bacterium | reverse complement strand
GAGTCGGCCGACGACTGGTACACCCGCGCGGGCGGGCAGGTTTCGGCAGACGTCAAGCCGATGATGGATGGCGATCGCCAGGTGATGGGCGAGGACACCGTCGGCGGCGCGGGCGGCATGGACCAGATCGACGGCGCCGGCGCGGATCAGTCCACGGCCGGCACCGCGGATAGCGCGGCCAGCGACGTCGTTGAGGCGCCTGCGACCCCCCTGCCGCTCGTCTTCAACAGCAACCATTCGATCGACGATGCGGGCGTGCTCGCCTGACCGATGCCCTCGTCAGCGTGCGCGAGAACCTTTGTACGAGCTTCTCGCATCGTCTGAGGCCCAGGGACTTACGGCCCTGGGCCTCACCTTTTTTTCCCTTCATGCCAGCGCCGCCCGGATGCGCTCCACGAGCTTGTTGTCCGGCTGCGTGCTGGTGGGCAGGTAGTACAGGCTCGTCGCCAGGAAGCGGTTGCGCCACCGCGGCGAGACGTGGTAGTAGTCCTCGAGCACGGCCGAGCTGTACTTGTAGTCGTGCGCGTCGTTGCCCTTGAGGAAGACGAGGCGCCTCGCCTCGTGCATGAGTTGTTCGGCCCCGTTGCCCCCACGGTCGAGGAAGCCCAGCGCCTGCCGCGCCGCCGCGGCGCGATCCTTGGCGTCGTGAGCGAACACATCCGCAACGCTCGTGGCTTCCGCGGGCTCGATCTGGTCCAGCCGCGCGTCCGACAGCTTGCCTGCCGCCCCGCGGAAGAGCGTCACGAACGCGGCGTTCTGGAGCATCATCAGCAGGCGCGTGTGCGGATCGGCAGCGGCCTCGTAGGCGAACCGCAGCGCGTTCGACGAGGTGACCGAGTGCAGCGTGACGATGCCGGTCTTTCGCATCAGCAGCTCGCCGGATGCCGACAAAAGCGCATCCCCGACCGATGCCGGAGAGACGCCGCCGTTGAGCGCCTCGACGACCGCGGTACACGCATCTTCGTCCGAGGACGTGCGGAAGACCTCCAGCAGGTGAGCCGCCGCATCGGGATTGGGCTTGCCGTCCTGCCAGTCGGGGCGGACCTTCTTCAGCAGCTCCAGGTTTCGCCGCCCGGGGCGATCGGCGGCGGCGTCGGACTTCGACGGGTTGTCGCCGTCATACTTGAGCAGCGCGTACGCCAGCGAGCGCAGCACGGGCTCGGCGTTCTGCCAGCCGATGGCCTCGAGCGTGCGGAAGCTGTTGGAGACATAGATCGCCTTGTGGCCGATGTCGCGGAAGTCGCGCGCGCCGTAGCGGGCGAAGAGGTCGAAGCACTCGTTGCGGCCGGTCCCGCGGGCCAGCGCGGCCGCCGCGACGTCGGCCTCGGCCTCGTCCCAGTTGTCCATGGCGTGGATGAACGATTCCCTGGCCTTGGAGGCGGGCGGCACCTTTGACTCGTCCACCGCCCCCATCCGCCAGCCGCTGGTGCGCTGCGTCTCGAGCTGCGCCGATTTGAAGCGATCGAGCGCCCAGAAGATCGGCAGCCAGCGGTCGCCGTCCGCCGACGCCTGGCTCGCCAGGTGCGCGGAGTTGATCACCAGCACCGCGTGGAACTTGAAGCCCACCTGCGGCCGCGGCTGGACGTTTCGCACTCCTGCCAGGAGCAGCGCCGCGAGCAGTTCGCGGTAGCTCAGCCCTTTGCGGACCGCGGTCGCCACCTCCTCGAGCAGCTTTTCGCGCGGCGTCTCCTCCAGAAGGCGGACCGTCGGCTCGATCCCGCTGTCGATGCGCACGAGCGTTGCGTCAAGTTTCGCGTCGGCCGCGCAGACCGGGCGCAGGCGGCTTAGAAAACCCAGGCCGCCAGCGCCGATCGCGACGCCCGCGCCCAGGCCGGTCCCCAGAAATCGTCGTCGAGTGGTTGTCATGCATGCTCCGTGGAAATGACGCGGGCGAGTCTACCGCGCCAAAGCCGGCGGCCGAACAGGAAAGTGAGGTTCGCCCCGCCGCATCCTTGGACTACACTGTCGCCGATGACACGTTGGCGGACGATCGCGATGTTGGGTTGCCTGCTGGTGGCGGGTTGCACGATGGGCCGTCGAGGCGGGGACGCGACGACCGGCGCGATCGCGGGACGGGTCGAGGACGCCAATCACGAAGGCGTGGGCGGGGTCACGGTGACGGTGCTGGAACCGGGCCCGGTCGCGCAGGCGCTGGGCTCGTCAAGCAGCGACCGCAGCGGCGCGTTTGTGGTGGATCACGTCCCGCCCGGCAGCAACCTGGTCGTCAGGGCGGTGAAAACGGGCAGTCGAGTGGGCATCTCCGGCAAGCGACAGGGTGTCACCGTGCACGTCGGCCGGATGACCGACGTCGGCGCGATCCAGCTTCGGGCGGGAGCGGATTAGCCGGTCAGCCGGAGGTGATCTGGGCGGTTCCCAGCGCCGATGGGTTGCCCTCGCGCGACAGCCGGCGCGCCTTTCGGTAGTACCAGCGGTGCAGGCGGTCGGGCGAGACGCCCAGGTTGAAGAGCCAGACCATCGCGAGATTCTCCAGCGTCACCCGGAGCCTGCCATGGCGCGTGTGGCGGCGGGCGGAGGACAGGACGGGCGGATCGAGCACGACGACCCTGCCGCCGCAGCGTTTCAGCCGCCTCGAAAATTCGACATCTTCCAGCAGGGCGATGGGGGCATAACCACCCATCCTCTGGAAGTGCTCGCGTCGGGCGAAAAGGGACTGATCGCCGTAAAAGATCTTGCGGCGCGCCTGCCACCGGCGCACGAGGGGGACCAGCCATTGCCGGCGGGTGTGGCTGGGGTGGAACTTGCGGTGAAACGCGCCGCCGATGACTTGGGGATCGCGCATCGCGGTCTCGATGGCCGCGAGATGATCCGCCGACAGTTCCGTGTCCGCATGCTGAAAGAGCAGCGCATCGCCCCGGGCGATCGCCGCCCCCGCATTCATCTGCCGGCCCCGGTTGGGCTGGTCGCGGGCGACCAGGCGGACGCCCGCAAACGAACGGGCGATCGCGGCGCAGGCGGGCGTGCTGGAAGCATCCGCGACGATGATCTCGTGTCCCCCGCTGATCGGGACGATCCGCCCGAGGCATTCCTCCAATGCCGCGGCGTCGTTCCAGCAGGGAATGATGATCGAGATCATGGGAAGAGGTCAGCCTCGATCACGGCCATT
>DATBFY010000766.1:0-3403 GCA_036558265.1 Tepidisphaeraceae bacterium | reverse complement strand
GGCCTCGGCCGGGGCCCGGCGCGCAAAATTGATCCAGATCAACTCGCGTCGAGCCGGGACAACTAAAGCCCTGGAGGGGGCATCCGTGGTTCACCCCGGGCCGCGATCGCGCTTGCGAGGATTCACGAAATCAGGTCGTCGAGGACTTCGACAGGAGGCGTAGAATGATCGTGCGAACGATAGGACCCTGGTTGGTCGCTTTGCTATTCCTGATCATGCCCGGCGCCGCCATGGCGCAGGGCCAGACCTCCCCGGCCCAGACCTCTCCAACCCCGGCCTCCACCGACCAGCTGCTCAAGCCCGAGCAGCTCGACGCGCTGGTGGCGCCGATCGCGCTCTATCCCGACACGCTGCTCTCCCTCGTCCTGCAGGCATCGACCTATCCGCTCGAGGTGGTGCAGGCGAGCCGGTGGGCCGACCAGAACAAGAACCTCAAGGGCGACGCGCTCAAGACCGAGACCGACAAGCAGGGCTGGGACGACAGCGTGAAAAGCCTCGTCGCCACGCCCGACGTGTTGAAGACGATGAGCGACAAGCTCGACTGGACGCAGAAGCTCGGCGATGCGGTGCTGGCGCAGCAGCCCGACGTGATGGACGCCATCCAGCGCCTGCGCGACCGGGCGCAGAAGAACAACAAGCTGCAGGACACCAAGCAGCAGAAGGTCGTCGTCAAGCAGGAGAGCGGGCGCCAGACGATTGCCATCGAGCAGACCGATCCCAACACGGTCTACGTGCCCTATTACGATCCGAACGTCGTCTATGGCGGTTGGCCATATTCGGACTATCCGCCCGAGTACTGGGGCTATCCGGGCTACATCGGCGCCGGCATCATCGGGGCGGGCATCGGCTTCGGCGCCGGCTACCTGGTCGGACGCTGGGCGTCGGGCGGCTACGGCTGGGGCGGCGGCTGCAACTGGGGCAACCGCGGGATCGTGACCCCGTACAATCGCGGCAACTGGACCCATAACGCGGCGCACCGCGGCGGCGTGCGCTACAACAACGTGAATGTGCAGAACCGCTTCGGCAACAACAACGTTCGCGCCGGCGCGTCGAACCGCATGGACTTCCGTGGGCGCAGCGGCAACCAGGTGCTCAGCCCCGGCCCCGGCAATCGGCCGGGCGGCGGCGCAGGCGCGGGTGCGGGTGCGAACCGTCCAGGCGGCGGCGCGGGCGCGGCCAATCGGCCCGGCGGCGGTGGCGGAGCGGCCAACCGGCCCGGCGGCGGTGGCGCCGGAACGGCGAACCGTCCGACGCCCAAGGGCGGCGGACAGCGCAGCAACGCGATGAAGCCGACGCCCAAGGCCACGGCGAACCGTCAGTCGGCGCGCGGCCAGGCGAGCGTCGGTGCGCGCGGCCCGCAGTTCGCCGGCGCCGGCCCACGCGGTGGCGGCGGCGGCGCCCGCATGGGTGGTGGCGGCGGCGCCCGTATGGGCGGCGGCGGTGGCATGCGCGGCGGCGGTGGCGGTGGGCGCGGCGGCGGCGGCGGACGCCGGTCCGACATCGCGCTCAAGCACGACGTCGTGCTGCTCGGTCACCTCGACAACGGCCTCGGCTTCTATCGCTTCAGCTACAATGGCAGCCAGACGGCCTATGTGGGCGTGATCGCCCAGGAGGTGCAGAGCGTGGCGCCGCGGGCGGTCATGCGCGGCCGCGACGGCTACCTGCGGGTCTTCTACGACCGGCTCGGCGTCAAGTTCGAAACCTACGACCGATGGATCGCGACCGGAGCGCACGTTCCGGCCGGGGTGGCGGTCCACTGAGACAACCTCACGGACGGGGCCCCGCGGCCCCGTCCCGACCATCGAGAACAGGACCAGGATTCGATCGAGGATGTCATGACCAGCACCCATCACCGTGCCGAGACTCATCCCTGCCGTTCGCTCGCGCGCCTCGCGGCGGCCGCGGCGTTCCTCTTGTGTGCGAGCGCATCCGGCGCGAGCGCGCAGCAAACCTTCAAGACCCCGGACGAGGCGGCAAGCGCGCTCGTCGCCGCCGCGAAGGCCAGCGACCGCAAGGCCCTGCTGACCGTGCTCGGCCCGGCCGGCGAGGACATCGTCTCGTCCGGCGACGAGGTCGCCGACGAAGGGGTGCGCAAGGAGTTCATCGCCGCTTACGACGAGAAGCACGAGATCCAGCCCGAGGGCGACCGCGCACTGCTGATCATCGGAAAGGACGATTTCCCCTTCCCGATCCCGCTCGTGCGCAAGGGCGACGCCTGGAGCTTCGACACCGCCGCCGGCCGCATCGAAGTGCTCTATCGCCGCGTCGGCGCCAACGAGCTCGACACCATCCTGGCGGTTCTCGCCTATGTCGACGCGCAGAACGAATATGCGGACAAGGACCGTGGCGCCGGCACCGGAGTCTATGCCCAGCGCATCGTCAGCCAACCGGGCAAGAAGGACGGGCTCTACTGGCCGACGGCGGCGGGCGAGGAGCAGAGCCCGCTCGGCGACCTCGCGGCGGCGGCGTCCGCCCAGGGCTATCGCGTCCGCGGCGGCGACCAGCGCACGCCGTTCCACGGCTACTACTACAAGGTCCTCACCCGGCAGGGGCCGGCTGCGCAGGGCGGCGTGCAGGACTACGTGGTGAAGGGCAAGATGATCGGCGGCTTCGCGCTCGTCGCCTGGCCGGCCGAGTACGGCAACTCCGGCGTGATGACGTTCATCGTCAACCACGACGGCACCGTCTACGAGAAAGACCTCGGTGCGCGCACCGCCCAGGTCGCCGCCAACATGTCGGCCTACAACCCGGACGACTCGTGGAAGAAGGTCGACATGAGCCAGGTGCAGTGACGCGAGCCGCTCGCTCCGCTGCACCCGACCGACATGCCTCGCGAGCCCCCCGGGCAGGAGCCCGGGGTCTTTCGCCGCACGAGCATCGCTGACGCTGTTAATCGTGAATCCGAGCGGCACCTGTTTCCGTCGGGCGTAGGCGAATAAACTGGCTCGCGCTGGATCAAGACCGGTGCCCATGCTGTTGCACAGGAGTACGCCATGAAAGCGGTAACCGCCCTCGTCGCCATGTCCATCGCGGCGGCCGCGAGCCCTGCCCTCGCCCAGGACGTCAACCTGACCGGGCGCTATCAGTGCGTCCAGAACTGCGTGGCCATCGAGCCGGGCCGGTTCGCGTTCGTCACGCAATACGGACGCGAGATGAACCTGGTGAACGAGGCCGGCATGGCGTCGCGCGCCTGGCTCGACTACCCGGGCCGCATCTGGGTCGACCGCGCGCAGGTCGGCGCCGTCTACTCGCCGGACGGCATGACGATCCAATTCGACAATGGCACGATCTGGCAGCGCGCCGTGGAGTTGCTGCCGCCTCCCCCACCGCCGGCGATCGTGCGCCGGCGTTGAGGCCCCTGCGGTCCAACACCCGCCGCTACGTTAGTCCCGGGATACCTTCG